>JBKQWH010000459.1:0-22045 GCA_052139635.1 Capsulimonadaceae bacterium
GCCGCAACCAAACTGCGGAGAAGAAGCGATTCCTCTTTCGTCCGGAGGACGTTCTCCACGGCAGCCCACGAATTCATTCGTGGGTCGATTTCGTCGCCGCCCGCGACGATTCTCACGATTAGTATCACAGGACGGATCACCGCGGATTTGACGAGAGTTGGCAAAGAAAACTCCTTCTTCGTCTCTTGGCCCAGGTTTTGCCGGCATATGACAGTATAAACTTCGCAATCGCCACGCACTAAGGATCACGTAGTCCATGAGCGGTACCGACACGGAACAGACACCACAGATCACAGCAGGCGGGCGCGTGGCCTTTATCAGCCACTCGTCGATAGACAAGGATACCGCAAACCTCGTTTGCGCCGCCCTCGAGACGAACGGCTACGGGTGCTGGATCGCCCCGCGCGACATCGTGGCCGGCGAGCACTGGAGTGAGTCCATCGTCTCCGGGCTCGAGGAGTGCCGGGCGTTCGTCCTCATCTTTTCAGAGCATTCCCACGCCAGCGAGCAGGTGCGTCGCGAGGTCCACCGCGCCTTCGAGAAGCACAAGCTGGTCGTCCCACTCAAGATCGACAGCGTCGTGCCGACCGGGTCGATGGAGTACTACCTCGGCCCGGTGCACTGGCTCACCGCCAGCAATCCGCCCACCAATGCGGAACTGGTTAAGCTGGTCGACCATCTTCGGCGCGGAATAGCAAAGGAGGGCGGTGAGGACGCCCCGGCCGCGTCCACCGCCCCCATCATCGCGCCGGAGCGGGCGGCGGTCGGAAACCTCCCGGAGATCACGTCGCCGTACATCGGCCGTGTCGATATGCTGGCGGACTGGGAAACGCAGCTCCAATCGCCGTCGACGCGGGTGATGACACTGGTCGGGTTTGGCGGCATGGGCAAGACCCGGTCCGCGCTCGACCTTGCCCACCGGGTCCAGACCAGCTTCGAGGACGGCGCCTGGTGGGTGGAGCTCGAGGAGGCGCGCACGATCGACGAGACGGTCCGCAAGATAGCCGCCACGCTTCCGATCGAACTGCAGCCCACCGGATCGGTCGAGGCGCAGTTGACCGCCTATCTCAAGACCAGGCGCATGCTGCTCGTCCTCGACAACACCGAGCAGATCGACGGCGCCGGCACCCTCCTGAACCGACTGGTGAAGGCGACGGAGACCCCGCGCTTCCTGGCGACATCGCGCACCATCCTCGAAATCCCCGCCGAGCGCACCATCGAGGTGCCGCCTTTGCCGCAGGAGGACGCGGAGGCCCTCTTTATCGACCGCGCCGTGGCCCGCCAGTCGACCTTCGAGCGCACCGAGGACAACGCGGCCGACATCGCCGACATCTGCTCCCGGCTCGAGGGCATGCCGCTCGCCATCGAGCTTGCGGCCACCCGCGTCTCCAGCATGACTCCGCACGACATCCTCGGCAGGCTGGGTGATTGGACGAAGCTGCTCCAGACTCGCGCGCCTCACCTGCCGCCGCGGCAGCGCGCGATTCAGGGTGCGATCGAATGGTCGCACGACCTGCTGAACGACGACGACAAGGACCTCTTTGCTCAGCTCTGCGTCTTCGCAAACGGCTTCACGTTATCCACCGCCGAGGCGGTCTGCGACGCCTTCGATGTCCTCGAGAGCGTGCATGAGCTTCGCCGTCATTCCTTCCTGCGCGCCCAGACCAACACAACCACGCAGCAGATGCGCTTCTTCATGCTGGAACTCGTGCGCTCGTTCGCGCGCCAGAAGCTCAGCCGCGACGATATCCAGGCCAAGCATGCCACCTTCTTCCTGGACTTTGCCGAGCGCCTGTCCGGCGAGCTCCGCACGCGGAACCAGGTCAAGGCGCTAGATGAGGTCGGCGCCGAGCTCGACAACCTGCGCGCGGCACTGGAAACCGCTCTGGAACTTCCGGACAAGCGGCTCTGCGCGCGACTCGCCGCAGCGATGGCCCGGCCGCTCAGCTACCTGGGTTTCTGGACCGATGCCGCCCGTGTGCTCGGGATCGGCTGGGAGGCGCTCGACGAGAGTCTGGCCCCCGACGACGAGCCGCTCCTGCGTGCACGTTTGCGCCGCGAATCGTCCGCCGTCCAGCTCGATCTCGGTGACGTGGCCGTCGCCCAGGCCCACGCGGAAGAGGCGCGGGCGTTCGCGCAGGCCAGGGCCGATCCGGATGCCGAAGCGGCGGCGGAGAACCTGATCGGGCTGGCCCGCATCGATGCCGGCGACCCGACAGGCGCGTCGGAGCACTTCACACGGGCGCTAGAACTCTGGCGCACATGCAAGGGAGCCGGGAAGGGAATGGCGCTGCACAACCTGGCCATGCTCGCGAGCCGCCGCGGCGAGCGCGACGAGGCGCGTGCCCTGTACGAGGAGAGCCTCACCGTACGCCGCGGGGCCGGCGATGCACGCGGGGAGGCCGAGACGCTCGGCAACCTGGGCGCGCTCGAGTATTTCGCCGGCAATTTGGACAAGGCCCGCGACCTGTATCGGAAAAGCCTTGACATCCGCACCGGCCTGCGCGACCGCTTCGGAATCAGCGTCATGCTGCTCAACCTGGCCGAGTACTACCAGGACACCGGCGATTCGCCCCGTGCGGTCGCCCTCTACTCCCATGCCGAGAAGCTCTTCACCGACCTCCAGTCGCCCCACGCCGCCGGCCCCCAATCGGCCCTGTCGACCCTGCGCGCGTCGATGGGCGACGACGACTACGAGGCCGCCCGCGCGGCAGGCCTCGCCAAACCGTGGTCGGAGACGGTGCAGGCGTAGCAAGGGGTTCGAGTAGGACCCGCAGTTCGTCAACGCCGGAATCCTTCGCCGCAAGTTCACGATTAACTGGAAGAAGGACCGTGGTATGAATCCGGACGATACCGAGTACTGAACCCGTGAAGCACCATGTCGCCGGATACCTGGTGCCATGCTCATAGCCCTGGATGAGCATGCCGCCACGCTTACGGCTCCGTCGACGAGCACTGAACCCGTGAAGCACCATGTCGCCGGTTGCCGGGTGCCATGCTCATAGCCCTGGATGAGCATGCCGCCACGCTTACGGCTCCGTCGACGAGCACTGAACTGTCCATCCAGCGCATCGGTCCCGTCTGCGTCAAGGCGGCGTGGCCCGTGTGTCAACAATTACCATGGTACTCATTGCAGACAAATCCTACAAAACGTGTCACCGTTACAACGAACCCGGCGATGCCCATTTCCTGACGTTCTCGTGCTTCAAACAGAAGCCGTTCCTGAACGCAGACCGGTCAAAGACGTGGCTAGCCGATTCCGTCGTGCGGGCGTGTGAAAAACACAACACCGCGATCTGGGGATATGTGTTTATGCCGGAGCACGTTCACCTGTTGGTTAAGCCCCGCGAACCAGTGTATGACTTCAGCGAGTACATGAGGTCGGTGTAAGAATCGGTAACGCGAAAGGCGATCTGGTATCGAGAAAGGTCGAACAAACCGGAGGCCGTCTGGGAGCCGTTTCTCGACGTCCAACCAAGCGGCAAAATTCATTTTCGGTTTTGGCAGCGCGGCGGAGGTTACGATCGTAACATATGGACGCGTGAGGAACTCGCGGAGAAACTCCACTACATGCACAATAATCCCGTTACTCGTGGTTTGTGCGCATTGCCGACCGACTGGTTGTGGTCGAGTGCGAGCTTTTACGGCGGCGGGGAAGTAGGGCCGTTGTTGGTCGAAACGGCTGAGTTGTAGCTTGAGGATCGTAGACCACATTCGAAAGCAACAAGCGGTGACGGGACGTCGTCGGCATGCTCATCCAGGGCTATGAGCATGGCACCCGGAGGTCCGAGGGACGAGTAATTACTCGCGTACCACGACGGTATTCTGGTCCGTTAATACTTGACAATGGGTGGCGTATCAGATACGATATAATCGTGGTCGCATTGTCTACCAATTGTTATGATGATGGGATCAATTGATTGCTTTTCGGATCAGATGGAATTTGGCGCAGTCGAGTGGGATCGATCCATGAACTACACATGTCCGGTATGCTTCTATAAGGAACTTTGGCGAGAGCCCGCGGAAGATTTGATTTGTCCATGCTGTGGAACTCAATTCGGCCTGGACGATCATATCGATTCCGTCGAACACATCCGAACGAGATGGATTATGGCTGAATCCAACTGGTTTAGCGACTACACGAGCAGTCCGAGCAATTGGAACCCGTACAATCAGTTAACGGACGACAATCAGCACGTCCCGACCCGAGACGAGAAACAGCGCTTACTTGCTGACCATCCAATCACGCAACCGTCTCCTCCTTTTCCTTCGTACGCAGACTTCCCGCCGCGTCCAGCTCATGTTGCCTGACGTTCGGTCTGCGGGCAGGTGGTGGACTGGAATTGGGAGTCGTTCCAACCGATCGGTAGTTAAGCCTGTCAAATTTGTTTTCGAGACCAGTCAAATCCTTCCACGTATCCGCGAGATGACCAGAACTGCTGAGGCGATTCCAAAGGGCGATTGGCTGAACAATGACACTCTTCGACGCACTCGTCGACTCGCTTCGACATGCTCCGGGTTACAACCCGTCGGATCAGGTGGCTCCCGTGGCCGTGCTCCGGACGGATGAGGCACGGCAATGGGAGAAGTTGATCCCACGGCTGCGCCTCCACGGCTTTAGGATCCTCACGCTGGGCAATTATGACCCCGCTGAGGCGACCGGACCGGCAATCTGGCTGCGCTGCATGGTTTCCCGGACGCTTCCGGAAGGAACCTCAACCCTCTCCTTGGAAAGGAGAGGGAGTAGGCGATTCGCGCAACAAATGCCACACGTGATGGCGGACGCCGGCAGCTTCCAGGTCCGGTGGCCGCGCTTAACGCTTAACGGCCGAAACCGGCGTCGCCAGCCATTCGGACTAGCCGCAATTCGGTTCCGCAAATCTTGTATCCAAGACGCTGTGCGATGGCCGCCAATCCGCGGTGGGTGGCGAGCAGGAAGTGCTCGTGGCGCCCGATGTGGAACAGGTACTCGGTCGATTTGGCCAACAGCGCCGTGCCGATGCCTCGATGCCGAAAGTCGGGGTGGACGGCTGTGATGCCGTCGAGGGCCGAGCTGCGGCCCATGTATCGGTTGCCATGGATCGCGAGGAAAAAAGCGTCCTCGTAGCGCCGGATCTCGTCGAGCACGGCAATGGCGAAATCGTCGTAATCGACCGGCGTGAAGGGCGCGTGCTCCGGGTCGGCGTCGGGCCACGACGGTTCCATGGCCGATTCCAGGACCTGGAGCTTCTCCGCATAATCGGGGTCATGACGGCGCGCCTTCGCCAGAGTCGTGATCGAGATCCCCTCGATCTCGAGCCGGTCGATCAGTGCGACGAATCGCATCGGCTCAAAGTCGTCCTTGTGCAGAATGAGCCCGTGTACTCGTTCGGTCTCCTCGAAACCGCGGCGTCGCAGAAAGCCGATCGTGGTGTCCGGGGAATTGGTCCCGTTCACTCGCGCCTGGAGGTTACTGGTGCGGGCAGTGTCCGTCGATAACAAGCGATCGTACAGACTGGCCCCGACGCCCTGACCGCGATAGTCGGGATGTACCATCAGGTCCATGCGTGCTCGATCTTGACGGACGGAGCGAATGGCCGCGTAAGCGGCTACGACATCATCGATCGTTGCGGTAAGCGCGACCGCGGCCGGACGGCCCTCGTCATACTGGCGGGCCGGCCGCCAATACCGGCCGCACCCGTTCGTCTCACAACCAACCGCCCCGGAGAGCTTCGCGAGTTCCGGGTGGTCGGACTCGATGCAAAGTCTTATGTCAATCGGCATCTTGCCTCCTACTTCTGGCCCGATCCTCTGGAATCCTGCTTTCCGGCGAATCCGTCTGGAGGCTCGGTGCCAGGTTGACTGGGTATACTCGAAACGGTTATCCCTCTGAGCTGCCGTACAACACACGAGGACCGGACAATGCCACTCACAACAACCTGTCGCCAGATGCGCGCTGCGTTATCGACCCTGGTCCTCGCCGCCGCCCTCTCAACACCGGCCATGGCTGGCGCGCCGGAGCTGGTGCTTCAGTGCGGGCATGTCGGCGAGGTGACGAGCGTGGCTTATGCGCCCGACGGCAAGTCGGTGGTCACCGGAAGCCGCGACGGGACGGCGAAGGTGTGGAACGCGGTCGACGGAGGCCTGCTCGGCACGCTGCCGGTGTCGCACGCGGCGGTCCTGGCGCTGAGATTCGCGGATGACCGGTCGGTCTGGGCGGCATCGGCCGATGGGCGGGCAACCGAGTGGGACACGCGGACGGATGTGCGGCTGGCCGATCAACCGACGGGAGCCACCGCAATTTCCGGCGCGATCGGGCTTCACGGCGGCGACGTCTACGTGGTCCTGGGGCAGGCCGATAAGACGGTTACGGTCTGGCGGCTGGCCGCGGGCGCGGCGGCAATCGCACAACAGGGAACCGCGACCGGCTCGACGTCCCCGGTCGAATGTGTCGCCATCTCCCCCGACGCCTCGTTGATCGCCGGTGGCGGCGACGACGGCGTTGTGCGGACATGGGATGTCGACGATTGCGGGATCGACCGGACAATGCAGGGACATGCGATGCCGCTGCGGGCGCTCGCCTTCTCGCCCGACGGCGCCAAACTGGCCGACGCCTGCGACGACGGCGTCGCGCACATCTGGAACGTGGCGTCCGGCAAGGACCTCGGGCAGCTCGAGATGAACAACATCGAGGGCATCGACTCGGTCGCGTGGTCGCCCGACGGCAAACAGATCGCCCTCGGCGGGGTCGGCGGCATCAGTAACACCACGGAGAGCCTCCAACTCTGGGATGTCACCACGGAGAAGGTCGTCCGCATGATGGTCGGGCATGCGAAACCGGTCACCGCCATCGCCTTCTCCCCCGACGGCGCCGCCATCGCGAGCGGCTCGTCCGACTATACCGGCCGCCTCTGGCGCACGTCGACGGGAAAGACCACCGCAGCGCTCGGCGCTTCGACCGGCGTGCCGGCGCTCGCCTACGCGGCGAACGGGTCCCTGCTGGTCAGCGGCGGCGCCGACGGGAAGGTGCGGGTCTGGAGCGCATCGACCGGGGAATTGGAGCGAGTCCTGGCCGGGCACATGGGGCCGGTCCGCGGGCTGGCGGTCGTGCCGGCCCCGGCAGGCGCATCGACCGGCTCGCTGGTCGTCAGCGGCAGTCTTGACGGAAGCGCGCGGGTCTGGAACCTCGACGACGGCGCCCTGGTGCGAACGATTTCCTGCGGCGGCCCGGTCAACGCGGTGGCCGTGTCGCCCGACGGGGCCACCCTCGCCACCGGGTGCGGCAAGAGCGTCTACGACGGCGCCGTGCATCTGTTCAACCTGCGGACCGGCGCTCCGGAGGGCGTCCTCGACGGCGAGTCACTGGCGGCAGTCTGGTCGGTCGCCTGGTCGCCGGATGGGACGGTCATCGCGACCGGCAGCGGCATCATGGCCTTCGGCGAGGTGCGCTTCTGGGACCCGAAGACCCACAAGATCCTCGATAAGGAGTTCACGAAGGCCACGCGGTCGGTCGCGTTCTCGCCCAACGGCCGGCTGCTGCTGGCCGGCAACGGTCTGGCGACCGACCCGAACGACGAGGACAAGTTCACCGGCCTGGCAGTCGGGATTTACAACGCCCACACCTTCGCGCTGCGCAAGACGATCAGCCTGACCGAGCCCGATGGCTGGACCAACGCCGTGGCCCCCACCCCGGATTCCCACGGCCTGGTGACCGCTGATACCACCGGCGCCGTGCAGGCGTGGAGCGAGGTCAGCGGCGCGGCGACCGGCACGTACGGCAGCCACTTCGGCGCGGCGCTGGCCGTGGCAGTGTCACCCGACGGCTCTTCGTTCGCGACCGGCGGCCTCGATAACACCATCCGGATCTGGGACGCCGTGTCAGGACGCGTGCGCGCCACCCTTTTCGCGCTCGGGGACGCCCGCGGCGCCGACCCGCTCGACTGGCTGGCGATGACTCCGGAGGGGTACTACGACGGCTCTCCGGGCTCATCGCGATTCATCCGGTGGCAGGTGGGGCCGACGCCGTTTCCGGTCGACGCCTTCGACCGCCTGCTGCACCGGCCGGACCAGGTTACCGCCAGCCTCGCCGGCCAGATCGTCACGGCCCTTCCCGACGGCCTTGCCGTGGCCGAAGGAGGCGCGGTCCCGCCGATTGTCGCCTTCACGACGCCAGAGGACGGCGATACGGTCGATTCGGACCATGTCGACGTGAATGTCGTGGTTTCGGCGCGCGGGAAGGATGCGCAGCTCTACCTCTTCGCCGACGGCCGACCGATCGACGGCGCCTCGGCTGCCGGCGGCAAGCCCCTCGAGGTGGGAGCCAAACCGCTGGAAGTCGGCGCCAAGCCCCTCGAAATCGGCGCGAAACCACTGGAGATCGGGGCCAAGCCGCTGGAGATTGGGGCGAAACCACTGGAAGTGGGGGCAAAGGCGCTCACGGTCGGGGTCGTCGCCCCGGCCGTGAATGTCGCAGCCGGGCAGGCAACGGCGTCGGTTGCCTTTCCCGACGGGCAGTCGAGCCTCACCCTGGCGGCCGTCGCCTACGATTCAGACGGCCTCCAGGGTCGCACGTCGATCCGGGTCACCCGCACGAGCTCCACGCCCGCAATGGGCAAGCTTTATGTCCTGGCGGTGGGAGTCAGCCAGTACGCCAACCCCCACTTCAACCTGCACTACGCCGCCGCCGATGCGACCGCGTTCGCCGGTCTCTGGCAAGCGGGGGCCGCCGGGCTCTACAGCAGTGTCGACGCTGTCAGCCTGGTCGACGACAAGGCGACCGTCCCGGGCATCCAGTCGGCGCTGTTTCATCTGATCGACCAGGCGAACGCCGACGATACGGTCGTCCTCTTCCTGAGCGGCCACGGCGTGCAGCTTTCCGGCGGCCGATACTACTTCGCGACCCACGAGATCGACCCGGCGACCGAGGATTCTCTTGCTGCGTCCGCGCTGCCGTGGACGTCGCTCGAGGCCGCCCTGGCCGGCATCCGCGCGCGGCACGTGCTGCTGTTCCTCGATGCCTGCCATTCCGGCAACTCCCTGGGAGATAAAGCAGCCCACGACGAGCGGATGGCTGCGATTCTGGCCGAGCGGTCCGGCGTCATCGTCCTGGCCAGCAGCCGCGGCAGCGAGTACTCGTACGAGGCCGACTCGCTTGGCCACGGCGCGTTCACCGCCGCAATCATCGAGGGCCTCGGCCAGGGCAAAGCCGACTTCGACATCGGCGGCAAGCGCCAGGACACGGTGACGGTCGAGGGCCTCCTGGCTTATCTCCGCGCCCGTGTCCCGGAGCTAACGGACAACCGCCAGACGCCAACGTGCCCGCTCCTGCGCGACTTCGGAGACCCGTTTCCGCTCGTGAAGGCCGCCACAAACTGAGCATACGGCCTGTCAATCGAGCGCACAGGAACCGCCGCAGCAGGACGAAGAGCCACAGGAGTATGGCTCACTCGAGCCGCCGGATTTTCCGCTCTTGATGACGGCATTGGCGGCAAGCGAGATCTTGCGCAGAACCTTGTCCGCGCCGCAGCTCGGGCAGGCGGCGACGGAGTCGCGCTTGCCAGCCGAGGTCAGCATCTCGAAGTCAGTGTCGCATTCACGGCAAGTGTATTCATACAGGGGCATCGTTCACCTCGTCCGGCAGAGTTTCCAATGGTTGCGGATATTATGGGCCAGGGCGGTCGGGATGTCAACCGCGAATGTCGGCCTTCCGCGTTGACACACGGTCGGGCGGCGGGTAGAATCGCGTGACCATGAACCAGTCTCCCCTGCTGCCGGCCCTGATCGAACGATACGGCGAGGCGCTGGCTTGCGCCACCTACCTCGACGATACCTGGAAGCTGCCGGCCTTCTTCGCGCCGCGCGGGGAGCGTGCGGTGGCGATCGCACGGGAGTATGAGGCCCTGACCGCGCCGGGCGGCCTGGCTGTCGCCGATCGATCCTGGCGTGCCGTGATCGAGGTGACCGGTCGGGACCGCCACACGTTTTTGCAGGGGATGGTCTCGAACGACGTCGCCGCCCTGGAGCCCGGCCACGGCTGCCGCGCGGCCCTGCTCGACAGCACCGGCCACATTCAGGCAGACCTGGTCGTACTTTCGGGCGAATCCGGTTCTCTGCAACTCATCGTCGACCCGCGAGCCGCTGCGAAGGTGTCCGAGACCCTCGACAAGTACATCATTACGGAGAAGGTCGCGCTCGCGGATATCAGCGGCCGGTGGGCCGTTCTGACCATAGCCGGCGAACAGGCGCCCGCGGCGCTGGCCGAGTTGCTGGATATCGAAGTTCCGCACGAGCCGTACGGATCGACCGGTGCGGTCTGGAACGGCTCGAACCTGCGAATCGTGCGATCGGGCCCGCGAAGCCCGGCCGCCTTCGACATCTGGTTCCCCGTAGAAGAGTTATGGCTCGGTCCTCTGCAGTTGTGGGACGCGCTTGCCGGCGCGGGAGCGGTCCCGGTCGGGGAGGAGGCCCTCGAGGTCCTCCGAGTCGAGAGCGCAGACCCGGCATGGGGTGTCGACCTGGTCCCGAGCATTCTCCTGCCGGAGGCCGAGATCACGGAAGCCGTGTCCTATGTGAAAGGCTGTTACGTCGGACAGGAGATCCTGGCCCGCATTCGGTCGCGCGGGCACACGAACCGCTCCCTGCGCGGCATCCTCTTCGAGCCGGGGGACAACGCCATGCAGGCCGGTGACCCCTTATATCGGGAGGTGAACGGCGAGCATGCCCAGTGGGAGATCGGCCGTATCAGCAGCGTTGTCGTCTCTCCCCGGTTCGGCGACCGTCCCCTCGCCCTCGCCTTCCTGCGCCGTGAGCACACCGTCGCCGGCACGTCCGTCATCTGTCGATATGCCCACAGGGGAGCTCAGGGCGTCGTACTAGTGCCGCCGTTCACCGACTGACCGGGGTCCGGTACAGATCGGCGTTATACCGGCAGTTCCGATGGCGCCCAGCTTTGACATATGAATTCCGCCCGTTCCATCACAATCGGCCATTTAGCGGATGGTACCTCCCTCAGGCAGATGATACAATGGTCTTGCCGGAACGAAGAATGATCTGCTTTCGGTATCTCGCAGCCATTGAGCGATTTTCGCTCCCTCAGTACCCACGTTCAGTGACACACTTATAACTCGCCCATGACGGGCGCCTGATGTCCGACTCATCGAAGACCACCACCATTGACGGTGAATAGTTTCTGGTTCCCGGTGCCGGGATTCAAGACGGGTTTGTCAACACCTGCGTCTGTCAGGTTAACACATCCCCGGTTTTGTCGGCACTATCGAACCGGTAATCAGCAGCGCTGCTCCAACCTTATGCTCCGGCCTGTGCACTCTTGCACCGGCCAACTTTCGCCGTCGCAAGTGCATCTACGATGGTCGGTAATAAAGGATTGTCAAAATGAGAAAAATCGCTATTTACGGCAAGGGCGGAATCGGCAAGTCGACCACAACTCAGAACACGGTGGCCGGTCTCGCCGAACAAGGCAAGAAGGTAATGGTGGTCGGATGCGACCCCAAGGCGGATTCCACCCGCCTGCTACTGGGCGGACTGGCTCAACGCAGCGTCCTCGACACTCTCCGTGAGGAAGGCGAGGACGTGGAGCTTGACGACGTTCGCCGACCTGGCTTCAGTCGCACGGTCTGCGTGGAATCCGGTGGTCCGGAGCCGGGTGTCGGCTGTGCCGGCCGCGGCATCATCACCTCGATCAACCTGCTGGAGTCGCTGGGCGCCTACGACGCCAGGGAGAACCTGGACTACGTGTTTTACGACGTTCTGGGTGACGTCGTCTGCGGCGGGTTCGCGATGCCCATTCGCGAAGGCAAGGCCGAGGAGATTTACATTGTCGCATCCGGCGAGATGATGGCGATGTACGCCGCGAACAACATCTGCAAGGGTGTCAAGAAGTTCGCCGACGGCGGCAAGGTCCGGCTGGGCGGCATTATCTGCAACAGCCGCAAGGTCGACAACGAGTACGCCATGATCGACGCATTCGCAAAGTTGCTTGGCACGCAGATGATCTACTTCGTTCCGCGCGACAATATGGTCCAGCGCGCGGAGATAAACCGGAAGACCGTGATCGAGTACCAACCGACCTGTGGCCAGGCCGACCACTACCGCAATCTGGCGGCGGCCATCGACAGTAACGACAATTTCGTGATCCCGAAGCCGATGCATCAGGACCAGCTCGAAGGCCTGCTGATCGAATACGGAATCGCCGACTAGGCCACGGACACGGGCTCAGGAGAACCCTCATGATAATGGTGCGAGCGATAGTGCGCCCCGAAAAGGCGACAGATGTGATGGCAGCCCTGCTCGACGCGGGGTTTCCCGCGGTCACAAAGATGAGCGTGCACGGACGCGGCAAGCAGCGCGGGCTCAAGGTCGGTGACGTGCACTACGATGAGCTGCCCAAGGAGATGCTGATGCTGGTGGTGCCCGACGATGCGAAGGAGTATATCCTGCGTGTCATAGCGGCGACGGCCAAAACGGGCAGCGATGGGCAGCATGGCGACGGCAAGGTGTTCATCTCGCCGGTGGACGAGGTCTACACCGTACGGACAGGCGAAAGGGAAGGCGCCGAGTTGGAGGCTGTACCGGCATGAAGGAAGTAATGGCCGTGATACGAATGAACATGGTGAACCGCACGAAGCAGGCACTTGTCGATGCCGGTGTCTCGTCCCTTACCGCCCAGCTCGTCCTTGGGCGCGGGCGTGGGGAGGTGGACTTTCGCATACTGCTCGGGGCTCAGGAGGGTTACGTGGAGGCGATCGGCCAGCTCGGCGCCGGGCCGAGGCTGATCCCAAAGCGCCTCCTGAGCATCGTGGTCCCGAATTCCATGGTCGAGAAGGTCGTCGATACGCTCATCCGGGTGAACAAGACCGGAATGCCGGGAGACGGAAAGATCTTCGTCCTTCCGATCGACGATGCATTGCGCATTCGAACCGGCGAGACAGGAGATATCGCCGTTAACGAAATGACGGGCTAGCGCGCGCGGATGGCGAATATGCAGCGTGGGCACGCCCCGGAGTAGGCGAACTCTCGTCGGCCGGCAGTCACAGCCGCAGAGATACTCACTGTCAGTCATGGAAGTATACTTATTATGTCGAATATAACAATAAATAGTGACATGGTCCCGGCGGAAACCGCGGCTGCCCTCCCCGATCCAACGTCTGTGGTCAAGGAGATCCTGGCCGTATACCCGCCAAAAGTGGGCCGTAAGCGGGCCAAGCACATCCTGGTCAACGATCCCGAGAATATTCCCGAGATGGAATCCAATGTGCGCACCATTCCCGGCATCATCACACAACGCGGATGCTGCTACGCCGGCTGCAAGGGAGTCGTACTCGGGCCGATCATGGACATCCTCCACATTGTCCACGGCCCGGTCGGCTGTTCCTTCTACGCCTGGATGACGCGCCGCAATCTCGCACGCCCCGAGCCCGGGACGCCGAGCTACATTTCCTACTGCTTCACCACCGATATGACGGAAGACGAGATCATTTTCGGCGGCGAGAAGAAACTGAAGCAGGCGATTCGCGAGGCCTATGAGATCTTTCACCCGAAAGCGATCGCCCTCTTCTCGACCTGCCCGGTCGGTTTGATCGGCGATGACGTTCATGCGGTTGCTCGCCAGATGAAGGAAGAGATCGGGATCAATATCCTCTCGTTCAGTTGCGAGGGGTACAAGGGGGTCAGCCAGTCGGCCGGCCACCATATCGCCAACAACGGCCTGTTCAAGCATGTCGTTGGCACCGAGGAGCCGCAGGAACCGTCGACGAACCCGTTCCGCATCAACATGCTGGGCGAGTACAACATCGGCGGCGATGCGTGGGAGATCGAGCGCATCCTGAATCTCTGCGGCATCGAGCTGGTCAGCAGCTTCAGCGGCGATGTCACCTACACCGATATCGCCACGGCCCACACCGCAAACCTCAACTGCGTCATGTGCTATCGCTCGATCAACTACATGGCGACCATGATGGACGAGAAGTTCGGGATCCCGTGGATCAAGGTGAACTTCATCGGGGCCGACTCCACGGCGAAGTCCCTGCGCAAGATCGCGCGCTATTTCGAGAACGCGGAGTTGATCGACCGCGTGGAGGCCGTCATAGCGGACGAAATGGCGAAGATCAAGCCAATCCGCGACGATATCACGTCGCGGTGCGCCGGGAAACTCGCCCTCAATTATGTGGGCGGGTCCCGTGCGCACCACTACCAGGAGGTCTTCAAGGATATCGGGATGCTCACGGTGTCGGCCGGGTACGAGTTCGCCCACCGCGACGACTACGAGGGCAGCCGGGTCATCCCAACGATCAAGGTCGACGCCGACAGCCGCAATATCGAGGAGTTGGACGTCGAGAAGGACCCCGAGCGGTATATTCCGCGCAAATCCGTGGAAGAGCTCGAGGGGCTTGGCGAGCGCGGCCTGCGAGTGCGCGAATACGAGGGAATGATGTCCGAAATGCCGGCGAAAACGCTTGTGGTGGATGACATCAGCCACTATGAGATGCAGCGGCTGATCGAGTTTTACAAGCCGGCCGTCTTTTGCTCCGGCATCAAGGACAAGTACGTCATCGAGAAGATGGGCGTCCCCTGCAAGCAGCTTCACAACTACGACTACGGCGGCCCGTACGCCGGCTTCCAGGGCGCGGTCAACTTCTACAAGGAGATCGACCGAATGGTGAACAGCTCCGTGCGGCGCCTCATGCAGCCGCCGTGGGAGCAGCAGCCGCAGTTGCGCGCCGAACTTTGCATTCGCCCCGGCAGAAAGGAAACGGTATCGGAAAATGCTCGATCAAACGCCCGCGCTGCTCGTTGAACGCGAAGCGCTCCGGATCAATCCGGCCAAGACCTGCCAGCCGATCGGCGCCATGTACGCGGCCCTTGGGATCCATAACTGCCTGCCGCACAGCCATGGTTCGCAGGGATGCTGCGCCTACCACCGCAGCCACCTGACTCGCCACTTCAAGGAGCCGGTCATGGCGGCAACAAGCTCCTTTACGGAGGGCGCCTCCGTGTTCGGAGGCTCGGCAAACCTGACACAGGCGATCCAGACGATCTTCAAGGTCTACGAGCCCGACGTGATCGCCGTGCATACGACATGCCTTTCAGAGACAATCGGGGACGACATCCCGAATATTATCCGCAAGGCCAACGACGAGGGAAGCATACCGGCCGGCAAGAGCGTGTTTCACACCAATACGCCCAGCTATGTCGGCTCCCATGTCACCGGGTTTTCGAACATGACGCGGTCCATGGTCACTTACTATTCGGAAACGACCGGAGTGCGAAACGACCGCATCAATATCATTCCGGGGTTTGTCAACCCGTCCGACATGCGGCACTTGAAAGCCCTTGCCGCCGAGATGGATATCGATACGTTGATGTTCCCGGACACATCCGATGTCATGGACACGCCGCTGACCGGGAAGCATGAGTTCTATCCAAAGGGCGGGGTGACCATCGACGCGCTCAAGACAACCGGCGACAGCAAGGCGACACTCGCCCTGGGGAGCTTTGCGTCGGAGGACGCCGCGGTCGCACTCGAGGTCAAGTGCGGTGTTCCGTGTGAGGTGCTCGATCTCCCGATCGGCATCTCCGCAACAGACCGCTTTGTGCAGATGCTCAAGGACCTGACCGGCTCCCGCGTGCCCGTTGGCATCACCGACGACCGCGGACGGCTCCTCGACATGATGAATGACATGCATCAGTACTTCTATGGCAAGAAAGTGGCCGTGTTCGGCGATCCCGACCACGTCGTTGCCATGGTCGAGTTCCTGCTCGACCTGAACATGAAGCCGGTGCATGTGCTTACGGGAACGCCGGGCGTGCGTTTTGAGCGCAGGCTGACGGCGATGCTCAAGGACAGGGTGCCGGACGCAAACATCAAGGCGTATGACGATCTATTCACGCTTCATCAGTGGATTAAGAACCAGCCGGTGGATCTGCTGATCGGCACCACTTACGGTAAGTACATTGCCCGGGCGGAAGACATTCCGTTTGTCCGCTTTGGCTTTCCCATCATCGACCGTATCGGGCATTCGTACTTCCCGTCGGTCGGCTATCGCGGGGGGATGCACCTGATCGAGAAGATCCTGAGTGTGATCATGGACCGGCAGGACCGGGACGCCCCAGAGGAGCGTTTCGAGTTAGTCATGTAATAGGGGGACAGGCAGTGACGCCTGTCCCACGATGAGACCTGACAGGCAGGGACGCCTGTCCCACGATAAGAGTAAGCAAGGAGAGAATCATGCCCGAATTGTTGGAACTGCGGGCACGGCAGGTGCAAACCGTCGGCAAAGACGCCAAACCTATCGATTGCGATAAGGAAAGTCTCGCGGGCTCGGTGAGCCAGCGAGCGTGCGTCTTCTGCGGTTCGCGTGTGGTTCTCTACCCCATTGCGGACGCGGTACATTTAGTCCACGGGCCGGTCGGCTGCGCGGTCTATACCTGGGACATTCGGGGGGCGCTGTCCTCCGGTCCGGAGCTTCACCGGCTCAGCTTCTGTACGGACCTGCAGGAGCGTGATGTGGTATTTGGCGGTGCGGTAAAGCTCGAAGCTTCATTGCGGGAGCTCATCGCACGATACGATCCGAAAGCGGCATTCGTCTATTCGACGTGCATTGTCGGTTTGATCGGGGATGACGTCGATGCGGTCTGCAGGAAGGTCGCCGCGGACACGGGAATCCCCGTCCTTCCTGTCCATTCGGAAGGGTTTAAGGGAACGAAGAAGGACGGATACAAGGCGGCGTGCGACGCCATGTTCCAACTGGTCGGCACGGCGAGCGCGACCGATGTGAACCCCGTCAGCATCAACATTCTCGGCGACTTCAACCTCGCCGGGGAGATATGGATCATCCGCGAGTATTACGAGCGGATGGGGGTTACAGTCAACGCCTCGATCACCGGCGACGGCCGCGTCGACGATATCCGGCGGGCCCACGGCGCCGCGCTGAACGTGGTCCAGTGCTCCGGATCAACCATGTACCTGGCGCAGATGATGAAGGAAAAGTACGGCACTCCCTTTCTGCGAGTG
The DNA here is from genome assembly GCA_052139635.1 of Capsulimonadaceae bacterium. Lineage (GTDB taxonomy): Bacteria > Armatimonadota > Armatimonadia > Armatimonadales > Capsulimonadaceae > JBKQWH01. Next base: position 17,009 of record JBKQWH010000459.1, read on the forward strand.
TCCTACTTCGGGCTCGAGGACATGTCGGAGAGCCTCTACGACGTGGCGCGGTTCTTCAAGGACAGGGCCATGATGGAGCGGACGCGCACCCTGGTCGCCGAGGAGATCGGGAAGATCATGCCCAGGCTGATCGAGTATCGAAAGGCGCTTCGCGGAAAGACCGCGGCCATTTATGTCGGCGGCGCATTCAAGGCGTTCTCGCTCGTGAAGGCGTTGCGGACAATCGGCATGGAGGTTGTGATGGTGGGTTCTCAAACCGGAAACGCCGAGGATTACCGTCAATTGAAAGACATCTGCGCCGACGGCACGATTATCGCCGACGACTCTAATCCGCTGGAGTTATGCGGATTTCTCAGGGAACGGGATGTCGATCTCTTCATCGGGGGCGTCAAGGAACGCCCGATTGCCTACAAGCTCGGCGTCGCCTTTTGCGACCACAACCACGAGCGCAAGGAGCCCCTCGAGGGGTTTATCGGCATGCTCAACTTTGCGGCGGAAGTCCATGCGTCGGTCATGAGCCCGGTCTGGAGCCTGACTCCTCGCCGGCAGCGGAGCATGCTCGTTAACGGCACGCCCGTCCAAAGCGACCGGCGTGGCACCCAATCCGTGCAGGAGGCGAGTCGATGAAAACTGCGAGACCAACACATATCGCCACAACCAACGCGTGCAAGCTCTGCTCGCCTCTCGGGGCAAGTCTGGTTTTTCGCGGTATCGAGGGCGCCGTTCCCTTTATTCATGGATCTCAAGGATGCAGCACCTACATTCGCCGCTACATCATCAGTCACTTCAACGAGCCGATGGACATCGCTTCGTCGAACTTCGCGGAATCGAGCGCCGTCTTCGGTGGCGAGCACAACCTGAGGCTGGGCCTCAAGAACGTCACGCACAAATATGCCCCCCGTGTGATCGGGGTCGCGACGACCTGCCTTACAGAGACGATCGGCGATGATGTCCGCCTGTTGCTCAAGCAATACGCCGAATCGGTCGCAGGGAAGCAGCCGGAGCTGGTTCCGGTCTCGACCCCGAGCTACGCCGGCACGCACATGGAAGGCTTCCACGCGGCAGTCCGAGCGGTCGTCAGCCATTTCGCCTGTCCGACGCGGACAGCCGCCGTGGCCCCGGATGCAGGGATCGAGACCTCGGCCGGAGGGCTCGAGGAAGGTCGCCCCTCCGGAGAGGAGTTCGACCCCTCCCCGGCCCTCCCCGCAAGCGGAGAGGGAGTTGCGGAATTCGGCGCCGCAAATCCCGCCTCCGGGTCGGGATGCTGTTGTGGGGGTCCGTTCGACACCAATCCGTCGGGCTGGCGGGTCAATCTTCTGCCGGGATTTGTCTCGCCGGCCGATCTGAGATATTTGAAGGAAGTACTTGCGTCCTTCGGTGTTCCGTTCACGCTGCTACCGGACTACTCGGACACGCTGGACGGACCGGCCCTGGCGGACTACGAAGACATTCCACGCGGCGGGACGCCCATCGCGGACATCCGCGGTATGAGGGGCTCGGCGGCGACCATCGAGTTCGGACGGACACTCGTCGAAAAGGAGACCGCCGGGACACTTCTACAGGACCGGTTCGACGTCCCGCTCTATCGCCTCGGCATGCCGATCGGCGTTCGTGAGACGGACGCATTCTTCGACGCGCTCCAGGAGATCACCGGCGAATCGCTGCCGTCGCTGCATGCCAACGAGCGCGGGCGGCTGATCGACGCCTACGTCGACGGCCACAAGTATGTCTCCGGCAAGCGGGCCATTATTTACGGCGAGGAGGACATGGTCGTCGGACTGGCTTCCTTCCTGGCCGAGATCGGCATCGTTCCGGTCCTTTGCGCCACCGGCGGTAAGAGCGGGTGTTTTGTGAAGGCGGTCCAGGCCGTGTCCCCGCAGACCGACGCCGGTTCCATCCGGGAAGGCGTCGACTTTTACGAGATCGAGGAAGAGGTCAAGGCGCTGGCTCCGGATCTTCTGGTCGGCAGCAGCAAGGGGTACTCCATCTCGCGCCGTCTGGGTGTCCCGCTGATCCGTGTCGGGTTCCCGATCCATGACCGCCTCGGCGGCCAGCGCCTCTTGCACCTGGGCTACCCTGGAGCCCAGCGCCTGTTCGACGAGGTCGTCAACACGCTCATCGCTGCCAAGCAAGACGGTTCGCCCGTCGGCTACAGCTACATGTGATAGGAGAGTGTATCATGATGGACCCGCCAACGAATTTCTCGATGCATCCGTGCTTCGACATTAAGGCCAGGCATCTCTTCGGCCGGATCCATTTGCCGGTCGCACCGCGCTGCAACGTGCAGTGCCATTACTGTAACCGCAAGTTCGATTGCGCGAACGAGTCTCGGCCGGGTGTGACGAGCGCCGTTTTGTCCCCCGGCCAGGCGCTGCACTACCTGAATGCGGTTCTCGAGAAGGAGACCCGGATCACGGTTGTCGGAATTGCCGGCCCCGGCGATCCCTTCGCGAACCCGGAAGAAACCATGGAGACGCTGCGGCTCGTGCGGCGCGATCACAAGGACATGCTGCTGTGCATCGCCAGCAACGGTCTGGGCATAGGGCCCTACATCGACGAGTTGGCCGAGTTGCAGACATCGCACGTAACGATTACGATCAACGCGGTCGATCCGGAGGTTGGCCAGCGCATCTACGGCTACCTTCGCGATCAGAAGATCATCTACCGCGGCCTGCAGGCCGCCGAGATACTGCTGAAGAGGCAGCAGGAGGCCGTCCTCCGGTTGAAGGAACACGGAATCACCGTCAAGGTGAACTCCATAATCATTCCCGGGATCAACGACACACATATCCCGGCTGTCGCGCAAACGGTGGCCGGATGGGGCGCGGACATCATGAACTGCATCCCACTGTTCCCTACGGCCGGCACGCTGTTTGCCAACCTTCCCGAGCCTGACGGCAAGATGACGGTGCGCACTCGGCTGATGGCCCGCGAGTCTCTTCCGCAGATGACCCACTGCACACGGTGCCGGGCGGATGCGGTCGGTATGCTCGGCGCATCGCGCACGGAGGAGTTTCGGCCGCTTCTCGAGGAAAGCGCAAAGCTGCCTCTCCGTCCCGGCGACGATCGACCATTTGTGGCCGTCGCATCGCTCGAGGGAGCGCTTGTCAACCAGCATCTGGGAGAGGCCGAGCAGTTTCGTATCTTCGACGAAACTGGCGGAGAGTACCGACTCGTCGAGTCTCGCACGGCCCCACCGCCCGGGTGCGGCGACGACCGCTGGCTGGCTCTTGCCCGTTTGCTCCTCGATTGCCGCGCCGTTCTGATCAGCGCGGTCGGCGGACGCCCACGGGAAGTGCTGGAAGGCCATGGCATTCGGGTCATTGAAATGGCCGGCATGATCACCGACGGTCTCGATGTCGTCTACAAAGGCGCCGATCCGCGCCCACTCCAGAAACGCCATGGCGGAGGCTGCACGGGAGGCCGGGGAGGCTCCGGCTGCGGCTAGCAAAGGTGTCTTGAACTGTGACGCGGACTAATCATATCACACGAGGAGAATATCATCATGAACACACCGGATCACCACATTGTCATTTGTTCGAGTTCGCGCATGGTCGGCGAGCCGAAGGGCGGATGCCTGCGCAAGAATGCGCCGGACCTCGTCCAGTACATCGAGACGGAACTCGCGGACCGCGGCATCGAGAACGTGCTCGTCACTAACACCGGCTGCTTGAAACGGTGCGACCAGGGTCCCGTCATGGTCGTCTACCCGGAAGCACACTGGTACGGCGAGATCACCGAAGACAGGATCGACACGATCCTGGATGCGCTCGAAGCCGGTGCGCCTGCCCAGGAGCTTCTCATGGTATGACCCGGAACTCACCCCGGCTCGTCCATTGTCCATCGCGTCCATACACATTCGGAGGCATTATGCGCGGCTTGATCGATAGCACGCTGCGTGAAGGCGAACAGCGTGCGCGTGTTTATTTCACGCTACAACAGAAGATTGCCGTTATCGGGATGCTGGCCCGCACCGGCATCGACGAGATCGAAATTGGAACGGCCGCTCCGGATTCCGAGTTGAAGCCGCTGATCGAGGCGGCAAGGAGCGAGGCGCCCCAATGCCGCGTCGCCATCTGGTGCCGCTGCCTTCCGGAGGATATCAAGCTGGGTGCATCCTTCATGCCGGATGTCCTCTCGATCGCCCTCCCGGTTTCGGATGTCCATCTGGAAAACCGGCTTGGGAAAACACGTCAATGGGCGCTCGATCAGATCCCCCGGATCGTCGATCTCGCGCGATCGTATGGGGTTCCGTACGTATCGCTCGGGTTCGAGGATGCCACTCGCGCGGACCCGGAACACCTGAATGCGGCTGCCTCGGCGACTGTCGACGCCGGCTGCGATCGCATCCGGCTGGCGGACACTGTCGGTATCTCCACGCCGGCCCGGCTGGCCGCAATGGTGTCCCGGTTTGCCCGCCGCCACCCCATTGAGGTCGGCATACACGCGCATAACGATTTTGGCATGGCGACGGCCAACACGCTTACGGCGCTCGACGCCGGCGCGCACTGGGCCGACGTCACCGTGCTCGGGATCGGCGAGCGCGCGGGAAACGCGCGGCTGGAGGAGATAGCCGGGTTCCTGAATCTGCGCCGGAATATGGTCCGATACCGGTTAGACTCGCTCCGGCCGCTGGTATCGCTCGTCTCGTCCGTGACCGGCGAGCCGATCTCTCGACACCACCCGGTTATCGGGCAGGATCTGTTCACCTGCGAGTCCGGAATCCATCTCGACGGGCTGGCTAAAGACCCGGCCACGTATGAGCCTTATCCACCGGAGGCAGTCGGCGCCACGCGCACGCGGTTAATCGGCAAGAAGTCGGGTGTCAGCGCCGTCCTGGCTGCGACTAACGAGTTCAAGCTAAAGTTGGACGCGGCCAGCGCAGCCAAACTGACCGCATGTATTCGGGCCACCTCACGCGCTTGCGGGCGGCCGCTGACGCGGCTCGAAATCACTCGACTTGCCGCGCACATCTAACCAGGTTCACCGTCCGTGGAAACACCTTGACAAGGTGAGCGACCTATGCCATGATCCGAC
>JBKQWH010000460.1:0-41119 GCA_052139635.1 Capsulimonadaceae bacterium
GTCCAGGACAGGGAGACCTGAGTGTTCCCGGCGGTCGCGATCAGGCCGGTCGGAGCGGCCGGCACTTGCAAAGCCGGTGTCGCGGATGCTTCACTCGACAGTGCCGAAGTCCCGACGCCGTTGACAGCGGCGACCTTATAGAAGTAAGTTATGCCGTTGGTCAGGCCGGTATCGGTGTAGTTGCCGGTTGTGATGCCGGTGGCGGCTGCGGTCGAGGACTCGGCGCCGGACGCCGTGCCGCGGTAGATGTTGTACGATGTCGCACCACTGCTGCCGGTCCACGAGAGCAAGACCTGTGTGTTGCCGGCTGTGGCGGTCAGGCCGGTGGGAGCAGCCGGGACGTGCGATCCGACCGAGGCGGACGCTTCGTTCGACTGCGCCGATGTCCCGGCGCCATTCAGCGCGGCAACTTTGTAATAGTATGTGCCGTTTGTAGCACCGGTGTCTGTGTAAGACGGGCTTGTGGCCGTTGCAATCGGAACCGTTCCTTCGGCGCCGGTTGAGGTGGCTCGATAGATGTTGTACGACGATGCCCTCGAACTCGTTGTCCACGCCAGGGAGATCTCCGCGGTACCAGCCGTCGCCGTTAAACCGGTTGGGGCGAGCGGGATGGCGGCCGAAGGCGTAGCGGACGCCTCGTTAGAAAAAGCCGATGTCCCTCCACCATTGACCGCAGCGACCTTGTAATAGAATACGATGCCGTTCGTCAACCCGGAGTCTGAATACGACGGACCGGCGGACGACCCAACCGGCGTCGTGCCTTCGCCACCGCTAACAGTACCTCTATAGATATTGTACGAGGATGCCCCGGCGCTCGCGGTCCAGAATAGCGAGATCTGCGTATCCCCCGCGATCGCAATCAGACCCGCCGGCGGCGGCGCGGTGGGCGCCGGTGTGGCGGATGCCTCGTTCGACAACGGCGACGTCCCGGAGCCATTGGCGGCGGAGACCTTGTAGAAGTACGTCCCCCCGTTGGTCAGACCTGTGTCGGTGTAAGCCGTGCTCGTGACCGTACCAATGGCCGTGGAGCCTTCCGCGCCGCTCGCCGTGCCGCGGTAGATGCTGTACGATGTCGCCCAGGTGCTGGCGGTCCAGGTCAGCGAGACCTGTGTGTTGCCGGGTGTGGCAGTCAGGCCGGTGGGAGCCGCCGGGATCGGCGCTACCGGGGTTGCGGACGCCTCAGTCGACTGCGGCGACGTCCCGCCGCCGTTGACGGCGGCGACCTTGTAGAAGTAGGTGACGCCGTTGGTCAGGCCGGTATCGGTGTAAGTCGTTGTGGTCGCGGTACCGATGGCGGTTGTGCCTTCGGCGCCGCTCGTGGTGGCGCGATAGACGTTGTACGAAGCCGCACCGGTACTCGCGGTCCATGAGAGCGAGATCTGTGCACCCCCCGGCGTCGCGGTGAGGCCGCTGGGAGCGGCCGGGGCCGGCGGCTCGGGAGTTGCGGACGTCTCGCTCGACTGCGCCGACGTCCCCTCACCGTTGACGGCGGAGATCTTGTAGAAGTAGGTCGTGCCGTTGCTCAAGCCGGTGTCCGTGTAGGCGGTGGTTGACGCCGTACCGATGGTGGTCGATCCCTCGGCGCCACTCGAAGTCGCCCGGTAGACGTTGTAGGACGTCGCCCCGGTGCTGGAGGACCAGGACAACCCGACCTGCGCATTGCCCGCCGTTGCCGCGAGACCGGTCGGAGCGGAGAGAAGCCCGGCCTCCGGGGTCGCGAAAGCCTCGGTCGACTGCGCCGATGTCCCGCCGTCGTTTACAGCGGCGACCGTGTAGAAGTACTCCACGCCGTTTGTCAGGCCGGTATCCGTGTAGTATGCGGCGGTCGATGTTCCAACGGCGGCCGTGCCCTCCGCGCCGCTCGCAGTGGCGCGATAGACGTTATAACCGGTCGCATCGGGGCTTGCTGTCCAGTCCAGCGAGACCTGTGCATTTCCAGCGGTCGCGGTCAGGCCAGCCGGCGGCGCCGGGGGGTAGGTCCCCGTGCCGATATCGAGGCGAAGAACTGTACCGTAGAACTCCATATTCGAAAAGGCCGTGCCGTAGAAAGCGCCGTCGGCCCCTTGAATCAGTCCGCCGCATGAGTCGAGCGCATCATCGATGAGAGAGGCATCCCCGAATGCGTGCAGGATGGTGACATTCCCGGAAGTATCCATCCGGAAAGCGTCCCCGCCGGCGCCCGGAACAGCCCCGGCGTAACTCGTTGCTCCGTAAAGATACCCGTCGCTCGCCAGGATCAGCGGGCTTTCGGGGTAGCTCCAGTCAAACGCCGTGGTTCCGTCGGCGAAGTTGTGCAAGATGGTGAGAGCCCCGGTAGATGTCATACGGAACGCAGTCCCGTAGCCGTAACCATATGGGTCCTGTTCGACCGTCGAGCCCCCATAGTACGTCGTGCCGTAGAAATCGCCACCATCCAGCACGAGAGGCCCGACCGGAACGGCTCCATCGTGCGTGACGGTTCCGCTCATAAAGCTGTGCAGGACGACTTCGCTGCCCGAGGTGCTCATACTGAACACAGTACCGGCCCCAGCCGACCCGCCGTCTTCGGTTGTCCCATAAAGTGTGCGGTTCGATGCCTGAATCAGCGGGGACCACGGATCTTTACCATCATCCGTGACAGTGCCGTCCCCGAAGTTGTGGAGGATCTTTTCGGCGCCGGAGGTCGTTACCTGGAAGACGGTCCCAAAGCCCTGTCCGCTGGGATCGATGCCGGTTGTCGACCCTCCAGCCGTGGTGGTCCCGTAGAAATTCCCGTCTATGCCCAGCACAAGATTTGCAGTCGGGTGAAGTCCATCATTGGTTATGGTTCCGAAGCTGTACAGGATCGTCACCACGCCGGCAGGCGTCATTCGAAATACTGTCCCGTCACCGTAAGTGCCGCCATCATACGTGGTGCCGTAGAAATTCCCGTCGTTACCGATGATAAGACTGTCATATGGCACCATCCCGTCGTTGACAATAGTGCCGTCGCCGAAGTTGTGGACAATCGACTCCGCGCCGGAGGAATCGATCTCGAATACAGTGCCATAGCCGCCCGACCCTCCGTATGAGGTGGTCCCATAGAATTCACCGTTGCTGGCCTGAATCAATGCTCCGACTGGATAGTACCCGTCATACAAATTGACGAAGGGGTCGAAGGCATACAGGATCGTTTCCAACACCGGGTGATTGGAGGCTTCCGTCGATTGCGGACCGGCGCCGAAAGCGTTCACGCCGGCGACCTTGAAGTAGTAGGTCTGGAGATTTGTCAGGCCGGTGATGAGAATTGTGTTGATACACGTCGTCGCGACCGGAGTCGAGCTTTCGCCTCCCGGTGTCGTGCCCTCATAAATGTTGAAGGAAGTCGCGGAACTGTTGGCGGACCAGGATAACAGCACCGCCCCGCTGGACGACGTGACCGAGAGGCCGGTCACCGCACTCGGACGCGCCAGCGGAGTGCCAGTGGCCTGGTTCGACGGGCCGGATGTCCCATTGCTGCTGACGGCGGTCACAGTGTAGAAATACGTATCGCCGTTTGTCACAGCCGTGTCGGTGTACGCCGTCGCAGCCCCGTTGCTGACAAGCTCGGAGGACTCGACTCCGGATTGGGTTCCTCGGTACACGCAATAGGCGGTTGCTGTCGGGGTGGCGGTCCAGGACAGGGCGACCTGCCCGGTCCCCGATACGGCGACAAGCGCCGGCGCACCGGGCGGCAATGTCGACGAGGGAGTGGCCGAAACCTCATTCGAGTCAATGCTCTGAACATTGAGCGTTCCGAACGAGCAGACGGCAGTCACCACGTAGTAATACGAGATGCCGTTTGACACTCCGGTGTCGGGATATGCCGTGCCGGTCGCCGCGGCGATGGGCGTTGACCCTTCGCCGCCACTTGCGGTGCCGCGGAAAATGTTGTACGACGTGGCCCATGGGCTCGTATTCCACGATAGCGATACCTGTGCATCGGAGGCCGTCGCCGCCACGACGGGCGGCTTCAAAGCGGCGCCGTAGGTGAGCAGGTCGGTGTAGATGTTACCGCCCTCAAAGCTGCCCCAGCCGGTCGCATTGTCGAAGCCTTTGACGGCAACGTAATAGAAGTTATTGCTCCCGTCGGCGATGTCGTGGAAATCGTTTGCGTAATCCGGTCCTTCGGCCAGGTCGTAGATTGCGGGATTGGCGAACCCGATATCGGTCAGGCCTGCGGATTTGCGGGCGGCATCGACATCGGCGATCATCCCTGCCCAGAGCGGCGAAGCGGCGCTGGTGCCGCCGAACTCGTACCAGCCGGGTTGTCCGCCGGAATCGTTGCTGTCGAGGTAAATGCCATATCCGGGATAGACGTCGGCGTTCAAGGACACGTCGGGCACATCACGCATGGTGGTGGAGTATTGTCCCGGGCCTCCGCCGAACTGCACACTTGCCTGGTACCCGGGGATTGTCCACGCCTCGCTAATCCCGCCGCCGCCGGCGATTGCGCGCTGATATTCGGTCCAGTCATTCCACGTGGATTCGCTGGCCCAGGTGGAACCGGCGCCGATCGAGAGCGAAGTTCCGCCAACAGCCGTGACATAGGGGTTGGATGAGGGATCGATGACGCTCAGGCTGTAACCATTTTCGTAGGAGCCCGTATCGCCGGCCGCCGCGAACATGCTCTGTCCCTGCAACGCCATTTCTTCGAATACAGTCTCTTCCTCGGACAAGAGGCCGGGTTCGTAGGCGATTACGTCGCCCTCGTTCAGGCCCCAGGACGAACTCACCGTATCGTCAACGTCCACTTCCGCGATTTTGGTATAGTCGTCCAGTAAACCCTGTTCCGAGTTCGGAGCGGTGTAAACGTCGATGCTGGTTGCATCCGGCGCCATAATCGTTTCCATATCAATGTCGAGAATCACCTCGTCGGCGCCGCTGTAGTCGGTGGTGCCGCCGTCCACATTGGTCAGATTGACAACCGGAGCCGGCAAGTCAAAGTACGCGGCGTACTGGGCGGCATCCGTATAGTCCGCGCTCGATAATTCGAACAACGCGATCCGCCTTCCTGCTCCGGTTTCAGCCGTGTTCATGGAATACGCGGTGCGAATGTCGTTGGGCGAGTACGTTCCTCCCGGCCCTGTGCCGTTGCTTGTGTTCACGCGGGTCGCCCCATCAAGCGCCCCGCCACGGACGATGTTGGTGTGGAAGACCGGCCGATTGCTGAGGCCAATTACGTGCGCACCCATCGCCAACAAAGCGGGGACAGGCCGCGGAGTGCTGGTTGGCTCGTGAAACTCCTTGCCACTACCTATTTGCCGGCGCTCAAACTTCACATCGAAGAGCGAGCCCACGAGATCGGCGCGTCCCACCACATCCAGCACGGTTCGGCCGGCATGAGTGCGTTCGACTGTGAGGCCGTGTCCCGCTGCATAAGCAATGAGTCCCTGGTATTGGGCCCGGGTCGGCGCGAACCGGGCCACAAACTCGTCACGCGATAAGAAGTGGTGAAATGCGGGATCGCCCTTGCGATAGATATGGCCGAGGGTGTCTAATAGTCCCGCCTGATCGCGAAGCGGAAGCGTGACCGCGAAAGACACCTTCTGGTCGCCCGCAAGAGCCCCAAGGTCCTTAACGCTGTCCGCTGCCCGGACGGCCGTAGCCGCCAGAGCGAGGCCGACGGCCATGATGACCGTTGCGGCGATGTGCCTGGTCCACTTAAGATCCACGTGAAATCCTCCTTTGGTGACTGCTGCCATGCATTTTACAGAAACGACCCGCTTGCACCGCGCTCATGTCACCGAGCGCAACCGGTACCGAACGCGCAAAATGACGATAACCGCCTCCGGTACGCAGTCCTCGGCCAAACGGTAATCCGGTCTAGAGAAGCAGGAATCCTACGATAAGTAGTATCGGCGATGCGGTTGCCGATTCGCTCTTCTATATTACTCGCTTCTTCACGGATATCTGCTCACAGCACTTGCCGCCAGCAAATGAACCGAACGCGTTCTGCGAAGTTACGCCGGTTGTACTCGCGGTATGCCGAAATGAGCAGACCAGTAGTAATGCCTCGCTCGACCCCGCCCGCGTCGACGCGGGCGAGGTCGAGGCGACTCTACGGATACGCGCTGAGCGCAGTTGCCGTCCATCCACCAAATGGGCCAAAGGTGTTCTGCGTGTACGTACCGGTAGTGTTGTTCAGGTCCCAGATCGACGACGAGCCGGACGTGCTGTCCCAGAGAAGCTGCGTGTTGTGGTCGGGGCCGTCGGTGATTGACGTGGCCGTCCAGCCCGGGAAGACGCCGTAGTCGTTCTGTGTGAAGGCGCCGGTCGACGTGTTGTAGTTCCAGAGCGCGGCGACTTTCGAGACGTTTGTCCAGAGGACGTGGGTTGTGTTCGCGGCATTGACCGAGAGCGCGACGGCGCTCCAACTCGGATACGGACCGAAGCTGTTCTGGGTGAAGGCGCCGGTCGTCGCGTTCACGCTCCAGATGGACGCCGTTCCGCTCGAGCTGACCCACAGGAGGCGGGTTAAGCCGTCTTGACCGTCGGCAATCGTTTTGGCGGACCACCCGGGGTATGTGCCGAAGGTACTCTGAGTGTAGCCGCCCGTTCCCGTGTTGTAGTTCCAGATCGACGCGCTGCCGCTGCTGCACCAGAGAACGTGGGTGACGTTGCTCGGGCTCACTGTGACGGCGGAGGCGGTCCAGCCGGGATAGGGCCCGAATCCGTACTGGGTATAGCCGCCCGTGCTGCCGTTTACGCTCCAGACCGCCGCGGCTCCGATCGTGCTGACCCAGAGAACCCGAGTCATGCCGTCGGGTCCATCGGCGATGGCCGCCGGGGTCCAGTTTGCGAACGGGCCGTAGGTGTTCTGGGTGTAGGTTCCGGTCGCCGGGTTGTCATTCCAGAGGGAAAGCGAACCGTTCCCGTTCGACCAGAGGACATGGGTCGGGCTTAACGGCGGCGTCGGAGTGGCGGAGGTCTCGTTCGATTGTGCGGATGTGCCGCCGCCATCGACCGCGGCGACCTTGTAGTAGTAAGTCACGAAGTTGGTGACGCCGGTGTCCGTGAAAGACGTGGTTGTGGCCGTGCCGATGGAGGTCGCGGGCTCGGCACCGCTTGCGGTACCGCGATAGACGCTGTACGAGGTCGCGCCGGCGCTGGCTGTCCAGGACAACGCAACCTGTGCGTTCCCGGCGGTCGCGGTCAGACCTGCCGGCGTTACGGGAGCTGGCGGCTCCGGGGTCGCCGACACCTCGCTCGACTGGGCCGACGTGCCTCCGGCGTTGACGGCGGCGACTTTGAAGTAGTACATAACGCCATTTGTCAGGCCGCTATTGGTGTACGACAAGCCGGCGGCCGCAGCAACAGGAGTAACGCCTTCCACGCCGCTTGTCGTGGCACGATAGATGGCATAGGATGTCGCCGCGTAGCTCGAGGTCCAGGACAGCCCGACTTGAGCGTTGCCCGCCGTTGCGGTCAGGCCAGTCGGGGCATTCGGGGCCAGCGTTGTCGACGCCTCGTTGGATTGAGCCGACGTTCCGCTGGCGTTGGACTGAGCAATGGTAAAGTAGTACTTCACCCCGTTCGTCAGTCCAACGTTTGTGTACGATGTATTGGTCGAAGGGATCGAACAAACCGGCGTCGACCCCTCCGCCCCGCTCGCCGTGGAGCGGTAGATATCAATCGTGTTCGAGAGGCTCGTGGCGTTCCAGGACAGCGAAACCTGTGCATTGCCCGCTGTGGCCGCAAGTCCGGTTGGCGTGGGCGGAATTGGGAGCACCGGCGTGGCCGATTCCTCGCTCGACTGCGCTGAGGTCCCGCCGGCGTTGGATGCGGAGACGGTATAGTAGTAAGTTACGCCGTTTGTCAGGCCGGTATCGGTGTATGACGTGACGTACAACGTAGTAAGAGCGATCGGGTTCGAGCCTTCGTCGCCGCTGACGGTTGACCGATAGACGTCGACCACCGAGTTATTCCACACCGAGGCGCCGTTCCAGGACAACACAACCAGCGCGTTGCCGGCGGTTGCGACAAGGCCGGTTGGTGTGGGTGGGATGGGGGGTTCCGGCGTTGCCGCGGCCTCGGTCGACAGCGCCGATGTACCGCTGCTGTCGACCGCGGCGACCTTGTAGTAATATGGTGTGAGGTACAGACCCGTGTCGGTGTACGAAGCAGACGTCACGCCGGTTGTGATCGGCGTGGTGCTCTCGCCGCCCGCCGAGGTTCCACTGTAGACGTCGTAGCTGGTCGCGCCGATGGACGGGTTCCACACGAGAGTCACCTGCTCAATGCCAGGTGTCGCTCGCAACTCGGTCGGAGCCGCCGGGATCGCCTGCTCCGGCGTCGCCGATTCCTCGTTGGACATGGGAGACGTACCGTAGGTGTTGACCGCGGCGACCGTGTAATAGTATGTGGCGCCGTTTGTGAGACCCGTATCGACGAACGACGTGGCCGCCAAGCCGCTTGCGTCGGGAGTTGCGCTCTCGAGGCCCCTGGCCGTGCCGCGGTACACGTTGTAGCTCGTGGCATAGGTGCTTGCCGTCCAGTTGAGGCTCACCTGCGCAATACTGGCTGTCGCGCTGAGAATGGTCGGCGCGGCCGGGGCAGGAGGCGGCTGCGGGGTCGCCCACACCTCGGTCGACATTGGCGACGTCCCATAGCCGTTGACTGCGGCCACCTTATAATAGTATGTTGTGCTGAGCGATAGGCCTGTGTCCGTAAAGGAAGCGGCTGGCACGCCGCTTGCGGCCGGAGTTGCGCTCTCGCCGCCTGCCGCGGTTCCGCGGTATACGTTGTAGCTAGTCGCACCGCTGCTCATGCGCCAGCCCAGTGCCACCTGTTCGATCCCCGGCGTTGCGGTGAGACCCGCCGGCACGGCCGGCGGCGTGGACGGCCCCGGTGCGGCGCACGCCTCGTTGGACATGCTGCTGGTCCCAAGCGCGCCCACAGCCGCGACCTGATAGTAGTAGGACGTGCCGTTGACCAGGCCGATGTCTGTAAACGACGTGTTCGTCTCACTCGTTTCGATTGGGGCCGCGCTCTCGCCGCCGGCTGCCGTTCCACGGTAGATGTTGTAGGAGGATGCACCGGCGGCAGGTGTCCAGGACAGGGAGACCTGCTGATTCCCCGCAGTCGCCGTAAGGTTCGCCGGCGACTGCGACAGGACCAGAACGTACACGCTGCCACCATAGACGCCAAGGATGGTCGTCGGCGCAGTCCCGTACAGGTTGCCGTCGCTTCCCTGGATAACACCGCTTTCGGGAAATACACCGTCCGAGCCGTTGAAGGAGTGCAACGTGTTCAGCACTCCGCCGGTACTGACTCGGAATAACGTCCCATAGCCGTCGTTAACTGGGCCGGAGCCCATGGAGGCGCCTCCCATGGTTGTCGATCCGTAGATGTTCCCGTCGCTCCCCTGAATCAGGCTGCCCTGGGGATTCAGTCCATCCATCCCGGTAAATGCATACACAGTGGAAAACTCCCCAGCGGTTGTGATCTTGAAAACCGTGCCACAGTCAGGAGACCACGGTTCCGGTAGGACCGGGTATCCATATGTCGATCCGTAGAAGCTGCCATCGCGGCCTAGCACCAGACCACCCTGAGGAAAAGCTCCGTCGGACCCAACAAACGAGTGCAGTGTCGTAAACTGGCCCTGGGGCGTGATCCGAAAAACCGTGCCAAGCCCGGCGGAGCCACCCCAGGCCGTGGTCCCGTAGAAGTTGCCGTCGCTCCCCTGTACCAGTGCGCCCTCGGGTTCGGCTCCATCCGGTCCGCTGAAATAGTAGAGTGCGGTTAAAGCGCCGGTGGGGGTGATCTTGAAGACCGTGCCGTCTCCCGAAATCGAGTCTTCCATCATGTAGCCGATGCCGCCGAACTCCGTGGTCCCATAGTAATTACCATCGCTCCCTTGCACCAGGGCAACCGCGGGTAAGCTCCCGTCCGGACCGCTGAATGAGTACAGGGTGGTCAGCGCTCCGCCGGGGGTTACCTTGAAGATCGTTCCATATCCGGATGAGGTATTGCCCGTGGTGTAACCGGTACCGCCAAACTCCGTGGACCCATAAAGGTTACCGTCGCTCCCACGCACAAGATTGGCAGCGGGCCAAGACCCGTCCGAACCGCTGAACGAGTAGATCGCGGTCATTTCGCCGCTGGGGGTCACATCGTAAACGACGCCCTCGCCGGGATCGCCGGTGGGAGTGTAATTGAGCCCCCCTTCCATGGTGGTCCCATAGAAATTGCCGTTGCCCCCAGTGGTCAGGCCAGCAACCGGGAAAAGCCCATCCGGGCCAGTGAATGTGTGTAAAACCACCAGGGTGGGGAACACCGCCATGGCGTGCGCCTCGTTGGAAGGAGCGCTCTGCCCGTAGGCATTGACCGCGGTCACGGTGAAATAATAAGAAATGCCGGGCACGAGCGCCAGGAGCGTGGCCGACGTACCCGCAACACCGGTTTGGACGGCGGTCGCGCCCTCGGCGACGGAAGCCGTTCCCTGATAGATGTCGTACGACACTGCACCGGTCGATCCGGTCCAGGTCAGAGATATCTCGTCGACTCCGGCCACTGCAGTGAGATTTACCGGCGCGGTTGGGGCCGGCTCCGGCGTGGCCGACGCCTCCGCCGATTGCGGGGTTGTGCCAGCGCCATTGACAGCGGACACTTCATAGTAGTACTCGACGCCGTTGGTCAGCCCGGTGTCGGTATAGGGCATGCCGATGGACGCAGCGATGGCCGTCGAGCCCTCCGCGCCGCTTGCGGTCGCTCGGTAAATGTTAAAACTCGTTGCGGTAAAACCTCCGGACCAGGAGAGAGCTACTTGAGTGCTGCCCGCGGTCGCCGTAAGAGCATATACAGGGTATGGCGGGTCAGTCGACGTGGCGGACGCCTCGCTCGACATCGGGGATGTCCCGGCGCTGCTGACGGCAGCCACCTTATAGAAATACGTGGTTTCGACGGCCAGACCGGAGTCGAAGTATGTCGTGCCGGCCGCCGATCCGATGGCCTCAGAGGATTCGCCGCCGCTTGCGGTGCCGCGGTAAACATTGTAGCTCGTTGCGCTGCTGCTCGCAGCCCACGACAGATTAACCGTACCCATCCCCGCGGTCGCAGCGAGCCATGCAGGCGCGCTCGGCGGCAAAAGGGACGTCGGTGTGGCAGAGACCTCGGCGGAGCGACTACTCCGGCCAGCCGAGCCCGCGGCGGTGATGACGTAGTAATATGTCACACCATCAGTGATACCGGCGTTGTCATAGGCCGTTCCGGTTACGGATGCAAGGGGAGTAGAGCCCTCGCCGCCGGCGGCCGTCCCGCGATAGATGTTATAGGAGGTAGCCCATTGATCCGTGTTCCACGTTAACGACACCGACTCGTACTCGGGAGTCGCCACCAGTCCTGTCGGGACAAGGGGGAGACCGTAGGCAAGGAGATCGCTGTACAGGTTGTTTGCCTGGAAGCTGCCCCAGCCGGTCGCATTGTCGTATCCGGCGACCGCGTCGTAGAACAGGTTGTTGCTGCCGTCATTGATGTCGTGGAAGTCGTTCTTGTATGCGACCGGCTCTTCGGCCAGGGCATAGATGGCGGGATCGGCGAATCCGAGACCCGGCTCGCCGGCGGAAGCGCGGCCGGCATTCACGGCGGTCAGGAGGCCTCCCCAGAGCGGCGCAGCGGCGCTCGTCCCGCCAAGCGCAAATGTATACTGGGTGCCGGCCGGTCCGATGATTCCGTAGAGATCGGTCCACATGGCTTCATACCCATTGTCGTCGCCGTCCGCGAACAACGACACATCCGGGAGGTTCCGGTATGACAGCGAACCCTGGGTGTTGACGGACGGGTTAAACGCGCCCACCTGATAATCCGGGATAGGCCAGTAACTGCTGATCCCTCCGCCGCCGCCGGTGCCCATCGGCCCGCGACTGGTGTCGTTCGGGTCTCCCCAGGAAGTTTCGCTGATGTATGTTTCTCCGGGACCGTCGGTCAGGTCGGTCCCGCCAACAGACAGGACGTACGGCATAGCCGCTTCCAGGCCGACATTGGGTGTGGTGTTATTCTCATCGTCATAGGCCCCCTGGTCGCCGGCTGCAATGCAAACCGTTTGCCCCTGGGCCGCGAGTTGTTCGAATATCTGTCCTTCGTCGATTGCGAACTGCTCGTTGCCAGGGATCCAATCGTCCTCACGGAAACCGTACGAGGAACTGATGACCTGCGCGGTATCGTCGCTCGCCATCCTGGAGTAGATGTCCAGCGTTTCCTGCGCCTGGTCACCCCAATAATCGGACACGTAGACGAACAGGTTCGAGATCCCTGGCGCCATCAGAAGCACCATGTCGATGTCGAGTGTGGTCTCGATCGAAACGTCGAAGGTAATCGGTACCTGAGTTCCTCCGTCCACCGAAACCACTTCCGGTGTCAGCGACGAAGCCCCCATCAGAGCTGTCGTCTCCCAGACGCTGATATCATTTTGCGTCCATCCATCGAGTTCGAACAGCGCGACGTTCTGGCCGGCTCCGGTCGACACCCTCGACCAGTCGTAGATACTGTAGACATCGGACGGCAGAAGGCCGGTTCCCGAATAGTACTTCAGGGTATTCGGCGACGAATCGCGGCTCTCCGCAACCGGTGCGGATCCGCCGTTCACGTCCAGGGCGTGATGGAGCCTGTGTGACCCGTCGAGCCCAATCACGGACACCCCGTTCTCGGCAAAGGCGGCCGGGAGTGTGGGGGCGGCTCCGGCGGAGAGATACGATGCTCCGTCCGGCCCGACAAAATCGCTGAGGGTAACGTGAAAGACGGAATTCACGGTGGATGCCGGGGCCTGAACGTGAATGATCGAGTTATTCGGGGTCACGTCGAGGACACGGAAACCGCTCGCCTGCGCGGCCGCCTCGACTGTGGCGACCCGGTCCCGCGCGGGGCCGAACTGCTCGGTAAATTCCCGCGGGGTCAGGTAGTGATGATACAGTGGATCGGCCGGGTCGTACAGTTTATGGAGCAGCGTATGGAGCTGATCCGGGTTTCGCAGTGGCAGTACCAGCGTGAGTCTGACTTCTGTCGACGCCGCCGTGGGGCCGAGCCGCGTTGCCGATGCGCGCGCCCCGCACGATGTCGCCGATACGGCAGGACCAGCCGCGGCGCCAACAGCGATAACAGAACAGATTATAGCGGCGGCGATGGCGGAAGTGAAGAGGGCGCGAAGGCCCACCCATATATGGAATGCTCGGCGGAGAGTCGTGCGTCCGGGCCAAACCTGCGACGACAGCGTCGGGTGTGTATGCATCTTCTCGTTCCTTCCCTGATGCGGTATGGTTTCCGACGGAATTCGCCCTTGCGATTTCGGCCGATTGGGGACTCAAAAGAGGAGCCTGATGACACGTCCCTCCCAGGTCGTTCAGACGATAGACTGCCGCACGGCAGTATCATTCCACAACGGAGGACAAATTCCTTCGTGTTTGGCCTCCGTTTTTTTTACAACAGAATTATTCCGCTACTAGCCTGTCCGCCGACGGCAACTTGAACCGGCATACGGCCGAGTACAGCGAGGACAGTGTCCACTAGTAGCCTGGATGATCCACGAACATCTTTGATGACAGGCAGGGACGCCTGTCCCACGATAGGACGTGAATAGTCCGGGCTAGCTAGGAGGGTTCCCGCCTGCTTCCTGTCCCTTGACGCGCGCGCTGGACATCGGCATCCGCGGTCCATTCCGCGGCGTCCGGTCCCGCGCCGATTGTGGGAAAGGACGTGATACGCAGCCGGGCCGCTCCCATCGGAATGAGCGATATGGTCTCCAGCGGCTCATTCGACTTGACCGGGCTCGGTTCGAGCAGGCCGACGACATTGTCGGAGTCGGCGTGCCAGCAGGGAATCTTCCGGGCATTCACGCGGAGTTCCACCGGGTTGGTCTCGGGGGTGAACGGATTATCGGCGAGCACGCCGGATTTCAACGCCAGTTCAAAGGATCTGTTCGGCGCAGTCGGATCGAGCACCAGGCCGACATTCCAGGCCGATCCGGGCGCGACCTCCCACTCCGGCCAGTCCGCGGTTCCGGCAAACTGCTTCCATTGTTCGTGAATCGCCAGCGAATAACTGAGCGGACCACGACTCACCGACACGGATTGTTGATTACCGGACCACGTGTGGACGCGGATTGTCATCGGCAAATGCAAGTCCACGGTGTCGCCGCTCTTCCACGTCCGGTTTATGACGGTGTACGATAACGGTGCGGATTCGACGGCCAGCGGCTTCCCGTTGACTCGCACTGTAGCACCGTCGCACCAGCGCGGTATTCGCAGATACAGCGGGAACCGAACCGGCCCGGGCGTCCTCAAGACCAGATGAACGGTATCGCCATACGGATAGTCGGTGACCTCATCGATGGACACATGCATGCCATCGCCCACTCTGGCCTGCACGGTCGACGCCGCATAGAGCGATGCGCAAAGTCCCCGGTCGGCGGTCGCCAGCCACAGGTTCTCGGTGTAATACGGCCATCCCATGCCGTAGTTGTGCGGGCAGCATCGGTAGTCGTGGATTCCGGGCTTGTAGGCCTGCATTGCGAACCCGTTGGAGAACTGCCCGTGTGTCTTCGCCGTGTTGTCGAGTTGAATCGAGTTGGCCGACGTGATATAGTGCGTCCCCTTTTGCAGCGGGTCAAACGCAGCCGGCATCGAATTGAACGCGAGTTCCTCGCATCGGTCCGCCCAAATGGGATCGCCGGTAATGCGGGTGAGAATCTCGAAGCTCAGCATGTACTCGACAATGCCGCAGGTCTCGAAGCCCTGGCGCGGATCGCGAAATCCGGGGCGGGCGTTCTCGTCGCCCGCGAAACCGCCGCCCGCCATCTGGCCGAACTCAGCCATCATCTTTTCGTAATTCGCGATCGATGCGTTCAAGAATTTTGCGTCATGGCCCAGAAGCCCGTACTGCGCCGGCTCCCGGAAGCCCTGTGCGAAGTTGACATTGTGGTAGCTGGCAATCCCGCCCGTCCAGTCGGCCGAGTTCGCGTGGATCATGTGCATCAGGTCGATCAGGAAGGAATCCCCGGTCCGGTTGTAGAGCCAGAGGATGCTGTCGATATTGTCCCCCCAGCGCACCCCCGCCCAGCTCCTGTTAAACGCGAACGGGGGCACGGCGCTCTGGAGCTGAAAGTACCGGGTCATGAACTCCAGGATTCTCGGATTGCCGGTGGCCTCATGGGCGGACCTCACGGCGAAGAGGGCGGGCATCTGCGGCCACATATCCGGAGCGCCGCCGAGCGACGTGCGCGCGTGAGTCGGGCCAAACCAGCCGTCATGCTGCTGCGCCTCCATGATGCCGTCGATCCACTTGCTGGCAAGTGCCGTAATGCGGGCATCCCCGGTCACGTACCCGAGCGCCGCAAATCCGCGCAGCCAGTAGCTGACCTCTTCCCCGCCGGTGCCGGACGCGGGATCGACCCAGCCGTTGCCGTCGTATACGAGATAGTCGGAGACTTCCGGCATCCGGCCGTTCAGGCCATTGCGCTGCAAGTCCAGTTGATGCCGGAGCCAGCCCTTTGCAGTGACGCTGCCGATGGGCAGCTTCATGAAAGCCGTTGGCAGAAGTGGCGCCTTGTTCGGAAAGTAATGGCCTCCGGCAGCGGCGGCCGTCGCTGTGGCGATCGATCGGGCCTCGTCCTCAGCCACTGCCCGGCTAGCTCGAGGAGCGGCCGCGGCCAGAGCTACTCCGCCCGCAATGGCCAGTCCGCGTCTAAGAAACTCTCGTCGATCCATCGCGTATCCTCTGTTCTTACGGCGCGCTGGTTCGCAGTGTCATAACTCACCCAGACCCGGAACGGTCTGGCTAAGCGGACAAGACCCCCTTCGGGGCTAAGACAAAGAACATGTCGCCGCTATTCTTCACTATTTCCTATACCACTATTTCCTATTTGCTCTCCGCAACAGGGGTATACTTAAGGCCGAGTACTCTCAAGGAGATCCCCCGAGTTATGCCCAAGTTAATCCTCCTGCGACACGGCGAGTCGCAATGGAACCTCGAAAATCGATTCACCGGATGGGTCGACGTGCCCCTGTCCCCGAAGGGCGAGGCGGAAGCGAAGGAAGCCGGCACGTATCTGAAAGACCTGCCGATCGATAAGTTGTACACGTCGGTGCTTCAACGCGCCATCAATACAGCCGTGATCGCGCTCGACACCGCCGGCAAGACCGGCCTTCCCACCGAGCGCGACCAGGCGCTCAACGAGCGCCACTACGGCGACCTGCAAGGTTTGAACAAGGCCGAAACGGCCGCGCAGTACGGCGACGAGCAGGTTCACATCTGGCGCCGCTCCTACGACGTGCCTCCACCGAACGGCGAGTCCCTCAAGGACACGGCGGCGCGTACCCTCCCCTACTTCAACGAGCACATCCTGCCGGATATCAAGGCCGGAAAGAACGTGCTCGTGGTGGCGCATGGCAACTCGCTGCGCTCGATTGTGATGGACCTGGACAAATTGACCCGCGAGGAAGTCCTGGCCCTCAACATCCCGACCGGCGTTCCGCTGGTATACGAGTTCGGCGACGCCGGGAATATCCTGTCCCACAAGTACTTGTTCGAGCGATAATCCGCACCGCCTCGTCGATCGCAACACAAACACCCTCTCATCATTGCGGGGGTGTTTTCTCTTTGCCGGATCAACGCTGTCATTACGCGGCTACGGGTGTCGCCATCCGGGCGCCTGTACCGGACTTCAGGATCGATAACAACTCGGAGTAGTGGTGAAATATCATCGTCGGCCCGGTGGCGCTCAACGCGTCGAAGTCGTAGAACGGTCGATGGATCTCCGGGAGATAGAGCGCTGTCGACGTGCCCGCGGCCCGGCCGGCGACGACGTCGAAGACGTAGTCGCCGACCATCAGCGCTGTCTCGATTGGCTCATCCAGCCGGCGCAGGGCAAGCAGGATCGGCTCGGGATGGGGCTTACAGTGCTCGACATCGTCGCCGGTCACGATGATATCGAACAGGTTCTCAATCTCCAGGCGACACAGGACGTCCATGACCGGCGCCCGCGGGGACGTGGTGACCAGGCCGGTGGGGCGGCCGGACGCACACAGATAGCGGAGGACATCCAGGACCCCCTCGCACGGCTCGGCCTTCTTGAGGGAGATATCCAGGCCGGCGTGCACGTGGTCACGCAACTCGTCGCCGTTCGGGAGGTCAAACTCGTCGCAGATGTCCTGGTAATCCCGGTAATAGAAGCGGTCGATGATGGTTTGTACGGGCAGAGTGCGCTCGTAACGGCTGAGCGCATACTGAAACGCCTGCAGCCAGAGATCCAGCGAAGGAACAAGGGTGCCGTCGAAATCGAATAGAACAGTGCTGTACATGCGCGGGCATTATACCGGGAAGGGGGCTCAAAAAGCAACAAGGCGGGAGCCCGATGGGCTCTCGCCAAGGAGTGAAATCTGAGTGTGAATATATCATATCATACAACGGCCTCCATGTCAAGAGGAGGTTGAACAAGTGATCGAGACAATAATGGCCTGAAATCAGGGTCGATCCAGGCTATTTCCGGAATACACCGTCTTCATCGGCGGGAACTTTGTTGCTAAAGCGTTAATAATTGTATCTTATTTGTCTCATAAATCTTTTTGCAGCCGGCTGCGCCGGCCGCTCCCTGCGGATCGCAATGCCATGTTATACTGAACCATGAGCGTAGCAACAACACAAGCCGTTCGAGGTGAAAACGTCGAGCGTGCGCGGAGTACCGCCGTCGTCGAAGAGGGCGACAGCCTCTTCGTTTATGTCGACCGGAGGAAGTTGTTGCGCAGCCAGCACCTGCACGCCGTCTTCTTGCTGATTCCGTTGATGTACCTGAACTTCGTTGTTTTTAGCAGCCTGGCGGGCGGGCTTCCGTCGACGCTGATCAACCGGATCATCCTTGCCCTGGAGCCGTCGTTTATCGTAACGCTCACCGTGGCCGCGTATCTCGGCCGCATCGTCATGATCTCCCAGTGGCGACGGCCTGTGCTCACGATTTCCCCGGAGGGAATCACGATCCATCATCTTGAACGGAGCATCGGGGTGTTGCGATGGTGTGAAATCCGCGATGTGGCGGCCTACCGCCGCCTCTCGCCTTTTATTGGAATCACGCCGGTCGATCTGGACGGTGTCTGCCTGCGCGCCGGTCAGAGCCGGGCCATGATGACACGGATCACGCCCTGGTCGTTCGGCCTCCACCGTCTCCTCGGGATACGCACGGAGTCCATCAACATCCCGGAAGATTTTCTTCCGATCTCCGCGGCCGATCTCGCCAACCGTATCACCGGCTATCGGGCTGCCGCGCACGCCGATCCGAAGGCGCCGGGTGTCGTGGATGACACCGTCTGGCCGCCACCGCCGCGAACGGCGTGATGGCGCCTACTCGTGGCCGGCCGCCGGCGGCGGCTCGGCGGGAAGGATCAATTCCAAAGAGGCCGTGCCATCCGCGTTGCGCCAGACTCCGCAGGGTCCCCCACCCTCACTCTCGCCCAGATCGACGACGGTTCCGTCCATCCGCAGTACCGGATGGTAGAATCCGCCGACCTTCTCCGCATCGCCGACGATATAATGGCCGATCAGCGACCGTCGGAATCGGTCGTGGCTGACGTTCGGGAGGCTGCCATGGACGAGTTGGCCGTTGAAGAAGAGGACATCGCCCGCGTCCATCATGACCGGAACCGGGTGCATCCCTTCGGCGAGGGGCACGGTGACATCCGTGAAGCTCTGCGAGGTGTCGGCCTTCTGGGTGCACAATAGCGGCAGCGTATGCGTTCCGGGGACCACCTGCATGCAGCCGTTCTCCTCGTCGCATTTGTCGAGCGCCAGCCAGGCGGCCGCGCAGGTCCCCGGTTGCACCCGGAGATACGCCTGGTCCTGGTGCAGCGCCTGCCCGCGCCCGCCGGCCGGCTTGAAGTAGATCATGGTCTGCACGGCGTACGGCTCGGCGCCAAGAATGGCCGTCATCACGGCATTGATGCGCACGTCGAGGAGGAAGTCGAGACTCGTCGTATCCCACCGGTGCATGTGGATCATCCGCGGATAGAGTCGCAGGGGGTCAGCGCTGGTCAAATCGACCCCCGCAAAGTCGCCCCAGTACTTCCCCGCCGCTCGCAGCGCCATGTAGTGGTCGATGTAGCGGTCGACCTCATCGTGCGTGAACAGCCCGCGCACGACCGTATACCCCTCGCGTCCAAACTGGTCGATATTCTCTCGATCCGGCATTCCTGACCTCATTCGCCTGCGATCCGTTGTTCTGACTTATTGTACTGCCAATACACCCGATGTCGATCCGGTGCAAGTTTGGTGCAAGTCACGCATGATAAGGATCATGTTGCCAACGCGATGCATCTGGTTCGCCCCTCCGAATCAGGTCGGCCCCCCGTTTGGGTAAGGAATTTATTGCGCTGCAGCGCAATTTCGGCGCGATCCATATGGATCACTCGATCGATTGTAATGATGTTTACTCTGATAGTAGGCTGTGTTTAGTAGATTAGAATGACGTGTCTTTCGGGACATTATACTGTTAGGGGCACCAAACTTGCGCGATAGCGCAAGTTCCGCGCAAGTTCCGCGCAAGTTCCGCGCAAGCTATGGTTGAGGAGACCCCAAATGCCAGCGAGCTGCACTTGTGCGTCCCCGATTATGCGCAGCGCCATCTGAGCGTAGCTCCATAAGCAATCTCTGAACCTGATCGCGCGACAATGATGGAAGGACCTGCAGAAGTTCGTCCAGTTTACTGCCTTCGTCGTCGTTATCCCGAATGTGCTTCAGAAGCAGGGCTTTATTCGTCTCGCGATCCAGGCCCTTCTTGCGCGTATATACGCCTTTCTCACCAAGAAACGCATACAGTGACCGAGAAAGAATGTGCTTGCCATCGCCAGCCAATTCGATTATCCCTCGGTCGACGAGGTATGGTACACGCGGCGCAAGTCGTGGGTCGATCGGTTGTTCCCGGTGTATCACGTCGAGCAGCAGGAAGTCCTCAGTCACGAACGAGTTGAGGCGCTCACGGCCAACCTTTTCCAGGAATCGCAAGAACCGCTCGTCCTGAATCTCCCCGTTTAACGTAATCTTGACTTCATAGTCGTCGGTCCCGTGAAAGTCTGGAACCGGCTTGCCCTCGCGAATGGCCTCTTCGAACATCCTGTTTACGCCCTGCCCCGATCGCTCGACTAAGCCACACTTGGCCACGGCTTCGGCAATCCGGCGGTTGCGAGGGGACTGCTTCCACAGGATGTTCTCCGCTGTAATCCCGGCCGGAAACCCGCCTGGGCTTGTGATCTCCAGCCGCCGGGGATATTGGCGCACAAACACGGAACCGCCAAACCGATAGTCGCGATGCACGATCGCATTCAAAAGCGCTTCGCGAATGGCGCGTTCGTTAAACGTAGGAATATCAAGCATCACCAGGCCTGCTTGGAAGGCTTGGAGATCGTTGCGCAAGTTGATCAGGTTCCATACAGAATCGAGAGTCGTCAGCGACGTCTGCCGGAACTCCTCGCGTTGTGAGGCCGGTCCGGACGCCTCCGTTGAGCGGTACTCAAAGACAACCTCGGCCTGGCCGAGGAGCTTTCCGAGCGCCGGCCTGGTCCCAAGTAACACCATCGCCGCGTAAGTCACCCCGTCTGCATCAATCAGTTCCGCGTCGGTCAAGAGCTGTTCCGTGGACAGCGACATCAGGCTCTCGTTCCCTGACTTTCGGACCCAGAGAGCCCGGAAGTGCTCGATGGCAGTCACGTCGAGGTCCTTCAATTGCGCACCAACGCAGACCGAGGCCGAGAAGTCGGGCTGCGCCTCGTCCATGATACGCTTCAATTGATCGGGCGACATCGCGACAAGGTCCTCGCCCGATCGCATCCAGTACGTCCCCTTGTCGTGGACAGGTACCCCAATCGGGCGCGACGGCACGTGGAAGATGAGTACGCGGCCATCCGGATGCGGAATCACCTCCGCGTCGACCCGTAGGTGGATCCGATCGAGCAGGCCGGCGACGGTTCGTCCGACGTCCTGAAACGCGGTCGTTCCGACAACCTGTCGCGGTCGCTTGTCCGTGACCCCGAGGATCATCTCACCGCCGTTTTCGTTGGCCAGCGCCACGCAATAGTCCACAAGCTTCTCAAACTCGTAGTTTCCACGCGCAGCCTTGAACTCGAGATGCTCGTCCTCAGGACTGTTCATCCATGTGTGAAGTTGTTGAAATCGCTCGGCGCTCATACAGGCTTTATGTCCGAATGACAGTGCAGGTCGGTAATTCTGCGGGCATATAAATATGAATACAGCGGACGCCTACTACGCATCGTCCGCGTATAGACCACCCCGCGCCTCGCTAAGCCGTGTAATCGCTTCCACCGATTGTGTAAAAAGCCTTCGAATTGACCACGAATCGTGCGGAATACGGTCATGCATATTGGGATTTCGATGGTCCACCATGAACCCTCTAACGTAGAATAGGGCGGAAGTGAGGTAGCCGTATTCCTTTCGCTTTGAGTTCGATAGCTCAAGTAGCTTATGGACTATTGTTCCCGCTGAATCTTTCGATCCGATGGATGCTGGGTCTATTTGATTGAACAGCTCTCGGAGTGTAATATCCACCGCGCGACAGAGAGGAATCGCCGCAGCGGCGAACTCGCCATCGTTTATAAACCGTTCAGCATCCTTCATGTCAGCCTGGGCTGCCAGCGGGATTGTGGCCCAAACGCCCGGTGGAAATAGCGCAATCACATCCCGAACTACGTCTCTCAGGTTTTCAGGTGACGAAAATGACGTGTTAAGACGCATTGCGATCAGTTCATCTTGCACTGCCTCTAATACTTCGTCAGGGTCGGTGATGGTTCGAAGCTGTACCAACTGCTTGGGTTCGTCAAGTCCCATCTCACCCAGGCGATTACAAACTAACTTAACAGGTCTTTTCGTATCATCCAGCATCCCAACTTCAAATCCTAACGAGACGAAATCCATCGGAGTTCTGTTTGTCGAACGATCGGTTGCCTCAGACGTAGAGATAGGAACATTGAGCGATTTCGACGACAACTCAGTCTCAATCCAGTCCAACAGATCAGCTTTGTCGAACATTAGGCCCTCCATGATCCGATGGACGGTCATAACCAGCCCCATCCGAGCCATCTTGGCGACCGCGAGGTCGATGTCAAAGTATGGTCCGTATGGTCCGTCCAGTTCGTAGCCACCGATCATCCTTCCGAGTAGAACGAAATCGAACGGTGTATCCTCAGTCATGCCGCACTCCTATCCATACCGTCGTCAAACATGATGCACATGCACGTCGCCTGCGACATGCAGCACCCAATGAACGTCAAAGAGATATTCCCGCTACCCAAGTGCGGCCCTGACCTCGCTGTCGGCGGCGACGGCTTCAGCCAACGTGACGTGGGGCTTTAGCTCGTGGACCCTGCGACTAACCTCGTTCGGATCGGTAATTCCTTCGCGACGCCGAACCCAAACCGTGGTGGCGATCGTCTCCAGATCCGCGCAGTTCTTCGAAGCGGCGAACTCGCAGGCTCGGCCGACCGCGCTAAGTTCGTCCGGACTCAGCGGCGCTTTTTTGCGAACATACTCGGCATTCTTACTTGGGATGAGAGTGACACCACCTTCAACACCATCCAGCGTGATCCCCACGGCAGCATAGCTGTTGACTTCGGCCAGTTCATCCTCAACTTCAAAAGAGTGCGGACCGTGCATAAAGACGTAGAGGAATGGGACGCTTACGTCCAACCGCTCCTTGAGAATAAAGAGGCTCTTCTGCAGATGGGACTTACCTCGACCACCATGCCTTTGTAAAGCACTTACAGTCTCGACGATAAATGCATGTTTCCTGAAGTCCATTGACATGATTACAATACCTCGCAGAAGATAGTTCTGGCTATCCGACCATTCACGCGGATTGCTCAAAATGACTCCCCACCGAAGGTTTGAACAATGATGGCCGTCCGCAGGTACTCTCGATCCGGTGGAGTGATCAGCGGACGAGGCGCCGGGCACGGCGGTTGCGTTGCGGGTGGCAAGTGGCTGCGCTCAGTGCCCTCTGTCTCGTCCCTACCCTTCTTGTTATCGTCGGCTCTTATGGCATAAAGTACCTAACGATGGCTTCTTATCCCCCCGTCGACGACGCACTCTGGATCGCATCCGGCGACGAGGCATGGGCAATCGCGGTGTCGTAGGTGATGATGCCTTGCTGGTAAAGGTCGAGGATCGAGCGGTCCATCAGGTGCATGCCTTCGCGGGCGCCCATCTGGATGGTGCTGCGCAATTGGTTCATCTTGCGCTCGCGGATCTGGGTGCGGACCGCGGTCGAGGCCAGCAGGACTTCCGTGGCCAGTACGCGACCGTCGGTATCGACCCGTGGGAGGAGCTGCTGAGCGATGATGGCCTGAAGGCATGAAGCAAGCTGCGTCAGGGTCTGCATCTGGCGGTCGCCCGGGAAGGCGTCGATGATGCGGTCGACGGTCTGGGCCGCGTCAGGGGTGTGCAGCGTGGCGATGACCAGGTGGCCGGTCTCGGCGGCCGTGAGGGCGGTCGAGATCGTCTCGAGGTCCCGCATCTCGCCAACCCCGATCACGTCGGGGTCCTGGCGCAGGATGTGGGTCAGGGCCTGATTGAAGGACTTGGTGTCGGCATGCACCTGCTGCTGCACGATGATGCTGAGCCGATTCTCATGCACGAACTCGACCGGGTCCTCGACAGTGATGATCTTGCAGCGGCGCTGGCGGTTGATCATGTCGATCAGGCAGTTGAACGTGGTGGTCTTGCCGCATCCCGTGGCCCCGGTGATCAGAATCAGGCCGGATCGCTTCTCGACCAGCTTTCCCATGATGTCCGGCAGGCCCAGTTCCCTGGGGCTGCGCAGCGAGAGCGGGCACACGCGTACGGCGGCCTCGACATTGCTCATGTGATAGTAGACCGTGATGCGGAAGTGACCGAGCTCGGGGATGAACAGGGAGACGCACAGCATCCATTCGCGCTCGAACTCCTCCTGCTGCGCTCGGGTCAGTGCCGCGTAAACAAGCTCACGGATCTCGTCGCGCCGGAAAGGGGCATCCGGGGTGGCCAAAAGCTCGCCGTTGATGCGGAACATCGGGGGGAGGCCAACGACAAGATGCACGTCGGACGCGTGCTGATGCAGCGCTCGGCGCAAGATAGACATCAGGCGGGTGGACGCGGCCCGCACAACGCCCTGGTCCGGCGTGTCCGTGCGTGCCGGGTCGAGATCCGCGACAGGCATACGATCCGGCGTCTCCGCGCCATGGTCGATGCGGGCGTGCGCATTTGAACGTGGCGCGACGTCTGATTCGTCCCTTCCGGACGTCTTGTCCGCCGGGAGGTCGAGGCCGCGCATACGGCCCTCGCGATGACTGACTGTAGACCCGTCCAATCGAGCGACCTCCGTCAAACCTTCTGCAAAAGTCTCTGCAGCAGCCAGCCCGCCCCGCCGACCTTGACACGGTCAAGCGCGCGGCGAGCAGCCGGATAGTTTCGACGCAGCGTGAGCGCGCGCTCGAAGCATCCTGCCGCCGCCGGCAGTTCCCCGAGCCCCTCGTGCATGACGCCCAGTTCATACGCGACAAGCGGATTCGCGGGAGCACGCCGCGCGGCCGCCATCAGCGGACCACGCGCGCGGGCATGGCGGCGGGACGCATTGTACGCGATCCCGACCCGCAGCTCCGTGTGCCAATCGTCTCCGGCCAACTCGACGGCCTTTACGAAGCAGCGCGCAGCATTGTCGTCGGCCTTTGCGAGAAGCAGACACTCGCCGCGCGCCAGCCAGACCCAGGCGGAGGGCGATTTCATCTCGATGGCGGAATCCAGATACGACCTCCCCTGCGAATCGCCCAGATGCGCCAGCGCAAGCCCCTTGCACGCCATTAACTCGGGAGTTCCGGCAAAGCGCTCCAGGGCGCGGTCGGTCCAGGTCAGCGCTTCCTTATACTCGCCGGAGGCCAGCAAACAACGCACCTGGCCAACCCACGCCGCGGGAAGGTCGCGATTGAACCGGAGGGCGCGGGAGAAGTGGAGCAGGGCGTCCTCGTAAGCGCCGGTTAGATACTGCTCTTCGGCCACGACCATGCACTGGCGCTCGTCGAGGTCAACCCACGTCTGCTCCGGTGCGCGGGACTTTGCCGAATCGTTGTCGTCGATCTCTAGCTTTGCGAATCGTCCCATGCTTTGTTCGATCCTTAAAAGCGACACGAAGGACAACGGAAGGATGTGGTCCTGGTGGCGGTCGAAACCGCGGCTCGAGCCAGTGAAGTGCGACTCCCCGCACTGGGACCCATCGACACCAAATTGCAGTCAGGCTTGCGCACCCTGCTGCCGCGCATCAGGCTACTGGCAATTGCGCGGCTACCGGCACTGTAACCACAGCCAGATGCCCGGAGGCGGGGCGAGCCCGGCCCGCGGCCCATCCGCGGATTTTATCGACCGGCTCCTTCATTGTACACGACAACGGCACTGTGTCGGCGCAGCACCGCTTCAGGATCTCGGTGGAAAGCTCTCGACGTGCCGCGTAGGCTTCAAACAGGCCCGCGATAACACACTGTTCGATCTCCGCGCCACTGAATCCTTCAGAGACCGAAGCGAGCGCTGCCAGATCGAAATCCCGCGGATCCCGTATGCGGCGCCGCAGGTGAATCGCGAAGATCTCGGCCCGCTCGGGCGCTGCGGGAAGGTCGATGAAGAAAGTCTCATCGAGGCGGCCTCGACGCAACAGTTCCGGCGGCAACTGGTCGACACTGTTCGCGGTGGCCACTACGAACACCGGCGCGGTTTTGTCCTGGAGCCAGGTCAGGAACGTGGCCAGCACCCGCGACGACGTGCCTCCGTCGGTGGCGCCGCTGCTCTGCACGCCCGCCAGCGATTTGTCGATCTCGTCGATCCAGAGGACGGCCGGGGCGACCGATTCGGCAACCTGGAGCGCACCGCGCATGTTCTCCTCGCTCGACCCGACCAGGCTGTTGAAGAGCCGCCCGACATCGAGCCGCAGCAGGGGCAGTCCCCATAATCCGGCAATGGCGCGCGCGGCCAGGCTCTTGCCACAGCCCTGGACTCCCAGGAGCAGAACGCCCTTGGGCGCCGGCAGGCCGAAGTCACGGGCACGCTGGTCGAAGGCGACACTTCGCTTAACAAGCCAGTCCTTGAGAGCGTCGAGACCGCCGACCTGGTCGAGACTGTCCCCCGACCGCTGGCACTCAAGCAGGCCGGACTTACGGATCGCCTGCTCCTTCTCGGCGAGGATGGTCGGCAGATCCGCTTCACTGAGGCCGCCTGAAGTCACCAGCGTGCGCGCGAGCACATTCTCCGCCTCGTTCCAGGTCAGCCCCGCCGCCGCATCGAGAATTCGCCGCCGGGCCTCCGCGGTGACCTCGATCTCGCGGCCAGTCGCCTCGTGGACCTCGCCGAGCGTGCGATCCAGCAGGTCGCCCAGGTCCTCGCGCGTCGGAAGCTCGAAATCGACCACGGCGACGTCCTTGCGCAACTCGATCGGCAGCAACAGGGAGGGGCCGACAATGACCACGGTCTTGTAGCTGCTCTTGAGGTAGCTCGCCAGCTCCCGAACCCGCCGCGTGACGGCCGGATCGTTGAGAAACGGATGCAAGTCGCGGAAGACGTAAATGGCGTTCTCGACACTCTCGAGGACGTAGTCGAGCGCGGTGTTCGGGTCGGTCGTACGCGGATCGATTCGGCCGATACCCTCCGGCGACGCGGTGTAGGCCTGGATGCCACGCACAATCGACCAGAGGTAGAGCTTCTTCTCCCGCCGGCGGGCGATATATGCCAGCGCCTCTTCCACCCGGCCCTCCTCCCATGTCACGATGTAGAGGACAGGATACCGCGCGCGCAGTAGGATCTCGATTTCGTCGAGCGATGGATTTGACACATTACCACTCTTTGCTGGGAAACGCGGCAAACTTCCCGCGTACCTCTTTCACATTACCACACTTTGACACACACGCCTCAGACGCCAACGACCGTGTCCAAAGTGTTAACGGAGCGCCGTGGTCAAACGTTGCGGCCTGAGACAGGGAGATAGATAAATATCGCCTTCGATCTCATTGGTGTATCATTTCTTCCGTTCAGTAGCACGTCGCTACCGATACTAGCGACAAATACCAGTCGTCTGTTTCAACAAAATGGTCCTGTTTGGATACACGAACATGTTGAATTCCGCCGGATTTGACCGTATAATAACATAGACGAATATATCCACCGAAGCAACGGTGCTTCACGGGTAGCTTACGCTAGGTTGATTGTAGACGAGGAGGTCTTACATGAAACAACCGTCGATGATTGTGGCCCCGGCTCAAGCCGAGGCACTGTACGATGCCGAACTGGAAAACTGCGATTCGGATTATTGTCTGGCGGCGCTCAACGCCGAATGGGACGATCAAGGGGCGGTTGACGAGTACGATGCGGTCCCATCCATCGCCCGATCGATCCCTGCCTTCTCGGGCCGCGCTTTGCTGCAACCGGTCTCATAGATCCGGTATCCTACGGTTTTCGTCGTCGTGATAAACGGGCGCGTGTTCGATCAGTTTGTCGGACGTGCCCGTCTGAAACGAGCGCTGTAACTCGTTCGGCCGTTAAACCGCCGGCTCGCGGAGCGCCCAGGACTGCCCGAGTTCGGCAAAGAGTTCCCTGTGGAAATCCTGCGACCGATCCCAGAGGAAGTCGAACCACGAATCCACCTCTGCCACACTGGAAACGTCGCGTACCACTACGTTCAACTCCGCCGAACCGCCGTCCGATGCCATTGTCACGTTGGTGGATCCCACAACCGCAACCGCGGTGCTTCCCGGCTCCGTCCCGGTAGGGCTGATATCATCACGATTCGCTACTAACGCTCCACGCGCCGAATTCGACCCCTCCCCGGCCCTCCCCGCAAGCGGAGAGGGAGTTGCGGAATTCGACGTAATGCCTGCGGCACCGGGCTGCGCCAAAGTCGCGGGATAGCGCACCACAGTCACCTTGGCGTGGATTCGGCCATAAGTATACAAGCGGACCTTAAGCCCACCGTCGGCAATCCGCATGGCCAGCGTGAACAGGAGGTCGCGGGTCTGGTCCGTTCGAGGGAGTGAATCGATCGTATGACGCAGGTTGACGGAGGTCTCGGCCGACGCCCGGTCATAAAGCATCCTCAGCGTCGATGCCACGTCTTCCTGGTCGCGAACCCATTCCTCTCCACCGCGTTGGCGAGCGAGAGCTTCCCGCAGGATCTGCTCGTCGCTGGCGCGGTTGACCACGTTGCCAATCAGGATCTGGATTTCCGGCAGTGACTGAAGTGCCTCCCGGAGGGGGCAGAGGCCGTCGAGAAAGAGATAGCCGACGGCGAATCGAGCCGATATCGCTCCGTGCTGAAGCAGATCCAGCACGCAGTCGGTGAGTCGCCGTCGCCGGTTGTCAACAATGTCATCGGACATGACCGAACGAGTATACCACCCGAGGCGCCGTTCCGCAAGAACTCATGATCCTTCGGACCGACGACCGGAGTACGGGCTGGTTGCCGTTTTCGGATAATTGTGAATAAGCCAAGGTGGGAGGATTTGACGATGAAGAGCCACTTACAGGCGCTCCCGAGCGGGGCGCAAATGCTGATCGATATCCCGTATGTAACGGCAGGACATGAGCGCCAGGTGATGGACCTCTACTTGCCGGAAGCGGACAACGACGTGAAACCGCTCATTCTCTGGATTCACGGCGGGGCCTTTCTCTTTGGCAGCAAGGAGGATGAACTGCCCCTGAAGTACGTGCATTACGGGTACGCACTGGCATCCATCAATTATCGATACAGCAGTCAGGCACTATTTCCGGCGCAACTTGAGGACTGCAAGTCGGCGGTCCGATGGCTGCGGGCTAATTCCGATCGGTACAGCCTGGATCCCGCCCGCTTCGCCGCCTGGGGCGCTTCGGCCGGCGCGATGCTCGCCGTGCTTCTCGGCGTCACCGGTAGGGAATCGCGCTTCAACTCAGGAGAAAACCTGGAGTTTTCCAGTGCGGTCCAGGCGGTTGTCGATTACTTCGGCCCCACCGACTTTCTTCAGATGGACGCCCATCTTCCGGAGGACAGTCGTGGCCATGAAGCGCCCGATTCTCCCGAATCGCTGCTCATCGGAGGGCCGGTTCGCGATAACCCGGCGAAGGCGGCCGCGGCATCACCGCTGACATATGTCACGTCGGGCGCGCCACCCACCATGATCGTCCACGGCACGGCTGATACGGTCGTCCCATATCATCAAAGCGAGATTCTGGCAGATGCCCTGCGCAAGGCTGGAGTCACGGTCACGCTCCACGGAGTTTCCGGAGCCAACCACGGCCGCTTCACGGATGTGCAGGTGGCGGAGATCACGCGGGAGTTTCTGGACAAACACCTGAAACGCGCATGACGTGCCAGCAGGCGCGGGGCGGACGCGCGTGGTCTGCGTAAGGAACGTTAACCGAGACTCTTGCCGAACCGAGCGGTCGACACCGCTATGAGAATAGTCGAGATCAACAGTAACGCGGCGGCGTCGGGCCAGACGTCGGCGAGGCCGGCGCCGCGGACGACGATGCCGCGGATGATGTTCATGAAGTAGGTGACCGGGATTGCGTCACTTACCAGGTACAGGACGCCGGGCATGGTCTCACGCGGGAAGACGAAGCCGGACATCAGGATCGACGGCATTGTGATCAGCATCGTAAACTGGAGCGCCTGGGTCTGGTTCTGCGCCACTGTACTGATCAACAGACCAAGCGAAAGCGCCGCAATGAGAAACGGGAGCGAGAGCAGGAGCAGGAGCCAGACACTGCCTGCCACACGCACATCGAAGACCACGCGCCCGATAAAGAGCACGGTCAGCATCTCCGTAAACCCGATCGCAGCGTAGGGCGCCAGCTTCCCGAGCATCAGTCCCAGCCGTCCGACGGGAGTGACCATCATCTGCTCGAGGGTGCCCTGCTCACGCTCGCGGACCAGGCTGAAGGCGGTCAGCGAGACGGTCACAAGCTGCAGAATCACCGCGATGAGCCCGGGGATCATGAAGACCTGCGTGCGCATGTCCGGGTTGAACACTGCCTCCGCACGGACATCGACCGGGCCGGCGGCATTGGGCACAAGCACCGCCTCACGTGCTCGCAGAGCCACCTGGCTGTCGGAGCCGTCAATCAGGACGCGGACCTGCGGCCGCCCGCCCGCCGCCAGGGTGCGCGCATAATCCGCGGGAATAATCACGGCCATCCGCGCCGTCCCGCGCCGCATCGCAGCTACAGCCTCCGCCGGCGTCGCCACGTACCCGGCGACATCGGCATACTCCGTGTTGTGCAGCGACTGCACGAAGGCGCGGCTATCCTGGGAGTGGTCGTAGTCCACGACCACGGTCGCGATGTGACGCACGTCGAAGTTGGCGGCGAATCCGAAGATGGTCAACTGGACCATCGGGATCATCATGGCGATGACAAATGTAGCCGGGTCACGCCGCAAATGCAGGATTTCCTTGATGGCAACACTGCGGAATCCGAACAAAAGAGCATTCATGTGCGTGCCAGCCTCCGGGTCATGGTGACGAAAACGTCTTCGAGGGACGGCTCGACCTCCCGGACCGCATCCGCGGCATGTGCGGCGGGGATACCGGCGTCCGACGCGATCCGGGCATCGGATATGTCCGTCGGCACGAGCAGCCGGACCTCGGCCTCAACCAGCGTTGCCTCCCTGGCGTACGACTGCAGCTTCAACGCCGCCAGCGCCTGAGTCGGATTCGCGGCGCTGACCGCGACCCGCCGCGTTCCGGCCTGCCGCATTTCCGGCATTGCCTTGAGCTCGGCGGGCGTGCCCTTGACAATCAGCCGAGAGAGGTAGATGTAGCCGATGTCGCTGCACCGCTCGGCCTCGTCCATATAGTGCGTCGTGACGAACAGCGTTTTCCCGGCGGCAGCCAGCGTGAAGAGGAGGTCCCAGAGATCCCGCCGGGCGACCGGGTCGATCCCGGCTGTG
The DNA here is from genome assembly GCA_052139635.1 of Capsulimonadaceae bacterium. Taxonomy (GTDB): domain Bacteria; phylum Armatimonadota; class Armatimonadia; order Armatimonadales; family Capsulimonadaceae; genus JBKQWH01. The sequence continues at coordinate 30,917 of JBKQWH010000460.1, forward strand.
GGCTCGTCGAGGAACACCAGATCCGGCTCATGGATCAGCGCGACCGCCAGCGCCAGCCGCTGCTTCCAGCCGCCGGAGAGGAGGCCGCTTCGTCGATCCCGGTAGTCGCCAATGCCGACCAGATCGATAACGGTCTCCTTGCGCGACTTGAGGCGCTGACCCGACAGTCCGTAGATTCCGCCGAAGAAATTGAGATTCTCGTCGACGGTCAGGTCGCGGTAGAGGCTGAAGCCCTGGTTCATGTAGCCGATCGACCGCTTGATCTGCTCCGGCTCGCGGACCGCGTCGAACCCGTTCACCATGGCTGTGCCCGAGGTCGGATGAAGGAGTCCGCACAGCATGCGGATGCAGGTGCTCTTCCCGCTCCCATTCGGCCCGAGGAATCCGAAGATGCTCGCTCGACGCACGTCGAGCGTAACATCGCTGACCGCCGTAACGTCCCCGAACCGCCGCGTCAACCCGCGCATCTCGATAGCGTTCATCACGGCCCCCCGAAGCGCACCAGGGTGGCGTACATCCCGGCCTTGACGCGCGGATCGAAGACGGCGGGGCGGAGGCGGACGCCGAAGACCTGTAAGCCGCGTTCCTCGGGGGTTTGCAGGTTGACAGGGGTGAACTCGCCCTGCGTGGCCACGCTCTCGACGACCGTATCGACGGGCTTGTCGATGCCGTCGACGGCAAGCTGTGCGTGGCCGCCAACGGTCACCTGTGCGACGCGGTTTTCGGGCACGTAAAGCCTGATCCAGATGTCGGAGGGATCGTCGAGGCGCACGAGTGTCTGACCGGCCGGGATGAGATCGCCGACCACAACAGGGATGCGATCGACCACTCCGGAGTGTGGGGCGCGCACCACGCGCTCCTCCACGGAAGCGGCCAGCGAGAGGGCGGCGTCCTGCGCGGAGCGCGCGGCCTCCCTCGCGGCGGCGACTTGCTCCGGGCGGTTGCCGTTCTTGAGCTCATCGAGCGATGCGCGCGCCTGCGCCAGCCGGGCAGCGGCAGCGTCAATATCCTCAATGCGCGGCCCGACCTCGACCAGAGCGGCGGCTGCGCGAGCCTGCGCCAGATTGGCGGCGGCGGCGCGAATGTCCTCGGGACGGGTTCCGGCGAGTAGAAGGTCGAGCTGGGCGCGCGCATTAAGCCAGTCCTGGCGAGCCGCGGCGAGCTCTTCGGGAGGTGTGCCTTCGGCCGCTCGTCGAAACGCCTGACGCATCTCGTCCCGGTGGGCCGCGGCCTGCAACTCGGCGGACACGGCGGCGTCGAGCTGCTGGCGCGTAATCGCCTCACTCGCATACAGCGTCCTGTACCGTTTCAGGTCGGCCTGAGCCTGCGTCAGGGCAGCAACCGCCGCGTCGCGGCGCGCGCGGGCCTCGGCCACTTCTTCGGTTGTCAGCCCACGTCGAGAGGCGGCAAATCGTGCAAAGGCCGCCGCGGAGGCCGCGCGCGCGGCGAGGATCTCCTGCGGCCGTGGTCCGTTCAGGGCACGCTGGTACGCCGCATCCGCGGCATCGACCTGCGCGCGGGCCTCGGCCACTTCCTCGGGCCGGGAGCCATTGCGAAGTCGCGCGAGGTCCGCCGCCATCTCGGCGACCACGCCCTCCTGCCGCGCGATTTCCTCCGGCCGTGCTCCGGAGGCCAGATCCAGGTACGTGGCGCGCGCCTGCGCGGCGGCCTCGCGACGCTCGGCCAGTTCCGACACCAGATCGGCGGAATCGAGCATCACAAGCACATCGCCCGCCTTGACCGGGTCGCCTTCGTGCACGCGGATGTCGATGACGCGGCCGGACGCGCGCGCGGCCACCTCGATTGGCTGTGTTTCAAAGAAGCCGGTCAGCCGGCTCTGGTTCCGGCTTCGCTGCGCGTCGATGTACCATCCGCCGGCAAACAGCGCCGAAAGGACCACAATCGCCGCCACCGGCCGCAATTTCCGCACGTTCACCGTCGATCTCCTTTTGCGGGGACGGTCCCGTCTGAACCATAGGAATTATGGCCTGACATTCATCCAGAGGTCGCACGGGGCAAATTGCGCGAGGTGACCGGGATTAGTCGTGGCAATGATGAAATCCGGCCTGAAACACGGCAGTCAACGTAAGTTGCATAGACCCTCTCGGAGTGAGCCCTCACGCTAATCGCGGAAGTATGCTTCGATACTAATGACACCGCGAAGCTCCTTTGGCGGCGCACCTCACTGGGTACTGACGGAAGTGGGACAATCCCACTGCCATTATACCACTGTGGTGAATTCCGGGAAGTGGGCCGGGGCGGCCGTGTCATCGCGAGCGCCCCTTTGCGCGGCGCGGTCCGACACCGTCCGATCGGGAACGTTGGGAGGCCCTCAAGGGTGTCGAAGTGGCTTTTTGTCTGCCGTGATAGCTACAGCTAGCACCACGCTGCATGGTGCTGTGACAGATGCGCCGTGACTTCTTCTACGGCATACATCGGCTCCTCGGCTTTGAGTTCTGTAGAAATGCAGTCGGGGTCCGCGATACGCTCCGGCGTAAAGCGGAACGGGAGATGAGGGATCTCCGCGCACGCGTCGTCTTCGGCGAGCAACGTGACGATATAATCATCAACACTGTCAAAACCGGCCTCGTCTGCGCGGAGTTTAGCCCGATCGTAAACCTGGTCGCTAAGTTGAATGTGATGCATCGGGCTGCCCTTTCTAGCGGAATATAGCCACGCAATCGTGGCTTATACACTCGATGCTTCCACATCGCAAGCGAATTTTGATAGTATTTTTTCCATCAGCCTACCCGCCGAGCCCGGATTCCCTCAGATGGGGAACGGCGGGAGGCCCTCACCGGTCTCGAGAAGGCTCTTGAGGCCGCTCAGGATGACGGGCCAGCACTTGTTGCTTCCTTCGAGGTACGTGGGGTCGATATCGTGCGGATGGCGCTCGGTCATGGTCAGGCGGACAACCGTGCTGATCGGCTCGATGTCATAGGAAACGACCACTTCCGGCAGATGCTGATTCTCGTCGACCCACTCGACGTGCCAGGTCACGACAAGCCGGCGAGGCGGATCAGCTTCGAGCACCTTTCCCTGTGTGTCAAGTGTGCCGTCTTCGAGGATCAACTTGAAGTCCGAACCGACTTTCCAGTCCGATTTGGGGAGACGTCCCACGAAATACCGGGGCGTAAGCTCAGGCGAGGTGATAGCATCCCAGAGCTTCTCCGGGGTCGTCTTGATGTAAATGACGTAAACGATGTCGGGCAGGCTCATGGTCATCGCTCCTGGCCGAAGTCTCGGCCTCGTCGCATTCGCAGCGGTAATCTTTTCCGGTAGCCGTCCAGCCTCGATTATTCACAAAATTGGCAAAAGAAAGCAACGGCTTTGTGTTTCTTTCTAAAAGCCCGGCGGAACAGGGTCGCTTTCCACCGTCTATACGGTGAGCCGAAAAACACGCTCCGCATTCGCGCAGGTCGCATCGGCGATCTCCGCCATCGACTGGCCTCGGACAGCCGCGACTGTCTCGGCGGTCTCGGCCAGATAGGACGGCTCGTTGCGGCGGCCGCGCCGATTCTGGGGCGCAAGGTAGGGACAGTCGGTCTCGAGCAGGAGCCGGTCGAGCGGCGCGTAGGCTACGGCGGCGCGAAGGGCTTCGGATTTCTTGAACGTCACAACGCCCCCAATGCCAAGGTAAGCACCCGCCTCGAGACAAGCCCTCGCAGCGTCGATATCTCCAGTAAAGCAGTGCATGACTATTGTCGACGGCGTTTTCGATTCGCGGAGAACCTCCAGGACATCCGCCATTGCATCCCGGCAATGGATGACGATCGGGAGGGGACCGGTCGGCGCGACCCGCGCGGCGAAGTCGATCTGCTCCGCGAAAGCGGTCCGCTGCCGGTCGCGCGGAACTGTGTCCCAGTGGTAATCGAGGCCGATCTCGCCATATGCCGCGATCCGCGGCCCCGCGGATAGGGCACGCAGACTTGAGGCGCACGCCCCCCCGGAACCCACCCCTGGCCTAAAGGGAGGGGAACCGGACACCTCTCCCTGGACCGGAGAGGAGGAATCCTCGCAACGCCCGGACAACCACTCGTCCGCGCTCTCCGGATGGATTCCGATGCATGCCCAAAGGGCGGGCCCAACCGGATCACATGCGCTTTGAGCAGCCATCGCGGCAGCGCGCCGGCTGCTGGCAAGATCGTATCCGATCACCAGCAACCGATGTACACCGGCGTCGACGGCGCGTTGCCGAACGGCCGCGGCGTCCTCCGCGAAGTCCGCGTGGTTCAGGTGGGAGTGCGTGTCCACCAACATATTCCAGACCGAGTCCCGCTAGAAATGTACGCCGGCTGTCAGCTCGAGGCCACCGATGTCCTGGTTCAAGACATGGGTAGCGATATGGTAGCGGGCGTCGATCTCGAATGTCTGCGAGAAATCGATGCCGGCACTGACGTATCCGCCGTAAACCGTCTTGCTCCCCGATTGCGAAAAGCCGTAGTCGTCGGTGTACTTCAGGTCGTCGAAATATACCCCAAGACCGGCGCCGGTGTAAAAGCGGTTCGTTTCTTGAGCGTCGGAATAATAGTGGATGACACCAGCAGTAACCGGGGTCAAGCGGGTATACGCGGTGTCGGTCAGGCGGCTAAAGTAGTCCACCGACAGCAGATAAGCGGTCGACGGGCCCTCCCAGTCGGCATAGTAATCCAGACCGGCGGCATAGGTGGTCTTGCCGATTTGGCTTTCGATCAGACTGTTCTCTGGAAAGAAAACGCCGAAGCGCACATTCAGCTTCGGTAACGGCCTGGTCGAGTGATTCTCCCAGTCGGTCTGGGCGTGTGCCGGCTGGCAAACAAAAAAGGCGGCAGCCAGTGCGGCCACGACGCCGAAAACAGGGGGTCGCGAGACTTTGCGCATGTAAGAACTCCTTAAAGGGGACCTTCTCCAGGAAAAAGCAACGTAGGCAGATTATGTGTCGCCCACGAGGCATTTGTCAAGCGGCCGGCAAAGAAAGACGCGATGAGTCGTCGAACACAGCCGGCCGGTAATATTGTCGATAATCGACAAATTTCACTACGCATCCGGCCCTCGGACCGGGGCAACTATCATGAATGAGTGTTACTCATGCCTGTTCACGAAGGAGCCGCCCGTCGCCTAAGACGCACCGACCGTTGTAAACGGCCAGGCAATGCGGCGGGCGGCGAAGGCAGCGGTGTCGCGGCCTTCATACTTCTGGATCAATGTCAGGGCAAGATCAATTCCGCACGTTATACCGGCAGTGGACATGAGCCGGCCGCCGCGATCGTCGACGACCACCCGTTTGCCGGTCACCACTTTGATTTTGGGATACGTGCGCTGTAACTCGGACGTGCGGGCCTCGTGCGTGGTGAGCTGATGGTGGTCGGCCAGGCCGGCCTTGGCGAGTATAAATGCGCCCGTGCAGACCGACGCCAGGATGTCGGCCGTATCAGCGGCCTGGATGAGAAACTCGACCAGTTTCACCGGTAGCGGGTCGCGGCGCGCCCCCGGCCCGCCCGGAACAATGACGACGTCCGATTCGGTCGCCATCTCGATCGTCTTGTCCGGGATAACGCTCAGCCCGTGTTCGCAGCGGACCGGCGTTCGGAACTCGGCGACCGTCTGCACGGTAAAGGCGGCCCGGTCGCTCCAGCGCCCGTCGACCAGCCGCCGGCACGACGACAGAACTTCATATGGGCCGATAAAATCGATCTCGTCGACCCCGTCGAACAAAAGAATATCTATGGTAGTCATAAACCTGCGTCCTTTCGCAGGCCGAGATGGCAGCGCACGGCGCTCCGACCTGGATTGTTCACAATTATTATAAATGAGAAGACAACAAATGAGCGCTATTTTTCAGTAAAAATCCGCGAATCATGAGAATCGAATGTCGTTTCGCTCGATGTGCGTCCGCTAGACACCTCTCTAACGTCACGAAGAGGTGCCGCGAATCCGTCGACGGCGGTTGCTCTCGTCATCTCCTCTGCGCGAAGCAGCCGGCCAACTCAGACCGCGCGCGCCAGAATGGACTCAAGAATATAGCGGCCGTCCGCGGAGCCAAGCGCGCTATCGGCCGCCCTCTCCGGATGCGGCATCAGCCCGAACACATTGAACGTCGCGTTCGCGATGCCGGCGATATTGTCCCGCGACCCGTTCGGATTTGCTTCGACCGTAGCGCGCCCTTCCGTGTCACAGTAACGAAACAGCACACGCCCGGTCCTTTCAAGCTCATCCAGGGTCGAGTCGTCGCAAACGTATTTTCCCTCGCCGTGGGCGATCGGAATGCGCAGGACCTGAGCAGGACTTAGCCGGTTAGTGTACGGGGTGCTGTTGTTTTCCGTGCGCAAGTGCACATGCCGGCAGATGAATCTCTGCCCGTCGTTTCGGACGAGCGCTCCGGGAAGCAGGTGCGACTCGCAAAGGATCTGAAAACCATTGCAGATTCCTATCACCAGGCCACCGCGCGCGGCGAAGTCCTGTACGGCCTGCATGACAGGTGAGAAACGCGCGATCGCGCCGCAGCGCAAGTAATCGCCGAATGAGAATCCGCCCGGGATAACGACGACGTCGACACCGGATATGTTCCCCTGCTTGTGCCAGAGGTATTCGACCGGCTGACGAAGGACATCCTTGATCGTGTAGTAGGCGTCCTGGTCGCAGTTTGAGCCGGGAAAACGAACGACGGCGAACTTCACGGTAATACCTCGAACTGATAGTCCTCGATAACGGGGTTGGCCAGCAGCTTATCGCACATCTCCTTGACCTGCGCCTCGATATCGCCGCCATCCTTCAAGCTGAGCTCGACATATTTGCCGATGCGAACCTGTTCCACGCCCTCATAGCCCAGGTTCCGGAGGGCTCCCTGAACAACCTTCCCCTGCGCGTCCAGCAGGAGGGGCTTCAACGTAATGATCACTTTTACCCGCGCCATGGGATCTTCCCTTCTTCCGATTTCTGGTCCGGAGCGCTCGAGGAAACAGAGGGGATCAGGTCCTCCGGGGCAGAGCCACCGATTAGTCCGAGCTTGCGGAAAGCGACGTCGACATGCTTGAGGTGCGTTCGGACATCAAACGCTCCGGCCACTTCCTCGGGCGTCAGGAGTTCCCGGACGGTCGGGTCCGCCGCAATCGCGGTCGGGAAGTCCGCGCCATCCCAGGCCCTGGCCGCGTTTCGCTGCGCCACCTTGTAGGCATCCTCCCGCGAGAGGCCCTTCTCGATGAGCGCCAGCATAATCTGCTCGGAGGCGACCAAACCGCCCATCTTGTCGAGGTTCCGCTGCATGTTGTCCGGGTAAACAATCAGCGTGTCGACGATGTTCGTGAACTTTCGCAGCATCCAGTCGATCAGAATACAGGAGTCCGGCAGGATTATTCGTTCGACCGACGAGTTTGCGAGATCGCGCTCATGCCACGTAGTAACGTCCTCAAGCGCCGGCACCACGAAGCCGCGTATGACGCGCGCGAGGCCCGTGATGGTCTCCGAATTCCACGGGTTACGCTTGTGCGGCATGGCCGACGAGCCCGTCTGTCCGGCTGCGAAGAACTCCTGAACCTCCAGGATTTCGGTGCGCTGCAGGTTGCGAAGCTCCGTGGCGAACTTCTCGAGCGAGCCGGCCAGGATGGCGATCGCCGTCAGCACCTGTGCATGCCGGTCACGCTGAAGGATCTGCGTGCTGACATCGGCGGCCTTGAGCCCGAGCCGCGCGCAAACCCATTCCTCGACGTGTGGGTCGATGTTGGCGTGCGTGCCGACCGCGCCAGAGATTTTGCCGTACGAAATCGCCTCACGGGCCTGCTGCAAGCGGGTGACGCTGCGCGAAAGCTCCGAGTACCAGACGGCGAGCTTGAGGCCAAACGTAATGGGTTCCGCGTGTATGCCGTGCGTGCGGCCGATTTGCAGTGTATCCTTGTGCTCGACCGCCACTCGCCCAACTACTTGCATCAGGCCTTCTACGTCGGCCAGGATCAGGTCGAGCGAGTCGCAGAGGATAAGCGACAGGGCGGTATCGACCACGTCGTAGGAGGTGATGCCGTAATGGACAAATCGACCCTCCTCGCCGAGGTGTTCCTGGACGCTGCGCACGAATGCCATCACATCGTGCCGGGTCTCCTTCTCGAGTTCGGCCATGCGGTTGAGGTCGAAGCGCGCGTTTTCCTTGATCCGGTCGACGTCTTCCTGTGGAATGCGGCCAAAATGCGCCAATCCCTCGCAGACTGCCACCTCGACATCGAGCCAGCGCTGCGTCTTCGCCTGAGGCTCCCAGATTGCGCGCATCTGCGGGTGGGAATATCTCTCAATCAAAACTCTATCCTTTGACGGGTAATGCGAACCGACTCTAGTATAGCGCATTGGCATTACGATTGTGACCGGCACCGCGGCCAAACCGCCCGAATGACCTCCATGCAGCGCGGATTCCCGAATTCGGCCATTCGGAATCCGGAAGTTTCACCACGGAAAGAACGGAAAAGACGGAACTTTCGGAGAACAATGTTGCGCAGACTGTCTTCCGATACGGCGAATTCCCCGCAATTTCTGTCTTGATACGTTGACACGCCGGAGTCGTGTCGGGTAAGCTTATCAGGTCGTCTCGAAAAATGGTGCGTGCGTTCCGCCGTCGCGCCGTCGCGATGCCGGATAGTTCAGTTGGCAGAACGTCTGACTCTGGATCAGAAGGTCCTAGGTTCGAATCCTAGTCCGGCAGCTTGTCCGTTATTTGCAGCCGTCAACCTGGCACAGGTTGACGGCTGCTTTTGTTATCCGCCCGATGCGCCGAGCCTCCGCGAGCTGCGCTCCCCGCAATGGTATCAACGCCGTCCCGCTTTTCGCCTCGATTCCGCGACGCCGGCCGTCCTTAATCGGGATCAACTGTGGCAATTGTGGCAGGAAACGGGCATCGCTGCTCCGTCTTGATTCTTTTGATTGCGCGCGTGTTTCAAGTTAGGGGCGGATTAATTGGGATGAATTGGCCAAAAACGGTGAATTTCGGGATCTCGCTGTCCGGTGGCGTGTGAAACTGTACCACTTGCTGTTGTTCTGCGGGTATTCCGCCGTCGAGCGGTTGGCAGTTGACAGGAGGTCGGAAGCGAGCCATGCGCGCGGCCGGTTCGGTTTGCTCAGTTTTTTTGCTGTATGCAGTTGTTAGGAACAATTTGCGCGGCGGTCGTCCGCCGGGCGAGCGTGTACGATGCTTGCACTCGCAGCGGTATTATACCCGATTATTCGAACATTCGTTCAAGTATGCGGCGCAACACGGTGCGTTTCTCTTTCGGATCGTCGTTATGGGCCGTCGACGGCGAGTGCGATCGCGACGCCCGTACAGACCCGACCGACCCCATCGAGTGCATCTCTCGAAGAGAATTCTGTGATTTCACATCCCGCAACGAAGGAAGTGGGGGCAGGCATGGATAACTGACAACGAAATCGACCGACTTCGAGGCACTTGACTAGAAACAGAAGGGGCAGCAGCATGATTCGGAGCGACGCTGAGTACCGAGCGACCTTAAAGAACATCGAGGCGAACGGCGAGATCGTCCGGAAGCAGCGCGACGCTCTGGCCGAAAATGGGCTCACCGAGGACCAAATTGAGCGAGCACTGCAGCCCGTACTGTCATTTTATGCGCAACTTGCGGAGGAAGCCACCTGGTACGAACAAGTGCGTCGCCGGGAGATTCGACCCATCCACAATCTTGCCCACATGGGACGGATGTTGATTGCCTTGAGGATCGCAAACGGCATGACGCAAAAAGAATTGGCGGATCGGTTGGGTACCAGTGAGGCTCAGGTGTCCCGCGACGAGCGCAACGAATATCACAATATCACCGTCGAGCGCAGTCAAAAGATATTGGACGCGCTCAATGAAGTGGTGACGCTGGCAGTCACCGATGCGCCCTACGAACCCAAATCGCCTCTTTCGAGGCAACCGGAACCAATCGCGGTTTAGACGAGGCAGCACAGACGGCAAGATTGTCGCACCAGTGGTGCAACAATTCGCGCGATCCTCCGGCAGTCGCTCTCGGCGGGCGTGTCGAGAACCGCTGGAGTCGTAACGTACTCTCTATGATACTGATCGTGAGAATCGTCGCGGGCGGAGAAGAATCCGGAATCAGGAATTTTAACAACGGAAAATACGGAAAGCACGGAACAGGAATTTTTCTGTCGAGTTATGCTTAACGCTTCAGTGCCTCCGTTTGGTTGCGGTTATGCCGCACGATGATACAAATCGTGAGAATCGTCGAGGGCGGC
>JBKQWH010000461.1:0-7231 GCA_052139635.1 Capsulimonadaceae bacterium
CGAAGTCATGCCGGAACAGTACCAAGCGGAACGCATTCGGCGCGCGGACGTGCAAGCGTTGCTGCGGCGGATTCACATCCGCGAAAATACCGCCTTCAGCCTGCGTTTCCCGGAAGAAATGCCCTGCCGCTTGACCGTGACGCTCCGCGATGGCCGCCGGCTGGTAAAAGAAAAGGGCGACCCCGCTAGATCCGGACTCTTACGCGACCCGTTTCGGAAGGGGCGGCGAGCGGCGAGCCGGAGTCGATTCCGATCGGGACTCCCTTTCCTCTAAGGAGTGGTTGGGGGTAAGTTCCTTCCGCTTCAGTAGCCTCGCCGACATTCTCCATGACCGCGCCGACGAGTGCACCTTCATCGTGCTAGGCGAACCGGGATCGGGTAAGACCACGCTACTGCGGCATCTGGAATACACCGTGGCGAGGAACGGTTTGACCGACGGCCGCAGCCACCTGCCGTTCTTCGCGTCGCTTGCGGCGTATCGTCCCATCGACGGCAGGCTGCCGAGTCCGCTCGACTGGCTGTCGGGCGAGTGGCGTAAGCGGCTCCCCCTGCTGCCCCCACTTGCGGACGTCCTGGCGACGCGTCCCGTGCTGTTCATGCTCGACGCGCTCAACGAGATGCCGCACCGCAGTGCAGACGAATTCCGTGAGCACACCGACAAGTGGCGCGACTTCGTAAACGAGGAGGTAGGCCCGCGCCCCGGCGCGCGGGCCGTGTTCACGTGCCGATCCACAGACTACAGCCGCAACCTCACCCGAGGGGACCGCGATGTACCGCAGATTCAGGTGGAGCGCCTGGATGACGACCGGATGCTCCAGTTCCTCCGCGCGTATCTGCCGCCCGGTGTCGACGCGGCCCGCACCTTTGAGCGAATCCAATCCGACGCCAAGCAGGTGGACCTGTTTCGCGTACCGTTCTACTTGCGCATGCTCACCGAGCAAATTCGGCAAACAGGGGAGCTTCCATCGGACCGCGCGCGCCTGTTCTGCGGCTTCGTGCGCGAGCAGATTCGACGCAATTCCGCAGACATGCTTCTGAGGCCGGGCGCCCTACTCAAGGAAGAGGATATCGAGTTTCTCAACGAGATCGACGTTGACCGCCGCGCGCCGACCAAGCTGCCCGAGCACGGCCTGTTGATCCCCAGCCTCACCAGGCTCGCGGTCGGAATGCTCCGGCGGGACACCCACGTCGTTGCGGGTCGGGGTAACGGACTCCGGTCTCGTTCCCCGGCAGGAGTCCAGCGCAACCAGATTCGTGTGCCGGAGATCGAGGCGTACGAGCTTATGCTACTGCCGGCCGAAACCGGTCGTGATGTTGTGAGGGCCGGATGCACGATCGCCGTGCTGGGGATGGACAGGGTAGACCGGTCGGTTATGTTTTTTCACCAGCTACTGCAGGACTTCTTCGCAGCGCGCGATCCATCTGCCATCGCAGCCGGCCTGGTTGAGTCGGGCGGTCTGGAAGAGGCCGTGGTCATTGCCACAGGCCTGGCGAGTAGCCCCGATGCTCACATTCGCTCCGTGCTGGCATCCGACATAACGCTGGCTGCCCGCAGCGCCGTGTCCGCGGGTACGGACGCATCGAATGCGCTGAAGGATGACATCCGCGCTGCCCTGATCGGGCGCATGCAGGACGCGACGCTGCCAGCCAAGGAACGAGCGAAAGCCGGCGTATCGCTGTCGGAGATAGGCGACCGCCGCCCCGGTGTCGGACTGCGCTCGGACGGCCTGCCGGACATCGTCTGGTGTGATGTGCCGTCCGGCGAGTTTCTGTTTGGAAGCGAAAAGAGAAAGGACCCAGCTGCCGACTCAGACGAGCAGCCACAGCGCCGAGTTTCTATTCCGGCCTTCCGCATTAGTATGTTTCCCGTAACATACCGGCAGTACGAAGCATTCGTGGATGCTGCCGACGGCTACGCAGACCCGCGTTGGTGGAAGGGACTCCACGAGGAAGGCTTACAGCAGCAACGCGGCGGACCGGGCGAGCAAGCATTCCCATTCGACAACCATCCCCGGGAACGGGTTTCCTGGTACGATGCGATGGCCTTTTGCAGCTGGCTATCCAACAGGATCGGTGCTGTGATAACCCTGCCGACCGAGCAGCAATGGGAAAAAGCCGCACGCGGTACAGATGGACGCATTTATCCCTATGGAAACGAGTTTGACGCTGCGAAAGGCAACACCCGTATGTTGGGAATCGGCCGCACTTGCACAGTAGGCGCCTTCCCCAATGGCGCATCTCCGTATGGCGTGCAGGATATGAGTGGAAACGTTTGGGAATGGACATTGACGGAATACGAGAGCAGATCGGACATAGATACTCTCTCGTCTGTTCACCGGGCGGTGCGCGGCGGCGCCACCGATTGCGACCCGGAACATGCGCGCGTGGCCTACCGTGGCCTCGACATGCCAGGATATCGGTACGGCTTTCTCGGATTTCGGCTAGCGTGCACTGCCGATTCTCTCTGAACGTCTACATTCCCGAATTGGCGTTTTCCGTCGCCCATGCTACCAGCCTTCCGCGCAATCGTCCATTCGATATCGAGGCTTAACTCCGAGGGCGGCGCTCGTAATCCCGCATGCGTGGCACGAGGCAGTGGTTCCTAAGCAGGCGCGATTAATCCGAGCCGGATGACGTCGCGACAAGACTGCTTACGTTCCAGATCGAGGAGTTGTCGTGTTAGAGTTCAAAGTTCAAACCGGTTCCACAGGGGGCGTTCGTCCCTGGCCGCGGAACGGCCACACCATAGCCTATGCCGGCACGTATCCCCCCAACCACTGCGGAATTGCCACGTTTACTAGAGATTCCATGAACTCGACAGACTTATCGGGTTGGCGCGGGGTCGCTCTCGCAGTGGACGAAACTCGCACATCCACCGCATATCAGGACCCCAGGGTCGTGTTTATTATCGAGAAAGAAGCTCGTGAGGACTACTGTAAGGCAGCCAGAGTGCTTTCGGACCAGAGGGCATCCTTGCTTTGTATTCAGCATGAGTACGGAATCTACGGAGGCGACCACGGCGAGTATGTGATAGACCTTGCTCGCGCCGCCGAGATCCCCGTTGTCGTTACGCTGCATACCGTCCTGCCTAACCCATCAGGCATCCAGAGACGCATCATCGAAGAACTCAATGAGCACGCTGCTGCCTTCGTGGTTATGGCCATGACAGCGGTTCCCATTCTTATCGGAGCCTACGGTATCTCCCATGACAAGATCCACGTCATTCCACATGGCGCTCCGGTCATATCGATATCTGGCGTCCGCGCTGCCAAGGAGGCCTGCGGGCTCACAGGCCGGCGTGTTTTGTCGACGTTCGGGTTGATGTCGTCCGACAAGGGAATTGAGGACGCGATCGCGGCCATGCCTGCTATCGTCCAGCGCGTCCCGAACGTTGTCTACCTGGTTCTTGGGCAGACTCACCCGGTGATCAAGCGCCGCGACGGCGAATCGTATCGCGATAGCTTGAGGGATCTGGTTATTCAACTTGGACTATGCAGTCATATTGAGTTTGTTGATCGCTACCTCACGCTTCAGGATCTCGTGTGTTACCTGCAGGCAACCGATGTCTATATAACACCGCGCTATTCGAATCCGCATCAGATCACGTCGGGAACTCTCGCATACGCGATTGCCGCCGGAAATGTTATCGTGTCGACCCCGTACCTCTACGCCGAAGAGCTCCTTGCCAACGGCCGCGGCTTCCTGTATCCGTTCCGCGATGTCGCTGCGCTCGCCGAAATTGTCGGCCGACTTCTCACCGATGCTGCCCTGTTAGAGGATACACGACGTCTCGCGGTTGCGTACAGCCAGGCGATGGCCTGGCCTAATGTAGGACACATGTATGCGAAGCTCTTCAACCAGCTACTACAGGAAAGCTCGGTGACTGGCGGGGCGATCTCCGTGCTCCGAGCGAACGTGGTCGAGCCAGGAAAACCGACCTTTGCACATGTCGTGGTACGGTCCGCGCAATCGAGTTGAACTGACGCGTTAATCGGAGACGAATATGGTATCCCCAACGGAGAACTGTGCAACGTCCGTCGGAATAACGGGGGAGGCTATTTGCTTCCAACACCTCGAGACAATGCTCGGGCCGTACGGAATCTGGCAGCATTGTCTCGGATCGACGCCCGACCCGTCGCATGGATATTCGATCGACGACGAAGCGCGACTACTCATCGTCGCGCTTGAGTACATCCGCCGGGGGATTCAGCCCGAACTGTGTGAGCGATTCGCAAAGGCCGCCTTCGCCTATATAAACGAGGCATTTACCGATGACGGCCCCTTCCACAACTTTCGCGACGAGCTTGGCCACTGGCGCGATTCCCACGGAAGCCTCGACTCGATGGGGCGAACTCTCTGGGCTTTGGGCATCGCTCGATCCATCCCGACCCCGTTCCTCCCGGCACGCCGTATTGATGCTCTGTTCCGCGAATGCGCTCGGCGCTGTGCAGATGTCATGTATCCACGCAGTATTTCCTTCTCAATTCTTGGTCTGGCTGCCGCTGGAATCGAACAAGGGCTGCTTGCAGCCCTTGCCGCCCGTCTCGTCGGCTATTACCGCAGTTGTTCGGGCATTGGATGGCGCTGGTTCGAGGACTCGATGACTTACTGCAACGCACGGTTGCCACATGCCCTCTTTGCGACGGCCGAAGTATTCCCTCGGGAAAGCGCAATTGTGTGCACGGCTGTCGAATCGCTCGATTTCCTGCTGTTGGTTTCGCGCAATGACAGGGGTAGCTATTCACCGGTCGGCAATGAGCCGCGGGAAATGGGGTCGTGGTTCACGCGGTGGGACACTGCCCGACGAACATTTGAACAGCAGCCAGTCGACGCGGGTGCCCTCGTCGAATGCTGCGCAGCGGCTTATCGTGTCACATCGGAACCGCGCTTCCGTCAAGCGGCTTACGACGCGTTTGATTGGTACTTGGGCCGCAACGAGAACGGGCTGTCCATGGTTGACCCCCAAAGCGGAGGTGTCTACGACGCCCTGACACGCACAGGCCTCAACTCGAACATGGGCGCGGAGTCAATCCTCTCAATTCACCTCGCCGCACTCGCCATCAGCGCAAATAATCCGCCCCGGGTCGGTTGGTAGGCCGCAGCCGGGGCGCCAGTCGCGGGCGAGGCGCCGGGCACGGCGATTGTGATTACCCTGGCAACTGCGGTCGCTACGTGCCCTCTGTCTCGCCCCTACGGTTAACGTCGTTAGGAGTTGCGGGACGCGTATCCGAGGGCTCATTTTGCTGCAGAATGTCCTCGAGGTCGGCGGTGGCCTCGATCTTCAGGCGCCGGCGCTCGTCGCGGATACGACGCAGGTTCTCGCGCGTGTCGAGCAGCGCGAGCGGAATGAGCGGGACGAGCGTCAGAAAGGTCACCATCCAGTAACTCAGCCAGTGCAGTGCCGCCTTGCGCAACTCGGGCGTGAGCGGACGGCCGCGAAGCAGGAGCGGATCGGCAAGCGTGGTCCCGTTGATCCAGAGGCCGAGCGCGGCCAGCAAAAACCCAAAGCCAAACGAGCGCAGGACGCGCTGGCGATGTGAGATAAAATCGGGCTTTCGGATCCATTGCCGTACCTCCGCGATCATGAACAGGATCACGGCGGCGACACAGACAATGAGTAGAATCCGGATCTTCATGGTTTTCCGTTCGCGGCCCGCCTCAATTCCGCGACAGCGGTGGCCACTCCATCGGGATGATGGAATACCGCACTGCCCGCGATCAGCACATCGGCGCCGGCTTTGGCGACAAGGCGGGCCGTGTCGGCGTTGACCCCGCCATCCACGCCAATCTCGAAGCGGTGGCCGTTTGCGGACCGGCACTCCGCCAGGGCACGGACCTTCTGAAGCATGTCGGAAATGAACGCCTGACCGCCGAAGCCGGGATCGACCGTCATCACAAGCACGCGGTCGACATCGGCCAGTATCCACTCGATCGCGCTGATCGGCGTCGACGGGTTCAGTGCAACGCCGGGACGCACTCCGGCCTCCTTGATCTGGTAGATCAGTCTGTGGAGATGGTATGTTGTCTCCGGATGGACCGTAATGATATTGCTGCCGGCCTTGACGAATGCCCCGATATACCGCTCGGGATTCTCGATCATCAAATGTGTATCGAACGGCACCGACGTCACCGGCCGCAGCGCTGAGACCAGCATCGGGCCGAACGTGATGTTGGGGACATAATGCCCGTCCATGACGTCGATGTGAACGTAGTCGGCGCCCGCGTCGTGCAGTTCGACAACGGCCTCGTTGAATGCCCCGAAGTCCGCCGAAAGAATGGAAGGGGCAATTTTGATGTTCATAGTGTTTGCTGCTTCATTAACGCATCGTCGACGTAGATGCGGATTGTGATTTGTTTGCCGATCCCACGGACCGGCTCGTCGATATTGTCGCCGGCATGGTGCTCCTCGTCGTACACCAACGTTGTGCCGGTAGAATCCTGAACCTCAAATCGGACCCGATGGTTTCCGCCCGGGTGTCGCGGGAGATGGAATTTGATTCTGAAATCCCGCTCCTGCTCCGGTTCCGAATCCGTAGCGGCAGCGTTATCCACCGACCCGGTATCGGGAGTAACGCTCATGTCGCCCGGTGGCGCGCCGGAGTCGTCGAGCGGAGCCGGGGTAATCGCCAGCGTCGGGTCGCTCGGAGCGGAATCGCCCACGGCATTGGTCGCGGTGACGGTGTAGGAATACGTATTATTCGACGTCACGGCGGTATCGAGCCATTGGGTCGCCTTGGTGACGTAAGTCACGACATCGGCGCTGCCTTCGAGTGTGCGTACCACGCGGTAGGATTTCGCGCGGTCGGCAGGCTCCCACGACACCTGCACTCGGTTGGGGGCAAGCGGATCAGCCTGCACATCGGACGGAGAATCCGGGGGCTCAGGTCCCTTGGATACCGTGTAGTTAATGGGCGTCGAGGGAGACACATCCTTGCCGCTGTCCGGCGTCTGGCTGGTCACGATCCCAGTCGCAACGGTCTCGCTGTAGGCCTGCGTGACGGTCCCGGTTTGGAGCGTGGCGTTTCGTAACGCGCGCTCGGCCTTGTCCCCGGTGAGTCCGACGAGCGAGGGCACAGTCAGGAACTGAGGGCCCTCGCTGACATCCACGATAACCGCCTTCCCATGCTTGATGGACCGGCCTTTGGCAGGATCCTGGGCAAATATCTGGCCGGCGGACCAACTGGTGCTGAAGTCCGGCCTGCCTTCTGCGACGACAAACCCAATCTGGGCC
>JBKQWH010000462.1:0-18176 GCA_052139635.1 Capsulimonadaceae bacterium
CCCTCGATCCCGAGCAGAACAACACGTTCCGCGATAACTATCTCGACGTCAACTTCGATCTGTCGCGAGTCCTGTTCGTCACGACCGCCAACGTGCTCGACCCGATCCAGCCGGCCCTCCGCGACCGGATGGAGATCATCGAGCTCGCCGGGTACACCGAGGAGGAGAAGACCGAGATCGCGAAGCGCCACCTGGTGCCCAAACAGGTCGCCGAGCACGGCCTGTCGGCCGAGCAGCTTGCCTTTGAGGACGCCGCTGTTAAGGCCGTCATCCGCGGCTACACCCGTGAAGCGGGCGTGCGTAACCTGGAGCGGGAGCTCGCCGCCATCTGCCGCAAGGTGACCCGCGGCTTCGCTGAAGGCCGCACGGATCCGATGGTGGTCGACGTTAAGCAGGTCCAGGAGTATCTGGGCGCGCCGCGATTTGAGTATGAGGAGATCGCCGAGCGCACCGAGCTTCCGGGCGTGGTGACCGGGCTGGTCTGGACGCCGGTTGGCGGCGATGTCGTCTTTATCGAGGCCAGCCAGATGTCCGGCGGGCGCGGCTTGCAGCTTACGGGGCAGCTTGGCGATGTCATGAAGGAGTCGGCTCAGGCGGCGCTTTCGTACGTTCGGTCGCACGCGAAGGACCTGCACATCAAGCCGGACTTTTATGGCAAGACTGACCTGCACATCCACGTCCCGGCTGGCGGCGTGCCGAAGGACGGCCCGAGCGCCGGCGTCACCATGACCTCGGCGATCGCGTCGCTCCTGTCCGGCCGCCCGGTCAAGCCCGCCCTGGCGATGACCGGCGAGGTGACCCTCTCCGGCAAGGTCCTGCCGGTCGGCGGCATCAAGGAGAAGGTCCTCGCCGCGCGCCGCGCCGGCATCAAGACCGTGATCCTGCCGGACCGCAACAAGAAGGACCTTCTCGAGGACATCCCCGAGGAGCTTCGCCGGGACATGTCGTTCATCTTTGCCAGGACCATCGACGAGGTCCTCGACGCCGCCCTGCTGCCGATGGACGGCGCCAAGGGGCGGAGCAAGGCGAAGGCGCCGCACAACGGCAAGCCGAAGCCGGCCGTCGCCATCCCGCCGCCCATCGTTCCCGCTCCCATCATCCCGCGCAGCGCGTAGGAGCCGTGTCCCCCCACCATTTCCGGTGGGGGGATTGAGGGCTCCGTCTGAACGGATGCCACAATGACGCAGGTGGCGCCTGCGTGATTGTCTTGCCCCGCGCCTACACGTTCTATAGTCCAGCAAGCACGACCGGAAAAGACCCCACCCCAAAGCCGATCTATTTCTCCGGCCGCGGCAGGTGGCGCAGGCTCCAGAACACGGGACGGAGGATCGGGTACAAGCAGACAAACCGGTCCGGGAGCGGGAATCGCACGTAATCGTCGGCGGTTGTACTCCAGTAGTGTCGAAGGATATTCCATCGGTAAGGCGCATCCTCGCGTAGCCGCAGCAGGTTCCCCAGCTCCGCGGCCTTCTCCCGATGATCCCGGGGCTCACTGGCGCGCTCGAGGCAGACGATGGAATGCTCGACGATCTGGTCGACGCTTCGGGACTCCGGGAGGAAGTCCCAGGCCGGCCCGGGCGGCGGCGCGCCAAAGCAGAGGGACGAAAGGCGAAAGGCAGCCGTCAGGATTCGGTCCAGACCCAGGCCCCTTGCCCGCGCCGAGAGCGAAACTACCCCGGCTCGCTCAGGCTCACCGTCCCTCCGGTCTGGCCCGTCGGGAGGCGCGGGCGTGGAAAACCACTCCGGAAAACGGATCTGGAATGCGGCGAAGTCGGCCAGCCAGAGCAGTCGCCACCATCCATGTTTGGCCCCATGGGCGGCGACCAGGAACAGGTGGTGGACCGGATTTAAGACAGGAACGGACGTGTCGCCAACGGCAACACATTCCGCGCCGGCGAGCAGGTCCTCGATGCGGATCGGCACAAGGCCGTCGGCAGTCAGCGGGCGCTGGTGGAGTTCCAGGAGAAAGCCAAGCTCGCGGTGTTGAAACGTGATGTGGACAGAGGCCCGCGCGTAGGCTTCCTGAAGAGTTCCGGAAAGGCGGGAGACTGGCTCGTCGTAAACGAACCCGTTCGCCTCCAGCAGTGTACGCGCATCACGCAACTGCGTGGGCCGGACCAGAACGTCGATGTCGCGCATCGTGCGGCTTGTTCCGGGACCGTAAACCTGGAGTCTGAGGGCGGGACCCTTCATCGCCGCCATGTCTATTCCGCCGTCGTGAAAGATTCGGGCAACTCGACCGAGTTCGTCGGTCAGCACGAGAGACCGGCAGCGCAGCCGCAGGGCGGCTTCCCGGATGTCGCACAGCACAGCACGCGGGATGTCGGGGGCGTCGAAAGTGTCGAGGACGGCGGATACGAGCGGCAGGACGCGGTGCGCGGCGGCAAGCCGGGCCACTCGCTCCCAGCCGGCCGCACTCAATGGCGGCAATTCGCCGGCGGAAAGTCCGATCGATCGGCCGACCAGGGTCGTCAGGCAGCGTAGTTCCGGCGTCAGCGGATCAAGGGGCCGTGCAGTCACGGGGGATTTCCTCTCTTGTAAGCTATAATAGCATACGCTGCGCAGGGCAGAAGCACGGGATGAGTTTTCACAGCGGAAACGCGGTATGAAAGAGCAATGAGCGCGATAGCTGGGATTTTCCATCGGACGGGCGCACCGGTGCGCCGAGAAGACCTCGAGCGGATGGACGCAGCCCTGGCGGCGCACGGCCCGGACCGCGGTGCGATCGGTGTCGACGGCGCCGTGGCGCTTCTGCACCGGCGGATGTGCTTCGTGCCGGAGGATCGTATCGACGAACAGCCGGTCGCAGCGGACAACGGTGCATGGATGGTAAGTGCCGGCCGAATCGACAATCGGGCGGAGTTGTGGCGGACACTGGGCCTCGCGCCGGCGGCGCCGGATTCCCGGTTTATCCTCGAAGCCTTCACGCACTGGGGCCGTGAGTTTCCGGAACGGCTGATCGGCGACTACACGGCGGCGGTCGCGGAGCCCGGTGGGCGCTCCCTCGTCCTGGCGGTTGCGCCGCTCAGCTCCCATCCCCTGTTCTACACTGTCGACGCGGACAGGCTGGCCTTCGCCACGACCCCGGGAGCGCTGTTCGTCCTCAAGGGCGTGGAACGTGCTCTCGACGAGGAATATGCGGTTCGGTATCTGCTGCGAGCGCCGAATCCGCCGGAATCGACGTTTTTTCGAGGCATACGGCAGATCCCGCCCGGAAACTGCCTGCAGGTGAATGAACGCCGGGTGTCGGTCGAGGAGTTCTGGCAGCCGGACCTCGATCGGGTGCTATCGTTCTCGTCGGAGGACGAGTGCCATGCCGCGTTTCACGAAGTCCTCGACCGGGTCGTTGAAGATCACCTGAGGTCCCTGACCCCGGTCGGAATCATGCTCAGCGGCGGCCTCGACTCGTCGACCGTGGCGGCCACGGCCGCTCCTCGCCTCGGCCGCCGGGGAGAGCGACTGACAGCTTACACGAGCGTCCCGCGCGGCCGGGTCGACCTTGGCTCGTCCGCGCGATACGCGGATGAGACTCCGTACGTTCGCCAGATTGCTGCCATGTACCCGAATATCGATCTGAGTCTCGTATCGCCGAATAACCATTTTCTGGAAAATGTCGACGCCTTGTTTGACGCTGCCGAGTTTCCGTTTCGCAACGCCTGCAACCTCCCCTGGTTCGAGGCGATTCTGGCTGCCGCGTCGGCAGACAACGCGCGGGTTGTGCTTTGCGGTATTGGCGGCAACATAACGATGAGTTGGAACGGCTTGGACACGCCCGGGCGGCGCGGCCTGAACACGGCCATGCGCGAGGCGCGCGCCAACCGGACCCCCGTGTGGCGCACCGTGGTTCGAGAGGGAATCCTGCCGTGGATTCCCGGCTCCGAGGCTGTTCTTTCGGCGCGCCGGCAGAGGACCGGGCAGGTGGTCCCCCGCCCCACGGCGCGCCGCTACAGGCTTGCGGGGTATACGCTCGCCGAGCCGCCGGTCGTAACCGGCGTGCAGGGCCGAGCGCGCCGGCTCGCGATTCTCCGGACCAGCGCGCGTCTCGCCGGCAGCCTTCGGGCGGGATTCCGCGCACGGTTCGGCGTGGAGATGCGCGATCCGACCGTCGATGTCCGGATCGTCGAGTTTTGCCTCGCCCTGCCGGAGGATATCTTCCGCCGCGACGGCGTAACGCGCCGCCTCGTCCGGCACGGCATGGCCGGGCGCCTTCCCGTCGACATACTCAATATGCGTGGCCGCGGCCTGCAAGCCGCCGACTGGCGTGACTCGCTGATGAGTTCCACCGGGCCGCGCGCGGACATCGTCGAACGGCTCGACCGCCTGGCGACGAACCTCGTCGTGGCCGGCCTGATCGACATTCCGAAGGTCCGGCGCGGTCTCGAACGGCTTCCAAGAGCAAAGGCCTCGGATATCCTTCTGCGCAACCTGCTGGAGAGCGGCCTGATGACGGGGTGCTTCATCGACTGGTTCCTGCGGGGAGCAGAAGAAGAGGAGAGGATTTAGCCACGGAAAGCACGGAAAACAGGGATTGTGGTGGTGACGAAATCGACCCACGAAGGAATCCGTGGGCTGGTGTGCCGACCATGTTGCAATGAGATACGGGGGTAACCATTGACGGTCATTCACAGTGCGGTGTGGTGCTACCAGCATTCCGGGTGCGCCATTGTGTCGGACATCCCGATCCCGGAATGGAGCAGCTTCGCCGTGCCGCCGGCCAATCAGCCGGCGGACACCACCATTCGCCTGCGGACGGACGCCTGCCCGCCGCTCCCGGACGGAGAGTCGATATCGGTCGAGCCGGGACAATTTCGAATCGAAGTCCCCGATGCAGGGATCTTCGTCGCCCGGGCGACGGGGCCCGGCCCCGGCTCCATCGAGATTGCGTGCCCCTGTGACCCCGATTTCGCACGGATTCGCGCGCTGCTCACCGGTCTCGTTTGGGGCGCCCTGTGCCACCTGCGCGCCATGCCGATCCTGCACGCGAGCGTGGTGCTGCGGGGCGACCGGGCGATCGCGTTCTGCGGTGAATCCGGCCAGGGAAAGTCGTCGATGGCGGCCTGGATGGTCTCCCACGGCTGGTGTCTTCTCTGCGACGATATCTGCGCACTCTCGCTCGCTGGTGACCCGCCAGCGTCGCAACCGGTGCTTGCCTATCCGGCGGCGGCGCGGTTAAAGCTATGGTCCGACGCGCTGCTCAGCCTCGGCTGGACGGACCGCGGCGTCGAGCGGGATTGCCGCCGGATGGACAAGTACCATGTGCGCGCCTCCGCTCCTGACGGGCGAATGTCGTCCTGCCCGTCAACCCTGGACCCGGCCCCTCTGTCGTGCATTGTCCTGCTCGATTGGGGCGACCTGGAGGTTCGCACCCTGCGCGGCATCGAATCCCTCCGACAACTCGTAACAGCCGCGACATACCACGGAGAATTGCTGGAGCCAATGGGCCGCCTGGCCGCTACGTGGGAGCTCATGGCGGAGGTCGCGCGGCGTGTCCCCATTCGCCGGTTGACCAGGCCGCGCGACTGGTCGAGGATGCCGGATGTCGCCGCCTCCCTGGAGGTGTCGATCCAATGACAATGCAGTTCCGTCAACCGCTTGTTTCGGTGGTGATGCCGGTCTACAACGCGCGCCCGTATTTGTCGACGGCGATTGACTCGATCCTCGCGCAAACCCATCGCGCTCTTGAGCTGATTATCGTCGACGATGGATCCACCGATGGATCGCTGGATGTGGTCGAGGATTATGCTCGCCGCGACACGCGCATACGCGTGCTTTGCGTGGCGCATGGGGGCTATGCGATCGCGCTTAACGCCGGCATTGCGGCCGCGGAAGGCGACTACATCGCCGATCTCGATGCCGACGATATTGCCGTTCCCGAACGCCTGGAGATTCAGGTGGAATGGATGCGCCGCAACGGGGTCGACATCTGTGGCGCCTGCGTGCAATCGTTCGGAGTGCGCGATCAGGTGCTCTGGTTTCCGCAGGGCCACGCGGCGATTCGCAGTGAATTGATGTTTCGAGTCGCGCTCCTGCCGTCCGTCGTGATCGGACGGGCGGAGATCCTCAAGGAGAACCCGCAGATTCCCGGACTACTCTCCAACGACTATGAGCTGTGGACTCGACTGGCGCTGATATGCCGATTGGGAAACGTCCAGCGCATCCTGGGTCGCTACCGGCAACACGAAGGTCAAACCAGCCGGATCGCCGCGCCGGCGTTTCGCAAGGAGATGCACCTTTATCGGCGACGATACTTTGCCGCGCTGTATCCGGACGCTTCCGAACAGGACTTGCTCGCGTTAGAGCGAACCGCAGAACATGATCCGCACCCGGACACCAGGTCACTCGAACTGGCCGGGCACTGGCTGGTTCGTCTCGCCCGTGACGCGGACGACTCGGACCAGGGTCCGGTTCGCAGAGGGGGTCATTCCCACGAGTTCTCCTCCTCGAAGGGGAGTGCGGAGCGGGACGTGTTCCTGCGTGAGCGCATGGTAAGGCGCTGGCTGGATACCTGCCGCCAGTCCGCCCATCTCGGTTCTGGCTGCCTGCGCGTGTACCGGCGTATCGACGACGAACTGAGGGGACCAGACGCCGATCCGTGCGGACAGGCCCGCCGCGAGCGCATATTACGTCTGCAGTGTGCCGCGCGACTTCGTTCCGGATCTCCTCTTGTCACTTTCCTGCGCCGACTGGGTGGTCGGGCGAGCGGCCGGCAGGCGCCGGAGGTCGACAGTGCCTGCGCCTGAGGTTCCTCAACGAGGAAATTCCTGAACATGTTGATTGAGAAGGAATATGGTCGAGTTGTGTGGTATTCTATTGTGGACATTCCGCCGTCACGATCGAGTGACTAGCGAAGGGCAATAGCATGGACGTTAACTCCGTCGTGGTTCGAATATCAACTCCCGATTTCACCCATTTAGACGGTTCGTACCTGGCCATCGACGCCCCGAAGGGCTGTTGCTACGGCCTGAACGGAACGGCACACGTGGTCTGGACGATGCTCGACCGGCCAATTCGGGTTTCCGATCTTTGCGCCCGCCTTGCCCAACGCTACAACGTCGACGAAGAGACCTGTCAACGCGACACGGTCGCGCTGTTGACCGATCTCAGGTCGGCAGGATTACTGGAAATCCACCCACAAACACAGGAGGACAATTAGTCATGCGAAACGATGAAACCATGGACCGCGATCAGGCGGCCGCAACCGCCGAGCAGGCCCGAGAGACCTGGACCACCCCGAAGTTCGAGCGTATCCCCCTCAACGAGGCGATGTTCGGGACCTCCGGGAAGTCTACCCTCAGTGATTCGAGTACTCTGTATTCGTAGTTATCGAAGCGGCGGTAATTCGACCCTGTTGACATGAGCAATCGGAAACGCGCCGGTCTGGCGAGGAGAGCGCTCAGGCTGCTCAGGCGGTTCGTTTCGGCCGGCATGGTCCGCCAGGCGCTCCTCGTGGAAGCGCTCCTTGTTTTGCCGATTGCCTGGCTGGCGTTGCGGGTCGTCCCCTACCGGCAGCTCATGCCCTGGTTTGTCAAGCCGGTGGCCTTGAAAGAGGTTACCGGCTCGAGCCGGGCTCAGTTGCGGACCGACGTAAGCTGGGCGGTTCACGAGACGTCGTTGCTGCTTCCCAATCAGTTCGTTTGCTTTCCACGCGCCATTGCGGCGCAGTGGATGTTGCGGCGCCGGCGCATCGGTACGACCCTTCATTACGGTGCAAGCCTGGGACCTGACACGGGCCTGAAGGCACACGT
Source organism: Capsulimonadaceae bacterium (assembly GCA_052139635.1). Lineage (GTDB taxonomy): Bacteria > Armatimonadota > Armatimonadia > Armatimonadales > Capsulimonadaceae > JBKQWH01. The sequence goes on from JBKQWH010000462.1 coordinate 7,746, forward strand.
ATGGTTAATGGACGGCGACGAGGGGGTCATCGGACACTACGCAGCGCCCGAATACGGCCTTCTCGCGGCCTACTCGTCTTCCAGGTCGCTCAAGGAGTCCGCGCCGGAGCGAAGCGACGGGGGCGGACATTACGCCCTCCGCAAGGAGTCCGCGCCGGAGCGAAGCGACGGGGGCGGACATTACGCCCTCCGCAAGGAGTCTTGCGGGCGACGCTCTCGACTCGATGCCGGACTGCCTGCGGACTTTCGCGCAGGAGGCGGCAGCGCGCGGCGAGACCACGGTGTACGTGACGGTCGACGGCGCCGCAGCGGGGGTCATTGCGGTCGCGGACACGCTGCGGCCAACCGCGGCGGCGGCCGTCGACCGGCTGCGGTCGATGGGGCTGTCGGTGGTGCTCCTCACCGGCGACAACGCGCGAACGGCCGATGCCATCGCAACCCGGCTCGGGATTGACCGGGTGGAGGCCGGCTTGCTGCCGCAGGGGAAGGCCGACCGGATTGCGGCCTGGCAGGCCGAAGGCAGGCGGGTGGCCATGGTCGGTGACGGGGTCAACGACGCACCTGCGCTGGCCCGCGCCGATGTCGGAATCGCCATCGGCGCCGGGGCCGACGTCGCGGTCGAGGCGGCCGATATCACCCTGGTCGGCGGAGACCCGATGCTGGTGGCTGTGGCCATCGCCCTGGCGCGGTCGACCCTGCGCAACATCCGGCAGAACCTTGCGTTCGCATTCGGCTATAACATCCTGGCCATTCCCCTTGCCGCCGGCATCCTGTACGCCCTCACCGGCCACGGCCTGCTGTCGCCCATGGTGGCGTCGGGGGCCATGGCATGCTCGTCGGTCTCCGTGGTCGTCAACGCGCTTCGGCTGCGGTCGTGGACGATGAAGAGCGGTTCATGAGGGAGCGGAATGTCCAGACGCTCAGCGAGGCGAAGACCGCGACGTGAAAGACACGCGACACGAGAAGACACGGCCCGACAGGCATGGTGAAGATCATGGCTGTGCGCCCGGCGGCGTCGACCAGGCACAGGAGTCCCCACGCGAGCGTTACGCGGCGCAGTCGTTCGGGCTCCGCGTCCCGGAAATGGCTGATATTCGCTCCGCCGAAGTTCAGCGCCGGGTTGCCGACGAACCGCGCCGCCACCCCGGCCAGCGGGCGGCGCACGGCCAGCGAAAACAGGCACACGACCCCGAGGGCTGTTACCTGGATGGGACCCTTGAGGAGCAACAGGCGGGGATTATGGAACGTGAGGCCGACGAATGCCAGCAGCACAAGCTCCCAAAGGACGATGCACCCGAGCACGTCGACCGTCCGGCTGCGCACCCAGTCCCAGAGAACCTTGAGCGCGGGAAACACCGAGACGGCGATTAGCGCATGCGTGTCGGAGAGTCCGGCCTTCTTCAGGATTACGAAGCAGACGTACGGCAGGATCACGTTCGCCGCCGCGGACCAGGCCGGATTCCGCTGCTCGCCGGTGAACTCTGCGCGTTGTGCCACGTTTCGGCTCCAGGATGCGTCGTTCGCCTATTGTACCTTTTGTTAGCAGGCAATCGACGATTCACGTCGCTACCGGCCGAAAGCCCCGCCGGCAGGATGCGGGCGGGGCCGGGTGAACCAGCCGGCTAATCGACCTTTACAGTCGAGTGTCCGCTAACACTGCCGATATAGGCCTCGATCGTGTAGGTGCCCAGGGGGCCAATGCCTGCTCGGTACACGGCCGTATTCTCATGTGGAATAAGGCTCCCCATCGGTATCGGAAGCTCCTTCCAGCTTACGAGATTCGCCATCGTGTTTCCGAACTGGTCGTACACGGTCGCCGTGAAGAAAGAGGCATCCAGCGGCACCATGATGACGCTAGGCGGTGTCACGGAGATTCGGGTTATCTTCTGATCGACGACGACCGGAACAGAGCTGGTCGCGGTCAATCCATACGGATCGGTGATCGTGACAGTGAACGTGTATGTCCCCGGCGCCGCGAACGTCACGGTGATATTCTGGGCGGCGTTCGTGCCGTTGGTGCTGCCGGAGTACGTCACGGATTTCGGCCCGGTCATGGTCCAGGTGTATGTCAGATCGGTCTCGGGCCAGTTGCTGTCCGCGCCGAGGGCGGACAGATTCGTGGTCGTGCCACTCAGCACGGATGGAACGGCATCCGCTGCATCGACCACGTATGGCGGGTTGAAGGATGCGAGAGCCAGACTGTGATTCCCGCCGCCGGCAATCGCGGAGATGGACGTCAGGTACGACCCCGACAGTATGCCATCGACCTGAACGGGACCGGCGCTGCTTGTCTCCAATGTGTCTATCCCGAGTTGACCGAGCGCGTCATTTCCCCACGCCCACACAGTGCCGTCCGAACGCAGAGCAAGGCAGTGGTAAGCGCCACAGGCAATCGCAACCACAGTGGCGCCACCCGTTAGCGGTATCGGAACTTCTATTGGAACGCTGCTGTTCGCCGGTCCGCCGCTACCGAGTTCCCCATCACCGTTATATCCCCACGCCCAGACGGTGCCATCCGAACGGAGAGCGAGGCTGTGGTGCATGCCGGCGGCTACCGCGGTTACCGTAGTGGGGACGCCACCGGTTATCACCACGGGCACCTCGGCCTGCACCGGCGTGTCGCTGTTCGTCGTTGAGGCGTTGCCGAGCTCTCCGTTAACGTTATACCCCCAGGCCCAGACTGAGCCGTCCGAAAGAACAGCGAGGCTGTGGTATCCGCCACCGGCAATCGCGACCACGTTGGCGACGCCGCTCACCTCGACGGGAATGTAGCTGTTGGTCACAGTGCCGTCACCCAGTTGACCGAATTCGTTGAATCCCCAGGCCCAGACATTGCCGTATGCGTCAAGAGCCAGGCTGTGTCCCCCTCCACCGGCAACCGCGACCGCGTTAGCGAGGCCAGGCACCTTCACGGGAACGTCGCGATAGGGCGGCCCGCTGGCGCTGGGCGGTGGGAGCCCGATCTGGCCGAAATCATTCAGGCCCCAGTCCCAGACGTTCCCGGACTGAAGAGCCAGGCTGTGGTAGGCTCCGCCGGCAATGCCGACGGGGTCGACGAGGCCGGTGGACTGGCTAACCTGCGCGGGAACAACGCTGCCGGCGGTGCTGTTGTCGCCGAGTTGACCAGTGGAGTTGGCGCCCCACGCCCAGATGTCGCCGTCCGGCTGTAGAGCCAGGCTGTGATCCTCTCCACCGGCCACCGTAGTAACGCCGGTGAGGTCGGGCACCTGCACAGGAAGCTCGTTTGACGCCCCGCCATCGTCCCCAAAACCCCATCGGGTGGGCGTGCCAATAGCAGCCGGCGTCGACGGCGGATAGTAGGCCAGCGTCGAGTACCACGGGCCGGCGAGGCCGCTGAGACCGTCAATGATGCTGTCGATAGGACCTGCGATACTGGCGATCCACATGTCGGTAAACTGGACGCCTGACTGATTCCGTGGAACCTCAATCGCATTCTGGAGGGCTTCAGGCGAGAACCAGGAGGCAATGTCGAGCCCGAACGCCTGATGGCTTGTCACGCAATCCGCCACCTTGTAGGATGGGTATCCGTTCTGAGGCACATCCTGCCAGGTACTCATCCAGCCGCTCTGAGAAGGCACGTCGTACGGGATTTCGCTCTCATACATGTAAACGGAGCCGCCGTTGCCGTTCCAGATTGTCTGGTACTGCTGAAAGTGCTCACACTCCAGTCCGTAGATCGTGACGTCATTGCCATTCACGACGAGGCCATTATTGGCCTGGTTTATGGTCCAGCCAACGGTACCCGCGTTTCCGTGATCCGCCCGCCAGATCCAGAGATCGTCGGCGATCACGTTGTCGCTGTTGATCTCGAGGCTTTCAGCAGCCTGTCCCGCGATGTACCCGCCGACTCGGAAGAAGTCGTCATGGAGTGTGATCGGATTCGCGGCGTGGCTGGTCGAGCTTCCCCGCGGTCCCACTTGCAAGAGGAACGGTGATACAGGCGAAGTGGATGTACCCGCGTCGAAGAGGATACCGGAAACATCCACCCCGTTGACGTCGGCGACGGTCATCGCCGCCGTGCCATTTGTCGGCTGCAGGGTGGCAAACCCGAGGCCGAGCACGATCGTGCCGGCCTTTGTGACGTTAATTGGCTCATCCAGCTCGTAAATGCCCGGCGTGAGTATGACGCTCATCCCGCTCGCAAGCTGAGCATTAATCGACTCGGCGATGTTCGGTCCCGGCTGTGCGATATAGAAATCGCTGATCGGGAGTGACGTGCCAGGCACCGGTCCCGCAGTCCAGCTTGGTCCCGTGCTATTCAACGGCCTGGACGATGGAGCAAACACGCTCCAGACGCCGGCGCCGTAAGTCAGGAACGGCTTCTCTCGAACCTCGGGAGTTGTGGGGGTGGAATACACGAACCCGCTGCCATTGTCAAGCGTTGGCGGGGCTGCTGTGCCGACAAACACTGTGTTCCAGAGGCCTTGACTCCAGCTTTGATACTGGTCGTTCCTCGAAGTCGCTTCCGTCTGCGAGCCATTGTCGACCCACCCATCGACCAGAGAGTCGCCGATGAAGACTCCTCCCGACTGGTTGCCGGTATTCACCCAGTCGTCGAGTTGCAGGTTTCCTTCAATATGTACTCGGCGCAGCGGACAGCTCTGCGACACCGCCCAGACAATGGTGTCCGCCGATTCACATGGGTTTTCGGAGGGCGTGCCGGAGCAATTCGAAACGGTATCGCAAGTCGTATCGGAGGGGTTTACGGCGACGTTCTCCACCCCGCGCCAGAAGTTGTCGTCCGCATTGCCGACTTCGCAATTGTCGATAGAATTGACAAATCCGTCAATTGTGGTCCCGGAGGGTCCGTCCGGCGTTATCCCGGCCCCGAGCACCTGCGTGTAGTAACCGACGGGGATGTTAACGGTGTACGTTCCGGGCTCAAAGAGCAAGGCGTATCGGCCGGTGCCAAACTGGCTGTATTCCTGGCTTGCGAAGACCCCGCTGATCTGGTTCTGGATCGTCGTCGACGACATCGACGGCGTAAAGATCAAGACATTGGGACCAAAATTCTGTGAGTGGGCCGCTGGTTGTCCCAGGACGGCGAACAGGCATGCGAGAAGCGCAGGCAACGCGCTTCTGCATCGAGATCTGGCTATCGTCGGATGCGGCATCCGGACGGAATGAACGGCGGAGACCCGGTACAAGGCGGCTGCCGGTGGGGCCGTGTACGCTGTCGCATTGCGCGCAAGCGTGCTGTCAGTAATCGGCATCGTTTCTCCTCCCTCACAGATTTGCACTTCGAACCGCTATCGGACCGGTTCTCGAAATCAACGCCATGGTGCGGCGCCGACCTGAAACAATTCTGAAATATCGGACAACGATGGGCTCAACCACGCTCGATGCGGGCGGAACCAGGGTACGCGAACCGGACAAGATGCCGAACGTGCACCGCCGTGTGCGAAGATCATACTTTCGCGGTTTCGTATATCGAATATCGAGAGGCGGGTCCCGGCGTGATGACGGGAAGAGCCCTGTCCGCCGGGTGTACGATACTTACGCTGTGGCGCAACTGCGTGAAGATAGCCACTCCCGCGCTGGAGGGTATCTTTTCGAGACACGATGATAACACGGTTCAACGGAATTGTCAAGGCACAAGCGAGACAATCGAGCCGGGCTGCGTGCCTGATCGGGACGAGGAACAAACTGGGTTTGATTGGCCAAAAACGGGAGTTCTCGAAGTCTCTCGCGTGTGCCATGCCCGCAGGTCCGGACGTTCATGATACCGGACGGCTCCATTCGGCCGTTGCGGGCCGGCCGGCGGGAGGATGGACATTCCCCTCGTCCACGTGCCATAATACTTGCTGAAACGTTTGAACAGAAGGGAATCGATCGAGAATACATGGATAACCACCGCCTCCTTGCACACGCGCACTGTCACCTGCGCAACTTGGCCTTCGCGGCGATACTTTTGACGGTATGTCTGCCGCCGGCGAGAGCGCAGTTGCCGGCCGACAACTCACCGGCCGCGGTTCCGTTGATCGTGCGCGGGCCGTATGTCAGCACATGGCTGCCGGGGACGAAGGCGCCGGGAGTGTGGCCTGCCTTCTGGAACGGAAGGGTCAAGGCGATCACCGGGATGGCCTGGATCGACGGGAAGCCCTATCTTTTCCTGGGTGCGCCATCCGGGCAGGTGGCGGCGATGGAACAGACAAGGCTCGAGATCACGCCAACTCAGTCGAAGTTCACCTTCGAGGCCGCCGGTGTCGACATCGACGCCGACTTCCTCTCCCCGATCGAGGCACACGACTTACGGCGCCTCAGCATGCCGTTGGGCGATATCTTCGCCACGGCCCGCAGCGTCGACGGGCACTCGCACGATGTCCGGCTGTACTTCGACATCAGCGCCGAATGGGCCGACGGCCGCATCGACGCACCCGTGCGTTGGAGCCGGGAAACAATACAGCCCCACACCACGTCCTGGATCGTCTCCGCCGACCATCCGGCCGTGCTGACAGAGACCGCGGACTATCCCGATTGGGGGGATGCCGTCTTCGCGACTTCGTCCCGCAGCGGCCTCGCGATGCAGGCGGGCGCCGATACCGACGTGCGCGGGCAGTTTGCCGCCCACGGCGCTCTCACCGGCACGGTCGACACCGAACAGCCTCGGGCGGTCAACGACCGCTGGCCGGTCTTTGCCTACAGCCTGTCGCTCGGGCGAGTGGGGGCCCACGCACCGTTGCCTTTCGTGCTTATTCTGGGGCAGGTGCGGGATCCCGCGGTCAGTTACCTCGGAGCACCGGTGCCGCCGCTGTGGCGGTCCTACTGGGCGTCCACGGATGCCATGCTGGCGTTCGCCTGCGCCGATGCAGCCGGCGCGCGGACGCGCGCAAACGCACTCGACACCGGTCTCACCGCGAGCGCCACCGCCGCCGTCGACCCCGCGTATGCACGCCTTGTGTCCCTCTGCCTGCGTCAGGCGGTTGGAGGAACGGAGTTGGTCGGCACGCCAGACCATCCGTGGCTGATGCTCAAGGAGATCAGCAGCGACGGAAACGTCTCCACGGTCGATGTCATTTATCCCGGGATGCCGGCCTTTCTCGCGCTCGATCCACGCCTGTTGCGCCTCCTGCTCGACCCCCTCCTGGCCTACGCCGAATCCGGGCGCTGGCCGCAAGCGTTCGCCGAGCATGATCTGGGAGCCTCCTATCCGAACGCCGGGGCGCACGACGATGGTGGGGGGGAGAACATGCCGGTGGAGGAATCGGCCGACATGCTGATCATGACCGCCGCGTATTTGCGCGCCGCGCCGGCGGCCGACTCATCCGCCTACTCGAGGCAGCACTATGCGGTTTTGCGAAAGTGGGGAGAATACCTGCTCGCGACGCCGCCGGGGACGGCCGACTCGAATGCGCTCGATCCGCAGTTCCAGAACCAGACCGACGACTTCACCGGTCCCATCGCCCACAGCGTCAACCTGGCTCTCAAGGGCATTATCGCGGTCGGGGCCATGGGCGAGATTGCCGGAATCGCCGGTCAGCAGGTCGACGCGGCCCGGTACACGGCTGCCTCCCGCAAGCTTATCGCCGAATGGGCTCGCCGGGCGCAAAGCACCGACGGGCGGCATTTGCTCCTGCAGTATCGCGAGCCCGCCGTGGCCGGCAGCCCCGACACCACGCTCGAGCCGGACAGCGCCTGGAGTCTCAAGTACAACGCCTTTGCCGACCGCCTGCTCGGCCTGCACCTCATCCCGCACGCCGTCCTCGACGAAGAGTCCGCGGCCGACCGCCCGCGGTTGACGCCGCGTGGCCTGCCGCTTGACTTCCGGCACGCGTACACCAAGGCCGACTGGGAACTCTGGACGGCGGCGAGCGTCGACGATCCCGCGCTCACCCGCGCCCTGGTCGACGCCGTTGCTCGGTACGCCGACAGCGCGCCGTCCGGAGCCCCGCTCCCGGACTGGTATGACCCTGCCGGGCCATTCACCGGCTTTGCGGCGCGCCCGGTGATGGGAGCCGCGCTCGCTCCGCTTCTGACCGCGCACCACTGACGTCAGGCCTTGGCAACTTCATCGGCGCCGGCCGGATAGGCGCGGCAGATCCGGGAGATGATGTTGGTGGTGGACCGTAGCCAGAGTGCAGCGATAATTCGATAGTGCTCATGCCAATTTCGGACGTCAAACAGCAGATTATCACCTACACTGCCATCGTCAACTTTACCGGTTAAACTGAAGAACACGTATTGTGAACGCCTGTTACGACTATCCGCGATAGATTTGCCATTGCTCACATATTCTGGGCCGCCTGATATAGTAGTAGAACGAAGGCAGGCGCATATAAATCGGCGGTCTGAGTCACGGACTGAGATCGCTGCGCGTGCCATGCCATACTGACTGACGGCGGCTGTGGCGATAAAGACGACAGTGCCGTACGTTCCGCCGTAGGAGCTTTCGCTGATTCCGTCACAACTACCTCGCGAATTGCTAGTTTCCAGTACATGTGGAACCTTCCGATGGATTGTAAAACTCAAATGTATCGGAGCGTAGATCGTACGATAGCTGCGCCAATCCGCCGCAGCAGACCGCAACTCGTAGGTGGCCGGGCTTTTTGGACCACGCCGCGCACTGATGAATCCCAATATTATGCTCGCACATGTAATCCAGCCACGTATCAACCGACTTCGTTTTCGGCAATCGAAACACTACGTCGGATACCGGCCCAGCCGGTATCCGACGCACGCTAACCACGTAAGTTTCGGCCGGAAGTCGAATGCAGTCTTCGGCGTCTCGTGTATCTTCTAAGTGCTGTTGATACTGGATCCATAACAGGCAGATCAGCGCAGCAATAAGAACAGTCCCAACCGGTATCCAGTGTATTGTACGCATAATGTATTATAACATATAGCCAATGTCTAGTCCGGACTGCAGACGCATTCGCCGTTTGGATCGTAGAACTCAAAGACACCTCGGCGCGTGTCGTACCACAGCTTTGTTTCACAGCATGACGAAAGCCGTATATGATTTGGCTTAACGATCCACTTCGCGCCTGGACGAACGTTTGGGTTCCGGTCGCATAAATAGCCCAACCACGCATCGACTGGCTTCGTCTTCGGAAGACGAAACACGACATCCGCGTTGCCCATTGGCGGAATTCGATGAAAACTAACAACCTCAGCCTCCCGCGGAAGTTGAATGTATATGCTGGAGTCGTAGCTCAAATCCGAGTGTTGCCGGTGGGGGTTCGATAACGCGACGATAATCGCTACTACAAGAACGATTCCCCCAGAAACCCAAAACTTCATAGGCTCCTCAATTCTGCTGTCAAGTTACAATACACACGAGATAGACCGTAGGATGTTCTGTGGCGTTCGACAGACTGCGCATCCCTCCCAAATGCTTCCTTTCTCTTCTCTGCTCGTCCGGGAGTGCCCTCTTCAGCAGGCGAGCCGTTCTTGACAATCCTGGATCAAATCTTTCGGCGCTCTCTACCAGCAAAAGTGGCGTATTGCCGCCGTTGTCTGTTACGTCTACCTTGGCCCCATGCTGGATTAGGAACCGAACCATTTTATATACACCTTCAGGTGGGCCGTTTGCGTCCCCAGCAACGTAAATGGCGGTTTCACCGTCTTCGTCTTCGTCAGCCTCATTAATGTCAAGTCCGCTTCCCATTAGTAACCTGGTAGTTGGAATGCTTTCAGACCAAACAGCAAACTTAAGAATAACACGAAACACTCAAAGAGCGAACCGTCGTCTCGCGCAGATTCCCGTTAATATAGGAATGCCATGGCGCACGGTGATTTCGTAGCGGTTCTCTGGATAAACTTATATCCCTGACTGGTAATGCGGTACCCGTCGATTGAGTCACTCCACATAGAACGTACGTAAAGATAAACTCCTGAAGGATCAGTAATGGTATCGGGCTCATCGACAAGGCTGGTACTGAAATTGCTGAGAGGATAAGCACGGCCCTTGCTATCAATCGCGATGGTCATCGTAGAGTCAGCGAGTGGCCGGTTCATTACGTCAACGTCGCCGTCCGTGATGCCAATAATGGTGGCGTTAAGTCTTCGGATGCACTCGGCAGAACAAGGCTGGCATGTACTGCAGCTTATTCCGCTTATATGTAGAGCGCTCACAGTTGGCCTGGGCATAATGGTCCCCGCACCACCGATTCGATACACATGCGCGGTCGGCTCAAGAGTTCCACCGTTGTTTCCCTTAAACGTAACGATGCAGATGTACCGTTCCGACGGGTCAATGAAGGCGCATTCCGTATCAGTTAGGCCAGTTCGTACGGTAAAAACTTCATGCATTCCGCGCTCAGTCACTGAGTAAGAATGCAGAACATAATCCTTGTCGTCTCGCGTAATAACGTAAACGAACGGCGAATGGCGGGGCGACAGGATGTGCGGCGTGCCCGACGTGCACCGCCGCGCCGCGGGCGGCCAGCGAGGTGAGCAGGTCGCTGGCTG
>JBKQWH010000463.1:0-9517 GCA_052139635.1 Capsulimonadaceae bacterium
GAGGCAGACGGCGAGCCTGTCCGCGTCCCGTACGCCTCCCAGGATCATCGCCAGTTGCTCGAACGAGTACCCCAGGTAGTTTCCCTGCCCGGCCGTGTTCTCGATCGCGACGCGTACTCTGTACCCGGAAGTCTCGGCATGAATAGCGTCGAGGTTTTCGACGAGCCGGCGAATTCCGATCTCGGGACCATCGCCCCCATGCGCTCCCGGGTGGCTGACCACATAGTCGATGCCGAGGGCTTCGGCGCGATCGAGCTCCGCGCGAAACGCCGCGCGGGATTTATCGAGGATATCTCCGGGCGGGGCGGCCAGGTTTATCAAATAGGAATCGTGCGATACGGTGGCGCCGATTCCGCACTCCTGGCAGGCGGCCCGGAACAATGCGACTGTCTCTTCCTTGATCGAGGGCGCTTTCCATTGCCTGGGGCTGGCGGTAAAGACCTGGACAGCGTCGCACCCGATCGCCTTCCCTGCCGCAATAGCCTTGTCGACTCCACCGGCGGTTGGCATATGAGCCCCGATCAGAGGTTGGCTGTGTTGGGTCATCGATCAGGCCTTCCTGATGTTAGCGGACATCTCGAGCATTCGCTGAACGGGAACCAGCGCGCGGCGCTGGATTTCCTCGTCAAGAACAATCTCGGGTCTGCGGTCGCGCATGCACAGGTACAGCTTCTCCAAGGTGTTCAGGCGCATGTAGGGACAGGTCGCGCACTGACAACCGGAGTTGGGCGGGGAGCAGACGAACTCGGCATCCGGCCGGCAGCGCTGCATCTGGTGCAGAATTCCCACTTCCGTTGCGACGATGAACTGCTTTGTTTGCGGATGGGATTCCACGTAGCGAAGCAGCGCCTGGGTCGAGCCGATAAAGTCGGCCTGATCGAGCACGGCCTCCTCGCACTCGGGATGGGCGATCAGTGCCGCGAGCGGGTACGCGGCGCGAAGGCGGGCCAGTTTGCGTGCGTTGAACTGTTCGTGAACGATGCAGAAGCCGGGCCACAATACCATGGTGCGCCCGGTTTGGCGCTCGACCCATCGGCCCAGGTGACGATCCGGGCCGAAGACGATCTTCTCATCGGCTGGCAGTTGCCGCACGATGTCGACCGCGTTCGATGAGGTTACGATGATGTCGGACATCGCCTTGACGGCGGCGGACGAGTTTACGTAGTTGATCACAGTGTAACCGGGATACTGCTCGAGCCACTCGGAATACTGGTCGGCGGGACACCTGTCGGCCAGCGAGCAGCCGGCGTCAAGATCGGGCAGCAGCACGAGCTTATTCGGATTGAGGATCTTCGCCGTCTCCGCCATAAAGTGAACGCCGCAGAAAACAATTACCGACGCATCGGTCTTTGCCGCCTCCTGCGAAAGCGCCAGGCTGTCGCCGACATGGTCGGCGAGGTCCTGGACGTCCGAGTCCTGGTAATAATGCGCCAGGATTACCGCGTTCATGTCACGTTTTAGCCGGGCAATCTCGCCCTCCAAATCGGCGCGCGGTTCGATTTCACTCAGGCGCATCAACAGGTCGTCGCCCGCACTCAGCGCGGTCAGGTTGTCAATCGTCAAGGTTTGCATGCTCTCATCACCACGCCAGGCAATATATCGTTGTAACATCGACCGGCCCGAACCCGGTTCCACGTCGCTCACGTCACGTTAATGGTACCCCATGGCGCCGATTGTACGCAGCCGGTGCGATTCGTCGACCTCAATCGGCGGCGAATCGCCTATTGGTCCGGTCCGAGCGCGTTTTGATAGAATCCGCTGATATGGTTGATGAGGACCAGCAGCACAGTCGTCATGAGGATCAGGCCAACCAGGTACGCCGCGCCGCGCACTCGCGACCTGCGGAAGTGCCTTGGTGCGAAGAGCAGCGCGATGACGGAAGTGACAACGGTAATGATATGGACGGTCAACATGGCGCCAGTGTCCTTTCACCTCTGCATAAATGGACACCCGCTAGATCGATTGGTTGCCGGGATGGTGAACGGCCGAACGCGAGGGTGGACCTCGCGTTCGGCGAATGATGGTTTTAGCCCCGAGTATTCATGTCCTATCGTGGGACGGGCGTCCCTGCCTGTCATCTGAGATGTTCGTGAATAAACCAGGTTAGGACTGTTCGTCGCGGAGGTCGGCGAAGAGGGCGGTGGACAGGTAGCGCTCGCCGTTGGAGGGGATGATAACGACGATGGTTTTACCGTCGCTCTCCGGACGATTGGCGACCTGCAGGGCAGCGCAAATGGCCGCTCCCGATGATATGCCGACGAGGATACCCTCCTCGCGCGCTGTCCGCCGGGCCCATTCGAATGCCTCCTCGTTGGTGATGCGGATGACCTCGTCCACAATCTCCAGATTCAGGTTATTGGGGATGAATCCGGGCCCAATACCCTGCAGTTTGTGGGGGCCGGGCTTGATCTGCTCATGGGCGCGGGTCTGTGTGATGACCGGCGAGTCCGTCGGCTCGACGGCGATTGCCAGGAATGACGGTTTGCGCGCCTTGATGACCTCGGCCACGCCCGTAATGGTCCCGCCTGTCCCAACGCCGGAGATCAAGATGTCGACGGTGCCGTCGGTATCGTTCCAGATTTCCTCCGCGGTCGTGCGACGGTGCACGCTCGGATTGGCGGGATTGTTAAACTGCTGGGGGATGAAGGAGTTTGGGGTGGCGGCTGCAATTCGCTCGGCCTCGGCGATCGCGCCGGGCATCCCCTTGGGCCCGGGTGTGAGCACGAGCTCCGCGCCGTATCCGCGGAGCAGCAGGCGGCGCTCGATGCTCATTGTCTCGGGCATGGTAAGGATCAGGCGGTATCCCTTTGCGGCACAGGCGAAGGCCAGGCCGATCCCGGTATTGCCTGAAGTCGGCTCGATCACCACCGAGTCCGGCCCGAGGACTCCGCGTGCCTCGGCGTCTTCCAGCATCGACACGGCGATTCTGTCCTTAACCGAGGAGGCGGGGTTGAAGAACTCGAGCTTCACAAGCACGGTGGCTTTCGTACCGGCGGTGAGACGCTGCAACTTCACGAGGGGAGTATTACCTACGAGATCGGTTAAATGTTCATAAATTCGCATAATATCGCTCCTTTGGGGGATCCTCACATGAACAAATTGTACCTGTCGGCGCCGTCATTGTCAACTAAAACTAGTTACTTGATAATAAAATACGAATGCCGAATGTCACGTGTGACTAGATTCCCTGAGTCACGGAGCTTCTTGTGCATGAGTCAAGTTTTGCGGGGCGCCACGGAGAGAGGGCTAGTCCATCCTGGGAACGGTGTCCATCGCGTCCATCGCGTCCATATGTCCATAAAGCTTGACGGTCTGAGGCGGAGCCTCACTAGTCGGTAAAATCGCGACAAAGCAGGAGCATGGCAGTATCGTCCCGGTTATTCCCGGCGGTAAACGACCGGAGTTCCGCGGCGATATGTGTCAAGGCGATTGCGGCATCTCTGCCGGATAGGGAAGACCGTCTTCGCGAGACGGCAGGCTGCTGCCCGAGAGCGTTGCGCAACAGCCTGACTGCGCCGGCGGCGTTGAGGAATTGTCCTTTGGGATCGCGCGACTCGGTCACGCCGTCTGTCATGAGCATGAGACTGTCCCCAGGGTGAATTTGCGTGGACGCTTCCGTGTACGACGCACCGAAGCCGCAGCCAAGAATCGGCCCGGTCGCCGACAGTTCGTCGACAGTGCCACTGGCATGAATGAGAAGCGGAGGCTCGTGCCCGGCGCTCGCGTATCGGAGCGCGCCGGTGCGTGCGTCGAGTTCGCCGTAGAAGAGGGATGTCGTCAAGTCTTGAGGCTCGGCGTCGAGGAGCGCATTCAGCCGCTGCATAATCATGGCGGGCGAATCCCCGACGGCAGCGTAGGCGCGTGCCGAATACCGGAGCATCGCTGTGTGCGTGGCCGCTTCCTTTCCTTTTCCCATGACGTCGCCTACTATCAGGCCGTGTGTTGGGATCCCGGGAGCAAACTCGTCGTCGTCGCGATGCGGGGCGCTCGGGTGCAGTGCGAAGAAGTCATAAAAGTCGCCGCCTACTTCCTCCTCCGCGCGGGCGGGTTGGTACAGCGCCGCAACATCCCAGCCGCGGACGCTTGCCAGGCGGTCCGGCGCCACCATCGTTTGCAGCGCCAGCAGCACGTCTTGTTTACGCTCACCCGTCTCACGAGTGGTTTGCGCCTGATGGGCCAGCCGGATGACGGCGCCACCGCACAATGCGTACACTACCGCGCGGATAAGGTGAACCTCCAGCGGAACCGGCTGCTGACTGAGGAACCGGGCGTGAATGTAAGGCAAAATCAGGCTACGTGAGATGTCCGATACAATCAGGAGGACAAGGGCCGGTCTAACACCCAACAGCACGGCGACCGCACAGAGCAGAAGGATCGACACGGCAGTCCATGGGAAGCCGACCTGCCCGAGCGCCTGGTCCAGGGCAAGAGCCACCACCTCGGCCATCACCGCCAGCAGCGCGGTTATCACGTAAACCGGTAGGTTGCTAGCCTTGTGGTATTCATGATGCGGTCCGGACCTCAATACCGACGGTGATCCCGGTGCGGCGCCCGCGCGCCCGCGGCCAAAGACAATTTTTGTTGTATTTGCCTCGTCCATACTCCCTTGTTACGTGTGCAGCGTGGATGTGGTTCCCGTGCCTGACAGCCATCCGACTGCGCCATTTGAAAGCGGGAGCGCAATGTCTTCAAGAGTCATCATTCTACACAACCCTGAGAAGCGGCGGTTGCGCTGCGGTATAATCGGGCAGAATGATAAGTAACCCTGCTCTGCTGAAGACCGTGCTTGTAGTCGGCGGTATCTACGCGATACGCTTGCTCGCCCGATGGCGCGTGGCAACGCGCCGCCGGTCGGAGCTTACGACACCACTCGTAGACCCCGTGCTGCTGGAAACGACGTTTGTAGCGCATGATGGCGACGATGTAAATCTGCTCGCCGAGGTCCGGGATACGCTCGCGCACCTCAACCGGCAATGTTATGCGGAGGAATTCTGGAATGTCGATGAGCAACTCAGCTCCCTGGACTCCCGTCTTCCACAAGAGGCCAGGTCGACGCTGCGCCGTGCAGCGCTGCGCATGCTCGGGACGCCGAGCCGCTGGCTGCAGATCGTCGGGACGCGTACTTCGGCACGGCTCGGGCTGCCGGAGGCACTACCGGATCTGCGTTCCCTTGTTGAAACGCTCGATTCCAAGAACCCGGTCGATAGAAGGCTGCGTCTGATCATTGATGAGGCCATCTCCGAGCTGGGGGACCAGTAGTCGGTGAGTAATTCACCTCCGGAGACCCTGAGGAAATTGTCGATGGACGGCCTAAAGCTCTCGAAATGACGGATTGAAATCAGATACTCTGAAGTTCCATCCGATCCATCTTTTTGGAAGTGATATATCGTCTGTTTTCCAGGTTGCCGCTCAGTCGGAATGGGGCAACCCCGTCAGGTTTGCGAGCCGCGACACTTGTGTGAAGTCCTTGACAAATGGTACTGTACGGGCTATCATGGATATCATGAAACCGCACTTGGCCCTGACGCTTGTGCTGGCGGCCGCAATGGCCGGCGGCGCGCGGGCGCAGACGGGGTCGACCACTCAGCTCTCCGGAGATTCTCACGGCGGCGTTGTCGCGCCGTCATCCCTGTCGGCAACGGCCACCCCGGAGAACGGTTCCTCACAGCAGTCGATTGGCTTGCTCTACACGCCCGCGGAGAACACAATGCCCCCGGCAGCAGTCGTGCCGGCGCCGATTCTGCCGCTTAAGATTTCCGACGCCGAGCGAACCTACTACGATTTCGGCTATACGCTTGCAACGGGCGCCTTCACATACGCGGATCTGGCCAAGCAGGCGATGGCGATTGCGCCCTCAAGTTCGGGACGACAGCCTGCGGGTGTCGACATTCTCGCCAGCCTGTCGCCGACTGCGTTGCGCGACCGCGGCGTGGTGCGCACAAACCTGGAGCGCACATTATCCGACATGGAAGCTCTGCATGCTTCGTCCGATGCGGTTGCAGTAGTGCGACAGGCAGTCGATCTGGTGAGTAAGCCGCTTGTGGCGACCGGCGACGCCGCCGATCTCGCGGCGGTTAATCCGCAGGCGGCGCAAACCCTTGAGGCGCTCAACGAGTTCGAGAAAATCGGCGGCATCACGGAGAGCCCTGCCATCTCCGCATGGCTTCAGGGGCCAGGGCACAGCGGCGTGGGTAATGTGTGGTACGCCGAGGGACTTATTTCCGGAGTCGTCGAGATCGCATCCGCACAGAATATGCCAGAACTCCTTCCACCGGTATCGGAGGTCGCTACCGATCTTCGAGGTCTCCGGGATTGGTTAGTGCTCCGAATGCCGGAGGAACCCAGTCCGGACCAGGCCGCTCTGCGAACGTCACTGGATGCTTTTCTCGAGGAGACGTCGTGGCCGAAGGTTCAGGACCGCCCCGTCACCCATTCGGAACTCGTCTCGCTCGGAGTTATCAGCCATCAGTTGCAGATGCAGGTACTGACCCAGTCGGTAGTTGCGAGACCGCTGCCGGCAGGCAGCACGTTTACAGGGTCCGCTCTGGCCCAGCATCAGCCGCCAACCGCCGCACAGCCGGGGGCGGAACAGGTCGCCGACGCAAAGAAGCCCTCGTAGACCGCTGTTCCGGTGGAACGGGAAGAGGCGGAGTCGCGCTCCGAGTCATTATCAGCGTGCTTTCAACATAACCGGTAAAGGACGGGGAATTGCATCAATCGCAGGCGAAATCCTCTCCCCCGATTGCGCAGTTTATCGATCGACTTTACGTTCGGTCTTGACACGCAGCCACAGCGCGGGGTACCGTGTGCGATAATCACTTATGTCTAAAGAGGATCAACCGCTCAGCTTCCAGCCTGTACGTGCGGCAACCTTGCAGGACGTGGCCGATTTGGCCGGCGTGAGCCGCACTACGGCTTCATCCATCCTCAATGGGTCGAGGTCGAGCACACGTACGTCCGCCGCGACACGCGACCGCGTCCGAAGCGCCGCGACAGAGTTGGATTACCGCCCGAACGCAGTCGCGCGCTCCCTGCGCCACCAATCGACGCATACGATCGGCTTTTACAACGGCTTTGGCTATATCGACACTCGCATCCCCTTTTTAAGCGCCTTGATTTCGGGAATGCACTGGGAGTGCGACCGGCAAGGCTACGACATGCTGATCCACCGTTCGTCCAATCCCGATGACAAGATGGCGCACTTCCAGTCGATCATCAATGGCAAGGTCGACGGCGTCGTTATGTTCACTCATCTGGACGACCCGGTTGCGCAGATGCTGGCGGAGCGGCGATTTCCCGCGGTCGCGGTCGCGGACTCGCACCCGAGGATCGCGTCAGTGACGGCCGACGACGAGGGTGGGTCTCAAGCGCTGGCCGAGCATGTTGTTGGTAGCGGCTGCAGGCGCATCTTGTACCGTATGCCGATGATCACCCATATTGCAAGTAACCTGCGCCACTCCGCGTTCAGTCAAACAGCGCAGAAGCTAGGTGCTGAAGTTCGCATGGTAACAGCGGGTGACACGGAGGACAGACTGAGCGAGACCGAGAAAGCCCTCTTCTCCGATCCTCGCAGCGCGGACGCCATTGTTTGCTGGTGCGACGGAAGCGCGTTGGAAGTTTACAAATTTGTAAACGCCGCGGGTCTGGCCAATCGGTTCGCAATTGTCGGTTTCGACGGCTTCGATTTTCCCGGCCTGGCCGTCAAGCTCACCAGCGTGCGCGTGCCCTGGGACAATGTGGCCGGCGTCGCCGTCGAGACCGTCAAGCGTCTGATTTCGGGCGAGCCGGTCCCGCCGCTTACCGTTGTCCCCGTCTCGCTGGTGAAAGGCGACACAGGATAGCGGGAATGCGTACGTATGCCCATTATCCGACTTCTCGAGGACTTCCTGGTATTCGTCTCGTAATACGGCGTCAGCCCGGCGGTCACGACTAGCCCTTGCGAAGCGGGTTATCGCCGTCGATCTATCGGAATGAAGCTGCGCTGGGCTTGGCAGTTCTGCGCTACTCACACGATAAATGCCGCCCACGGCGATCCGGTGGCAAAAGTGCGCGAAATACCCGACGGAGTTGGCGTCGATTATGCGTATGAGGCCGTGGGAATCTCGCGCACCATTGAACAGGCGGTCGCGTCCCTGGCCTACGCCGGAACTCAGACCCATTGATCGAGCGCCAGTCCGGCCGATGAAAAACGTCAGAAGAAATCTTGACAAAACTCCCGCCGCGGGAAGGAATAAGAGGGCGGGGAGGGGAATTAGGTGGTCGGAAGGAAATCGGTGTTGCAGTGCCCGAACTGCCTGAAGTGGAGACGGTGCGGCGCGGCCTGGAACGGGCGCTTGCCGGGTTGACAATTATCGACGTGCGTGTCCTCGTCGCCAAGATGCTCAAGGGCCGGGTGCATGACCCGGAGGAATTTCGGCGGCAGGTAACGGGTCGAACAATTATATCCGTGCAGCGGCGCGGCAAGTACTTGATTTTTGAGGTTGACTCGCGGTATTATCTACTGTTCCATTTGAAAATGCGCGGGCACATGCGCGTTGTGCGTCGCGACGAACCGGATGGCAAATATCTGGCGCTGGGACTGACGGTTGCCGCGAGCAACGGGGAAGCGATAGAAATGCGCTTCCATGATATTTGGACCTGGGGAGAGGTCCGCTACCTCAGCGATAACGAGCTTAACAGCCACTCCAGCTTGACCACCATGGGCGTCGAACCGCTGTCGGACGCGTTTACTCGCGAGGCGCTGCACCAATCACTCTCCCGACGAAGCCGCACGGCAGTCAAGACAGCCTTGCTCGATCAGACGGTGGTGGCGGGTGTTGGAAATATATACGCGGATGAGTCGCTGTTTCGTTCCGGAATCGGGCCGTTGCGGTTAAGCGGGATGTTGAGCATCGATGAAGCGGGACGCTTGCGCGATGCAATCCGGTTGGTACTTGCGGAGGCCGTTGACGGTGGTGGCACGGCAAGCGACGAGTTTATCGATACGAATGGAAATCCGGGCCGATATCGGCCGCTTGTGTATGACCGCGGTGGGGAGCCGTGCCCGCGTTGCGGAGATCTATTGCGCCGCACTCGTGTCGGCGGCCGCGGGACAGTGTTTTGTTCGGTGTGTCAGGCGTAGCGCAGTCGGGGGCTGGCATACCGCACCTGAAATGTCTGATAGAGGGATGAGCCTCGAACGTTGACCTGTGTCTGTTTAAGATCGCACTACCAAATCCTGGGGCCATTCTGGTCCCACTGCTGAGGAGCACTACGAAATTATGTCGGCCGTATCTGAAGATGTTTTGACGAGCGACGAAACCGCCTCGTCGGCCACGGATGCAACTCCGGAGGTCCTGGCTTCGGTCGCGTCACCCGCGCCGGATGTCAATGGCGCCGCGCAACCGGAGCCCAAGGTGGAGAAGGCACCCGCACCGACCGCCCACGTACGCTCTCCGCAAGCTGTCGAGGATGACGCCTCCGGGGTCAGCCAGTCTGACTTCGAGAGCATGTTTAAGGAGCTTGCTGAGGGCGATGT
>JBKQWH010000464.1:0-3307 GCA_052139635.1 Capsulimonadaceae bacterium
TAGAGATCCGCCTTCGACGCCCACACGTACACGTATTTGTATGTGCCGGAATCCCACGCCACCGGATTCTGGCCGCTGTCGCCGCTCGGAGACAGGTTGTCGATGCGGTCGAGGCAGTTGTCGGTGCTGGCGTTGAACTCGCCCATGTTGTTCGAGTTCATCAGGAACACCGATCCGAACTTCGTCTCGCCACCGAAGACGGCGGTTGTATTCGGGATCAGCGCGACACCCATTGCCCCCGTATCTGCGTCTCCGCTGCTGTAACCGAGCTCGTCGTGCGGCGTGAAGTAGTCGGACACGGTCAGTCCCGGGCTGGCCAGCTTCAGGAACGCCATGCCATAGTCGACTCCGCCGGAGTTGACGTCGAATGTGCCGTTGCCGACCGCCGCGTAGATGTACCCGTTGGCGTCGGCGGCGAGGCCGTCGCCGGCTTGCCAGATGCCGCCGTCGGAGCCGTTCGGCGTGGTGCAGAAGACGGCGGTCTGGGTGAAGGTCGACGTGGACGTATTATAGTTATAGCCGATGATCCAGCCGTGATACGGCGGGCTGTCGGTATTGTGGGCAAACGAAACGTAGACGTCGCCGCCAACTTCGAGCAGGGCCGGGCGGTCGTTCTCCTGAGCGGTGTTGAAGGAGACGACACCGCCGGAGCTTCCGTCGCCGGTTCCCGCGACCGAGGCCGCAACCGTGATGGGGCTGCCGGCTTCCTCGACGCCGGTGAGGATATTGAACGCGTGCAACTGCGTTGCGCCGCTGTCGGTCACGGCCTTGGTCAGCACGTACATGATGTCGGTCGCCGGGTCGATGACGGGAGCGCACGTCGTCCATTCGGCGGCATTGGTCAGGGTCGTGTGCCAGAGTTGCGCGCCCGAGTCGGCGTCGAAGGCCCAGATGCTCGACGGCGAATTGTTACCGTTGTTGGTAGTGTAGGCAAAGATGACGTTGTGCGTCGCTCCGGCGACTGTCAGGCCCGGCACGTACAGGACCTGGCCGTTCACAGGAGCGTCCATCGGCGCTGTGAACAGCTTGCCGAAGGTCGACACGTTGACGTTTGACGGTGTCAGGATAGTCTCATTGATATTCGCGCCATCACGCGCGTTATCGGTGTGCTGAGTCAGGATACTGGGAATGGCGCGGCCGGGAATCGCCGCCAGCACACCAAGCACCAGGGTCATCGCGAGCGCCACCCACGGTCGGCGGCCTCGGTGCAAGCGTTTCATGTGTTGTAACTCCTAGGCAAGGAGATGCGCCTTGCGTCGCTTGAAATGCATCGTTGGGCTAAACGTATAGCTATGCCTACTGTCTTCTCGCGGACGATAGTGAGTTCTCCACGCCCGCGGCCCCACCTGTCGACGTCGTACAGCAATCGTTGCAAAGCGCCGATTGTAGATTGACGACCGGCGGCGTACATATTCGCTGTCTGCAATATACTGTATTCGCCAATTATACACAAGGCATACCAATTTGTCAATGCATGAAAATCCGTGAGTGGCCTTTACCGGTACTACAAAGCGTACATTAATCGATTAATCACGCGCGCACACTCTGATAAGCTCTAGTTCGCGGATTATTGCCCCGATTCCGGCGCTCTGGGATCGACGGCGGCGCCGGAACTTAGGGTTACGCAGAACGGAATCGAACGTTTAGCTGCCCTCCCCACCGATGCGCTCCTTAATGCGACAGCAGGATCCGCAAGCCCGACTAACGTTTTGCATCGGTGTGTCATAGTGCGGCATAGCCGCTGCGGTGGGCCCACGCCACGGGAACCCGCTCCGCGTGTCCATAGCGTCCATCGCGTCCACACAGGCGTCCGAGACGAATGCTTGCTCGAAGGGCGATGAGTCATCAGGAATCTTCGATCCACCCGCTTATGGATGAAAATCGTGGGTTGTCCGCAGGACGTTCTCCCTGGCAGCCCACGAATTCATTCGTGGGTCGATGTCGTCGCCGCCTGCCGCTGCGGTCCGGTCCCGGAGGGGGACCAGCCGGTGTCTTAAACCATTTGGCCTCCTGGTTTTAAGAACGCCCGATTGTTGGAACAAAGGAAACGGCTCGAACGGCACACGGGGAAACGACCCGTCCGCCGTCGAGACCGGAGTTGCGACGCGGATATACTGGGGGAGGAGAAATCCATGATCAAGCGACGAACCGTTATTGCGACTGCGGGTCTGGTGGGACTTATCGGGGCATCGACGGTGCCCTCGCAGGCCCTGACGACAATGGCAGACCGTGCATTTGCCATGAAGGCGGCCCAGGCAGGAATCGCTGAGGTGCAGGAAGCCCAACTTGCCCTGGAAACAGCTATTGATGCCAATGTGCGCGATTTTGCGCAGCGCATCGTGCTCAGCCACACGGAGATCAACAAGCGCCTCGCGACAATCCAAGCGCAGGAGGGGTTGGCGATACCCACTGAACCAAATGCAAGGGACCGGGCCCAGATTGCCCGCCTTTCAACACTTTCAGGTGATCAATTCGACCGAGCTTACATCGAGGCTCAGGTACGCACCCATCGCCAGACGGAGGCGCTCTTCGGCCGAGAACTTTACCAGGGCCGTGACTCGGCCCTTCGCCAATTCGCAAGCAACACCCTGCCAACCATTCAGAATCACGGTACGATGTCCAACCAGGTGGCGGCCGAGCTGACGCCAAGGCCGATGTGGGCGCATCGTGTGGACCGGCATGACAGCCAGCCGTGATTTATGTCCGACAAGCAAGTCGCGCCGGGCTGGCGACGAGATCGCCGGTCCGCCGCGAAACCCCGGGTTTAGGGCACCTTTGCGAAATGGCAACGTTGAACCGCCCTATCTCTTGCCGAAGTTGCAGGCCTGTGCGGCGGTAAAACTGAGACTTAGGTAAGCGCTGGATTCTCGCCAATTGTGCGGCGCAACTGGCTTCCGACTGTGGAACGAACTGAGAACGAACACGGGGTGGAGCGCATCCGCTCCACCCCTTCCCACTCTCAATTCGAGACGCTCAACTTTGCTTCAAGATCAGTTGTCGATCTCGATGCCGTTGATTTGAGGCTGATTCACATCGAGGACGAACACGATGACTATCTGCCCGCTGCTGTTCGACGTCGCGTTGAACTGTTGAATGTTAGCGACATTCTCGGCTCCCGCGGTCGCGAAGATGTCGAAGTTGGAAAGCACCTGGGTGCCGTTGATCGTGACGCCGAACGTACGGCTGCCAGCCGCGTCGAAGTACGTCTCGGCAAAGTGCAGCCGCACGACATATCCGGTGCTGGCGGTCAGGCCGCCGACCGTGTAGGTCATAGCGCCGTAGCGGTTACTCTGGTAGACCGCTTCCG
>JBKQWH010000465.1:0-6087 GCA_052139635.1 Capsulimonadaceae bacterium
TGACCCGGCAGCAGATCAACAGCCTCCCCAAGGAAGACTTGTGTGTCGAGATCGCCGCGGCCGCCCTCTTGCGTGCCAAGCTCGGGACGGAGGGCACGCGACCGGAATTTCGGGAGCAGGGCGCGTGCGATCGACTGCACTCAATTCACAGGAGGATTCCTTGGTACGAAGATTTACAACGCGCTGGCTCTCGCCACTTCTGTCCGCCGTGATTCTGTTCGCGGCCTTATTCCCCACGGTCCTACCGACGAACGCAAGCATTCTCAACCTGGTGCGCACGCGAGACCTGAGATTGATGGCCAACACCTACCTTCAGTACGTGACGATGTTGTACGCGTATCCCACCGATTTCCCGGTCCAGATCGCGGTTGGAGGCCCGGCGCCGACTCCAGCGCAGCCGGCCGCGAGCACTGGTTTGGATGCGGCGAAACTCGGACTGGCTGACCAGCCGTATACACAGGACTTTCTCTACGGAGTGGGGTATGGATGGAACGGCTCATCGCCCCTGACGATACTCTTTCGCGCGTCGTCGGACGGGTCGCTGGTTCAACCCCTCCAGGTTTCTCCGGAACAGACGTCGTATACGGTGTCGTCGGGATCCGACGGCAATGTTTACGGGGTGGAGTATGACCTGAACACCGCGTATGGAAGCATGTTCCAGATCACGGAAGACGGTGTTGTCCACACGCTTGGCGCCAGTACCGGGGATATGCCGATAACGCTCTTCCGGGGCATCGATGGGGAGTTGTACGGGTATGGATGGTCTCTCTCATCCTCGTCGATCTTGGGTTCGTTCGTATATCGCCTGACAGCCGCGGGGCAGCTACAGATCCTGCATAGCTTCACGGGCTCAATGATTGGATATTGTCAACTCGTTGGGCAGGCGGCAGACGGCGATTTATTCGGCTACGTTCAACCCGACCAGACTACGGATATCAATTCAGGGTATGTATTCCGGTTGACTCCGGACGGGAGCACGTACCAGATCATTCACTCGTTCACATCGGCATCCCCAGAAGGGGAACTTGTTACCGGTTTGGTGGACGGCAAGAACGGCTACCTTTACGGCGCCACGACCGTCGGGAGCGTCACCGATCAGGGTTCCGAGTTTAAGGTCGCGTACGACGGATCGTCCTTTGAGTGGAACGGGAGCGGAGGCGGCTACGGCGTTCCTACCGTGGAAGCGACAGATCATAATGTCTACGGCGTCAATTCGTACAACGACGAGATTGATCTGATTACGCCGGACCTGCAGGCAATACCGGTCGGCGCGACACTGGGGACCTCGTATCCCTACGCTATGGTTCAGGGTCCGGACGGAGTCTTCTACGGTGTCAGCGACTCCTTTTACGGCGACACTTCAGCGTCCGGGTTCTTCCGCCTGGACATGGGACTGCCTCCGGCAAACAACACACCCAAAACGCAGGTCGGCTGGGTGAATGTGGACGATGCGCTTTCCCTGTGGGACTATGACCCGATCTCCGGCGGCTTCGCCCAGAACACCTACGGTCCGCTGTATGGTGCGACAGCGGTGTCGACGGCGACCGCACCGGACGGCACGTCGCGCATGCTGTGGGACAATCCCGACGGAAGCGCCTACATCTGGACGGTCGACAATGCGACAGGCTGGCTGGACTCACACACGGCCGGCCCGTTCTCGGGCTTGACGGCAAAGAGCCTCTGCGTGAGCCCGGACGGGATAACACACGTTCTGTGGACCGGCTCCAACGGAGTGGCCAGCATATGGAATTACGACCCGATCACGGGAGCGTACACACAGCATACGTACGGCCCTTATCCGAACTGGTCGGCGTCCGCCATTGCCGATGGAATCGACGGTCGGACGCGCATCCTCTGGAATAGCACGGCTGGCGTCGCGTCCGTCTGGAGTGTCGACGACACCTTTGGCGTGTTTTCGCAGAACACGTTTGGTCCCTACCCGGGGTGGACCGCGACGGCGCTCGCGGCGAGTCCGACAACGACACACGTGCTGTGGACAAACACCGGCGGGGCGGCGTCGCTCTGGAGCTACGACACGGTCTCGGGCAACTTCACGCAGAACACGTTTGGCCCGTTCCCGAACTGGTCGGCAGTCGGGCTGTCCGACGGGGGAAATGGGGTGACGCAGTTGCTCTGGGACAGTGCCGGCGGCGCGGCTTCGATCTGGAGCCTGCCGGCCGGAGGCGGCTTCAGCCAGTATACGTATGGTCCGTACCCGGACTGGACGGCGGACTTCGTAAGCTCGACACCATAGCCACAAACCATCGGCGGACCTTCCACGTTGGAACCGCATCCGCGGTTCCAACGTGCTCTTCCAGCGCGCATCAATGATCCGTCAGGGCCGCCGGCCTGGCTGCGCCGGCGTCGGCGTGCTCGGTCTTCGCTTGAGGGAATTGTCGCAGGACGCCCGCGGTTGCCTGCAAGTACGCGTAGCCGAACCGTCGATCCGGTTCCAGGTGCGCGCCCTCGGCCCACTCGTTCCACGCGTTGATAAAGAGCAGCCTCTCTTCGGGCAAGCGCTGCATGGTCTGTTGAGCGGCTGTTTCGAGCCATTTCGCGTAGGCCGCCGGGGTCGATCCGTGGAAGATATATCCGGTCAGCGGCTTACGGGCAGTGTTGTCCCAGCCGGGGGAAACGGTCCGGAACATGGTAAAGTCCGGATACTTGAGCGACCAGTAGTGCCTGGCAAGATCCTCGTAGCGAAACACCTGCCCATCGTAGTTGGGGCTGATGAACCTGATGTCCGGATTGAGCGCCTTCAGTCTGGTTCGGTGCGGCGGGAACTCGACGCCCGCATCGAACCCGTGCGCGCTTGGAGCCGCATTGTTGTGGAACGTGCGAGCGGCAACAAGGTAAAGGTCCCCGTGGCCGAGTCGCGACCAGTATTCTCGCCACCGGTCGGTGGTCGCGCGTGCTTCCGGGAGCAGGCTTGGATCGTAAACGAGCAGGAGCGGCTTGCCGTCGACCCGGATATACCGTTCATCGAGCAGGGCGCGCTCGATGTCCTGGAGAAACGCGATGTCGTCTTCCGGAGAGTGCCGCTGAGCAATCAGGATCTCGGACTCGCTACCGTCCCATCGTCTCGACCAGTTCTCGTTCGCCCAGCACAGGCAAAACGGAAAATCGATGCGGCGTGCGGCAAGAAACTGATTGACCGGGCGCTCGAGGAGGCGCTTTCCCCCGAACCAGTAGTGGTGAAAGCAGAAACCGTGGATTCCGTGCTGCCGGGCGAGTTCGACTTGCCGCTCCTGAACTTCCACGAGCCGAAGGTCGTAGAACCCCAGTTCTCCGGGCAGATGGGGCTGGTAGTGGCCAACAAACTGAGGAACGGCCTTCGACACGTTGGTCCACTCGGTAAAGCCACGCCCCCACCATGTGTCGTTTTCCGGGATGGGATGAAACTGAGGAAGATAAAACGCGATCGCTTTGACGGCAAGCCCGGCGGCGTCCAGGTGGTCCCCGGAGAGCGCTACATACTCTTCCGTCTCTTCCTTGCGAATGCCAACCGCCTGCTGGAGAATCTGGTTTGCATATTTCCGCAGACCGTTTGACGTGTTCTCCGCTTTGCCGCACACCGGATAGCCAGCGGCCTTTATCTTGCGATTTTGCTTTCGACCTGCCGTAACATAATGAACAAGCGGATTGACGCCGGAAACTCGGACGTCCCCGTGCTTCCACAGGTACCACCGTGTATCGAACGTCGGTCCGGGGTTTCGATTCTCGCGCCAACCGAGCAGCAGGTAGTGTTCCAGGGGATCGACACCGGCGCGCTTGACGTCGGAATACTCGCGGATATACCACTCGGGATCGAAGAAGCCGGAATCGATTACGGCTTGTTTGTGGGCGAGGGCTGACCGGCGTAAGAGGGCGTCTCGGAAGGCCTTTATGCCCGTTCCCTCGATCGCTTTGACGAGGCTGGTTTTCAGTTCAGACAAAGATGACACGTCCGATCGGCCCTCGATCGACGGCGCGAGCTCACGCCGGAACAATGAGCTACGCCCAAACTCTCACGGAACCCTTCGGAAGATTCCTTGCTTGTTTCCGAATTCCGATGGCTCGGCACACAGATGAGCAACACTCGGTTATGAGGCTGGTTCTCAATCATCTGAATCATTTCATCAGAAACATCGCAGTTCAAGACAAAAGCCGCGGTTAGGTTCGTGCCGGTAAACGAACCGGAAACCTCAACACGCAAGCCGTCATTATACCGTAAAAGGATTTGACGATATTTGCGATCAATCGCTCCGGTTGGCCTGCTCGGCCGGAGGATCTTACATCACTCTCCGGGCGCCGCCGGCTTCCGGGCCAGCAGTTGGGCGATCCGGGTGGCCATCTGGTGGGACCTGGTGCTCAACACGGACTCCGCAAATTCGAGCGCCTGCTGCTTGTCGCGAAGCTCCTGCCGCAGGCGATCATTTGCGGCCTGCAGCTCGTTGCGCTCGGCCGTCAGGCGTGCGAACCGGTCTTCGCGGTCGATAATGTTCCGCAGGATGGGCTCTCCGGCCGCGGCTTCCTCGACGGCGGCTTGCACTCCGTCGGGATAGCCTTCCCTGAGCGCTCGATAAAACGCGCGGGTAGTGGCCGGAACCCGCCGGTCATTCTCGACATCGTCGAGGGTGTGCCGGTGGTGCGTCAGTTCCGCGTTTGTAAACTGAAGTATCTCCGTCCACTGCTCGTCCGACATTCTCTCGGTTAGCCCGGCCATCTCCAGCACGGGAGACAGTGACGCACGCGTATCGGCCATCAGGTCTTCATAATGGGTCAGCACAACGGGAGCACCGGCGCTCTCCTGGAGCGCTCGCAGCGTGTAGATATGCCAGATGGCGACGCTGTGCTCGAAGCTGAACGTGTCCCGCTTTGCGAGGGATGCGGCGACATCGATAGGATTTCGAACGCAAGTCCAGAACATGGCGTCGGGAACCACCTGCCGCCAGAACGGCAGCAGCAGCGTTGTGCGCGGCTCCTTCCAGGCCCAGACGTCGTGGCCCGCATACCGTGCGCTCACGATGTCCGCCGCGTCGCGACGCCAGCCAACGACCTTCTCGTTGTCGAGCCACCCGTCCGGCAGCACGGGCGGAATGTACCAGGCGCCGCCGAATTCGTTCAGTATCCGCTCGTTGAAGCCGTGAAAGTGCGTGTTCTCCCAGTAGCCGGCCGGATTGGACTCGTCGGCCGGCACAAGGTTGTCGTCGTCTCCGAGATAAGCCCCCGCGATATTGAGGAGCCGGGCAGCGAGCGACGTGCCGCTGCGGTGCATGCCGATAATACAGACAAGTGCCATAATTGGGAGTCCTTCCCGGGCGGTATCCCGACGCTGACCGGCGCCTACCGCGCTCTCCACTCGATCGGGCCGTCGATGTTCTCCTTAACGTGCCTGACCGGAGGCGCGGTCAGGATGACGTGGTCGCCGGAGCCGTCGATGTTCATCACGTGGATCTTGCGGACCAGCGCCTGCGAATCCACATACGCAATCCGAGTGCCGTCGGGACTCAGGCAGACATACTGCGTGAGCGCGGCTTTCACCTGGTGGTCGCCCGTGCCGTCGATGTTCACGACATGGATCGACTCGCCGTCGGTGTAGACGACCTGCTTGCCGTCGACGCTGACGTCGAAGGAGATGGGCAGGTCGGCGATTCTGCGGCGCGGGGCTCCGGTTGTGGTCTTCGTCAGATACAGGCCGGGCTTCTCTCCATGAGGTCCCGTAAAGCCATCCAGGAGCACAACTTCCGTGTTGCTGATCCATTGCGGGGTCGTCGGACGGTCGTCGAGGACAACGTGCGGACCGTCTTGAATGCTAAGGATCTCGGTCGGCCCGATCAATTCCGCGAGCGCGACCCGGTTGCCGTCGGGACTGAACGCCGGATTTTTGCTTCCCATTTCGCCAATAACGCCAACTGCCTGCCCGGTGTTTGTTGCGATTCGGCACGGCTGAGAGACCGCCGTGTAGTAAACGATGCGCAAGCCGTCCCGCGAGACATCGTAGGCGGCCACCGCCTTGTCAGGATCATCTGTGCCGCCGGTCTCCGGGAGGTTTATTGCCACCGGACCGTTTCCGTCCGAGTGCATCGCCCACAAGGTCCGCATGTC
>JBKQWH010000466.1:0-10751 GCA_052139635.1 Capsulimonadaceae bacterium
ACCCAGATGACCAACACTCGGTGATGAGGCTGTTTCTGAATCATCATCATCATTTCATCATCGACATCACAGTTCAAGACAAAGCCGCCCGCGACTATTTTTACGTTTAGATGGCATAATGCGAGAATTCACTGTATAATTCGTGTATCGACGTATTCGGCAATTCTTATGCAAACATCGACGAGAGGTTGGATGATGCCGGGACGGAACTTGAGATACTCTATTTCCTATGAAATATTTCCTATTTCTGGTCCTGTAATGGTCTGTATTGCGTGTAATGCTATTTATAAATGAGGGCGAACGAGGTTGCCTGCGTGACGGTCGGACGGCTCAACCCGCTCATCGTCGACGCGGACGGTAGTAGCGCCGCGAACATTGCATTCGCCTACGCGAATGTTCGAGAGGTTTTACAGTGAAGTGCTCAACTTGTGGATTTATCATGATCGAGCTCGATAGGCACTGCGCGCGGTGCAAGGCTGCGAACATCGGCCCTGGGCGCGCGGCTCGGGCAGAGACGGCGGCTGCCGGGGAACGCGCTTCGCACGCCGTCGGGCGCCAGGGCGAAATCGTTCCACCTGCTCCGCTTCCTCCTGCGCCTCGTCCGGATTCGCACGCGCCGGGCCGGCCGGCCATCTACACGCAATCGGCCTGGCAGCGTCCCGACGGCCGCTGGCTGAGTTCCAGGGAAATCGCGGAAGTCGAACAACTTGCCCGCAAATACGTGACGGCTCAGCGGTCAAACGGCGGTGGCGGGCTCAACAAGCTCATGGCACTGGTCGGCCTGAACAAGAGCCCGTCGGACCTGGTGACGATTCAGGATCGCGTAAACCAGATCGGGATTCCGTACGAGATTTTTCAATCGTATGCCACGGCGCGCCGCGAACGCTGAATGTTCGACGGCGTAGACGTCAATCGAGTGGATCTCGCCTCGTATAGCGCGGGTATAGGCGCAACCTACCCGTACAGAAAGGATTCCCCTTTCGTCCGAAGGACGTTCACCCCGCGAATTCATTCGTGGGTCGAACTCGGCGCAACCCGGTGCTTGCGGCAGTCCGTCGATGGCCAACGCTCGGCACCCAGATGACCAACACTCGGTGATGAGGCTGTTTCTTAATCATCTTCACCATGTAATCGTCCGCATCACAGATCAAGACAATTTACCCCGCGAAACAGTTGACGCTCGCCTGTCATGCGCGTGAAAAAAGCTGCCGGAGCGAATCGCACTGCTGGCTGTTTGCTACAGGTATAATAGGAAGCCTATCACTGCTTGAAAGGAGGCATTGCTATCTAAATTCACTGAACTCTTCTGTCGCGCGGTCCCGAGGATGTCTTCGAGTCGACATCCGAGGCCGATTTAATCAGCACCGTTGCTTGTATTCGAGAGGTTTAATAGTGAAGTGCTCTTCCTGTGAACTGATAATGACCGAGCTCGACAAGTCTTGTGCTCGGTGCAAGACCCCTAATTCCGCATATTTGCCTAATCCCGGCGCTTGCCGTCCGAAGTCCGTGTTGGCAGCGATTGCCACGGCGAGGGGCATGGAATCTGTTGAGGCCGCGGGTGCGGCCGTTGCAACCCTCCCGGCGCCTCCACCTGCCGCCCCGCCCGCCCCGCCGGTTGCCGGCGGACGCGCGCCCGTCTACACACAGTCCGCCTGGCAGCGTCCCGATGGCCGCTGGTTGAACCGCAAGGAAATCAAGGAGGTGGAACAACTCGCCCGTAAGTACGTGGCGGCTAAGCGCTCAAACAACCCCCGCGGGCTGAACAAGATCATGGCGCTGGTCGGGCTGAACAGGAGCGGTTCGGATTTGGCGAAGATCGAGAATCGCATTCAGGAAATCGGCATTCCGTATGGGATCTTCCAGGCGTACGCCAGTGCGCGGCGGGAGAAATAATGGATGTTGGGGCCCTGTCGCTCTTGTTGTCCACCCAACACTCCGCTTTGGCGCCGTCGGACGCAATGTCGCGCTGAACTCCACTCAAGCTGCGCTCGCCAACTGCGTCCGACCCGCCGCCAGGCTTCGCCGTGTCCCTGACCGTCGCTCCGGTCAGGGCGAAGCTTGTGAGAACACCCCGACGTCGCTTCGCATGGCGCAAATAACCCCCTGATTCGGTGACCCTGCCAGGAGAACATACGTACCCGTCGCCGCTGTGGTTGTCGTTGCCACCTGCGTGGGTACATTTGTACTGTGAAACAAAGGAGACATCGAAATGCGTAATCTCTTCGCCGTGCTTCTCTGTCTGGCTGTCGGACTGGGGACTTGCGGATGCAGTGGTGGCGGCTCGTCCGGCGGCGGAGGGGGCTCCACTCCGTTCGTTGGCCGGTATGTCGGGACATTCACTTATGATCAGGATCAGAACGGCGCCCTGTACCTGAACCTCGAGTCGGACGGCGTTGTCATTGGTGAGGAGGTCAACCTCTCGACCAATATCAGCACCATTCTGGCCGGGACAATCACCAGCACCGGCATAACGACGTTGGTCCCATCGAGCGGCGGTCCCGCGTTGTCGGGCACACTGTCGTACAACCAGTTTAACCAGTTGACCGGGACTTTGACGGACAATGCCAGAGACACACTGGTTGTCACGCTCAACTCCACTCAGGGCGGCGTCGTGTTCGCCGGAACCCTCACCGGCACGTTCAGCAACAGTAATGGAGACACCGGGACAATTACGGTGATCGTCTCCCAGAACGGCACCGTGACCGGCATCATCGACGACAAGACGACTAACAGCACGTTCACCCTGTCCGGCACGATCACGAACACCGGTTTCGTGAACCTCACGTCCAACTACACCGGCGGCACGCTGACCGGGACACTCACCATCTCGAATTCCAACCAGGTTTCCGGCACGCTCACCGGTCAGAATGGATTCGTGCTCCTGGTTCAACTCGTCCAGGGTTAGGGATTATTCCAGGAACTGCCTGCCTTTGAATGAAGCGGCCCGCATCAAGCGGGCCGCTCCGCTGCTGGCGGCAGTGTTTGGTCAACCCGCCATTGCCCTTGCCGAAATCGACAGTCTCCCATCGCCTCAGCCCGGACAGATCGAGCTTTTTGGGTCGGTCCGGTCGGTCAACCGCGCCGGCAAAGCACACATGTCTGTGCATCAAGGCTGAACGTAATACCGATTGCTCGTCCGCCAAGCCTCGGATCGGATATAATATCCAGGAAGGATATCGCATCGGGGCGATATCGAGCTGCATTTGTAGCGTCACGCCAGTGCCGCTTCGCCGAATAGGCCAACCCTGAGTACACGGTATATGCCCAATTACTACTTGAAGACGGACGGAAGCAAATTGGTGTTCGACTCGCAGATCGGTAGTGGTGGGGAAGGCTTTGTATACGGTGTCGTGGGAAACGCGGACCTCGCCGTAAAGATATACCACTATCCGACCATAAAGCGTGCGGAAAAGCTGCAGGCGCTGGCGTCCTATTCACCGCCGGGCGCCGAGCATTCCGAAGGTCGCTTCAACGTCGTCTGGCCCGTCGACCAGGTCTATGTCAAAATAGGGAGTCGCCGCAAAATCGTGGGACTGGCCATGCCCCGGCTTTATGGCCGCAGGTCGATATCCTACGCCTATCACCCTCCGTTGCGGATCAAGTATTACCCCCTCTTCACATACACCCACCTGCATCAAACAGCGATCAACCTGACGCATCTTGTCAACGCGGTTCATGAGGCCGGTTTCGTCATTGCCGACCTGAACCATACCAACATCTTCGTTGCCGATACGGTCTGCGTGAGCATGGTTGACGTCGACTCCTTTCAGGTGATCGATCCCAATTCCCGCAAAACATTGCGAACCAGGGTTCGGAAGGCGCACTATGTTCCCCCCGAACTGCAGTCGGCGCACAAGAGGGGACAACTCGAGGAAATCGATGCCACCGAGTATCACGATCGATTTGCCCTGGGTGTGGTTATCTATCGGCTGCTGTTCCACGGTTGTCATCCCTACCACGGCACGTCCCTTCTCGAACCGATTTCGGGCGGCGATTTCAACCACGGAATCCGAAATGGTGTCGATCTCACTGACCCGGCGGCGCCAAATCTGGCGACGCTTCATCCGGGACTTCGCCTGCTGATCATGCGATGCTTCGACGCCGGTCACCACGATCCTGCCGTGCGGCCGTCGGCTCTCGAATGGAAACAGGCTCTGGAAGCAGCCAGAGACAGCCTCCGGGAATGTCAGGCGAATCCGCAGCACTATTACGACCGCTCACTGTCGAATTGCCCCTGGTGCGCCCGACTCGAAGCCACCGGCGTCGACCTGTTTCCACTGCCCGCCCAGAGACCGGCTGCCCGTGAAGTCGGGGAGCCGAGCAAAGGGCGCCTCTCCGGCACAGCCCTCCTCTGGGCGACAGTCATTCTTGCACTTCTGGTAATGCTTTCGTTAATTCCCACCCACCACCATCCGTCGAACAGGCGGCCGAGGACGGAGATGATGTACCGGTCGAGGAGAGTTGGTTCCGGAATTCCATCCTGCGATTTGATGGCTGATGCGGCGATTCACTAAGCCATAGCCGCGCCGACATTCTATCGATGTCAGAAGGGCACGATCATGCGGCAGGAAACCGGGACATGGGTGGTGTAGTCGAGGGGGGCGTCGACAGAGACGAAGAGGCGGCCGCCGGCGGGGAGGGTGCGGGCGTACGAGGCAAACGGGGATGTCGCAAAGCCGTCCTGGAAGATGCCGATGCCGAAGGCCTGCGCCGAAGACGCGCGGTACTCGCCGGTCAGGATCGCACCGGCATGGGGATCTCCGTTGATGCGCCACTCACTGGCGGCCGCCGACAGCGATGCCGCGGGCGTCAGCGACAACGACTGGCTGACGGTCCAGTCTCCGCCCGACATATTCTCCGGTTCCCCGCCACAGTCCGGAATCACGCCGGATCGCCGCCAAACAAGATTGCAGACGGTAATGGGGGATAAACCGGGCTTCCCGGTGGCTCGGCCGATTGTCAGTCGAACGCGCTCGATGGAGCCGTTGCCCGAGAGCGGGTCGGGATCGACCGAAGCGGTAAAGCCACTGCTGTCGACCAATCCCAGGCGAGCCGTGACCGGCGGCTGGTCCAGCGTCGGGACCATCGACGATCCGTCTGCCGGCGCCAGCAGAAGTTGCATGCGTTCACGGCCGTTATGGCTCGAGAAGAGGTTAAACTGACGCGGACGGAGATCATCGGCCAGGCGCGCAACCGCGCGCGCCGCCTCGTTCACAACACCGGCATCGACGGGCATGGAGCCCTCTCCCGATACCTGAGATTCGGCGGGTTGTGGCGCGATCATCAACTGCACGCCGTGCCGTTCCCCGATACCGTCGACGATCTGAAGTGCGACACCGCCGCCGCCGGCACACGCGCTCAGACCCGGTTCCAGCCGAACTTGCGGCTCGCCGCCGCAGGTGCTGGCGAACGCACCAGATGTCCGCACCGTGGAATCGGGCAGCCGATTGTCGAACGCGGGATCGCTCGACCCAACCGCGAACGAGACCGTATCGTCCTGGCGGGTGCTGGAGAAGAACGTCGACGTGTCGAAATACTGACCCGCGTCCATCAGAGGATCGGCCCGGGCGGCCGGCGGAGCCTCCGTTGATTTGGAAGTGCCGGCCGCCGAACACGCAAAACAGAGCGCGAATGTGATCGCGATAATAGCGATAACAATTAACATTGTCTTCCTGTACGGCCCCGTCAGTCTGTCAGGTCGAGAGATCATACAGTTCACTCCGGCGATCGATCACGCTCGCTGCGCCCAACATGACTTACCCGGTTTGGCGGTGGATCAATCTCGTGCCGTTGGCGGCGCGGTGGATCAGGTCCGGCGCGGAAGGAACGCGCAGACATTAATCGTAAACTTATTGAAGCTGCCTGCTTGACATAGTCTCAGAACGGGTATAAGATAGATATGCGTCGATAAAATTCGTCCGACGCGCATCGAGGAGGATAGCGACATGAGAACCCGTCGAGGCTTCACCCTGATTGAGCTGCTCGTTGTCATAGCGATCATAGCGATTCTCGCCGCGATCTTGTTTCCCGTGTTTGCGAAGGCGCGTGAAAGAGCCCGGCAGATCGCCTGTGCTTCGAATCTGCACCAGCTTGGACTGGCCATGATGCAGTATACGCAGGATTTCGACGAGCATGTCCCCAGTTCAAGCGCGGCCGGCTCGCTGGGGGTGGGCGCCAGGGGAGGGTGGATGTATATGACGTACTTTCCCGCCGACGATCCAGTGGCCGGAGTGCACCCCGGCGCTTTCGACCCGACACAGGGAAGCATCTACCCGTATGTCAAGACGCCCGCGGTCTATCTGTGCCCGGATGATCGCGACGGCCTGATCAGCGGGGATTCCTACGCGTATAATTCGTGTCTCACGAGCCCGTCGCATCAGAAAGCCAGCTCGTCGGGTTACATCTGGCCCGGAAAGAAGCTCTCCCAATTCGGCTACCCGTCGAGTACCTACATTCTTGGTGAGGAAGGGGAGCCGGGAACGCAGCTATCCACGAACGACGCGCTCATGAACATGGACAACGGCACAGGCGGATTTGACGCGCGGTCGTTCACCGATCGGCACACGGGAGGCCAGAACCTGCTCTTCCTCGACTACCACGTCAAGTGGTACCTGTACAGCATCATCATCACCAGCGACTTCGAGACCGGCGGCTACGGCGACTCGTGCACGCAGTAGTTCGAAGGATAGGATTCAGGCCCTTACGGAACACGAATAGAAAATGTTTTTGCTATTATTGAGGCGATCGACGACAAGAAACGTAGGGAAGAGACAACGGGCACGGAGCGCTGCCCCCAGCGACAAGTAAGGCAACCGCCGTGCCCGGCGCCTCGTCCGCCGATCGCCCGGACCTTCCGTGGGTTACGGCCAGCGGCCATCATATCGAAGCGAACTCTCCGATAGGATGTAGAGATATTAACCACGGAAAGGACGGAAATCAGGGATTCCTTTTCCGTGTTTTCCGTTGTTAAGATTCCTGATTCCGGATTCTTCTCCGCCCGCGACGATTCTCACGATTTGTATCACAGAGGCCGTCAATGACCGCCGAGCGAAAATATACCCAGTATCGAATACTCCAATTCGGACGGGGCGGGCAGGTCGGACATGAGCGCACTTTTGTGTGATAATGAACCAGAGGAAACTGGACTTGGACGAATATCAAGAGCTCTACACCGCCATTGTCGACGGCGATGCGGCCACGGCGAAGGCCCTCGCGAGCCGTGCGGTTGCCGACAATACTCACCCACAACGCCTGCTGGACAACTACATGATCCCCGCCATGGACGAGGTCGGGCGCCTCTTCGAGACCGGCGAGATCTTTGTGCCCGAACTGCTGATCTCGGCGCGGGCGATGAAGGCCGCGCTGGGAATTCTGCGCCCCAAACTGGCCGCCACCGACGCCAAACTTGCCGCGACTGTCGTGATCGGTACGGTGCACGGCGACCTGCACGACATCGGCAAGAATCTCGTTGCCGCGATGCTGGAGGGTGGGGGCTTCGAGGTCGTCGACCTGGGTGTCGACGTCACCGCGCAGAGATTTATCGACGCGGCCCGCGAGAGGAACGCGCGAATTATCTGTCTCTCAGCCCTCCTGACCACCACCATGCCGAGCATGAGGAAGACGGTCGAGGCCGTCCACGAGGCCGGGCTGGACGCCGCTGTCAAGGTCATGGTCGGCGGGGCGCCCATCACCCAGGGGTACGCCGATGAGATCGGCGCCGACGGGTTCAGCGACAACGCAAGCGGGGCGGTCCGGATCGCGCGTAAGATGGTGGGCGTTTAGCCCGGGAGGAACTCGGGATGTTCGGGCATGAGTATCCGCCCCGGTCGTTTGACCGCCTGGCGGTCGAATCGCTGGACGGCTTTCTTTACGGCCGCGCGCCAAAGCCCGTGACAGCCGGCCACGGCCTCGAGATCGGCGCCGGCACGGTCATCCCCGAGATCAACTTCACCCTGCCGCCGATGACGATCGACGTATCGACATGGCCGCAGGTGCGCCGGCAGTACGAGGAGATTGTCGACGCAGTCGTGAAGCGGGCGGTCGCCCTGGAGGCGCCCGGTTTGCTGGTGGAGTTCGAGACCCTCCCCCCAATGACGGTCCACCCGGAATGGGGCATAGAGATAACCCGGATTCTCGCCGACTCCCTGCGGGACGCGCACGTCCGGTATGGAATGCGCAGCGCGCTCCGCCTGACCCCGAACGACACCCGCGAGCACGAGCGGCCTCCCCACATGCGCAGCGGTCGGTACTGGGATGCGATGGCCCATCTTCTCGACGCAGCCGCCGGGGCCGGGGCTGACCTGCTCTCGATCGAGTCGACCGGAGGCAAGGAGATCTGCGACACCGCGCTGATGAACGCCGACCTGCGCGGCCTCGTTTACGCGCTGGGGGTGCTGGCGCCGCGGGACATGGAGTTTCTCTGGGACCGCATCGTTGCGGTCTGCCGCCGCGACGGTATTGTTCCGGCCGGCGACACCGCGTGCGGTTTTGCGAACACGGCCATGGCCATGGCCGAGCAGCGAATGCTGCCGCGCACCTTTGCCGCGATCGTACGGGTGGCGTCGGTTCCGCGCAGCCTCGTCGCCTTCGAGCGCGGCGCGGTTGGGCCGAGCAAGGATTGCGCGTACGAGGGACCCTACCTGAAGGCCATTGCCGGCGTCCCTATCTCGATGGAGGGCCGCGCGGCCGCCTGCGCGCACCTGAGTGCGATGGGCAATATCGCGCAGGCCGTCTGCGACTGCTGGTCGAACGAATCGGTTCAGAATGTCCGCCTGCTGAGTGCCGCCGCCCCCGTCGTCTCGGTCGAGCACCTCATCTACGACTGCCGGCTGCTCAACGCCGCTCGCGCCCCCGGGGATGTCGCCCGGATGCGCGACTGGCTGACCGAATCCGACGCCGCATTCGACCCACAGGCGTTCGTCCTCCGGCCCGACATCGTACTGCAGATCTCCCGCGAGATCGTCGCCGAGCCGACCGCCTATGCCCGCACCCGCTGCGCCGTGCTTGCGACCATCGCCGTCCTCAAGCAGGCCCATCAAGACGGTCGAGTGAAGATTCCGGCAAACGAGGTCAAATGGCTGGACCGGCTGGACCGCCAGTCCGCCACGCTCCCCGAATCCGAGGACGAATTCACCGCCCAGATGGCGGAAGACCTCGTCGACGCGCCCTACCGCCCGGAGGAGTACGGCCTGCCGGCAAAGAATGAGGAATGAAGAGGAGGACCCAGCCAGTGATGAATCTGGTTCATAATCATTCTCATCATTTCATCATCTGCATCACAGTTCAAGACAGGGCCCATGGATACCCAACAACGGTTTTACGTAACTCTCCAGCCGGGCGGAGCTCGCATCGAGCCCGGTCCGGAAATGAGTCTCAAGCACCTGCTTCTGGAGCATGGTGTGGAGTTTCCCTGCGGTGGAATGGGGCGCTGTCGGGGCTGCCGCGTCCGCGTACTGGAGGGAACGGTCCCCTCCGACGACATTCAACGTGGCCGGCTCAGCGAGCAGGAGATCGCCGCTGGCTGGCGGCTGGCGTGCCAGTGCCGGGTTGAAGACGATGTTACGCTTGAGCTGCGCCAGTGGGACGCCGTTATCCTGGGAGACGACGCCGTTTTCACGTTCGTTCCGCGGCATGGACTGGGAATCGCGGTCGATCTCGGCACCACAACCATTGTCGCCCAGTGTCTCGACCTGGCCACCGGCAAAGTGCTGGCGGTCGAGACCGCCCTCAACCTTCAGTCTCAGTTCGGGGCCGACATCATGAGCCGGGTCGAGCACGCCGCTGCCGGCGGCTCCGGCGAGTTGACGCGGATCGTTCGCGAGCAGGTGGGCCACATGGCGCGAAAGCTGCTCATGTCCACGCCGGTCCACGCCGGCCAGCCGGTGCGCATGACGGTGGTGGGCAACACGGTCATGCACCATCTGTTCTGCGGCATCGACGTGGAGCCTCTGTCGCATGTCCCCTTCGAGCCGATCGATGTGGAGTTGCAGTCGTTCAGGTCTGCCGAACTGGGCTGGGAACATCTCGGTCAAAATATCGCCGTCGAGTTTCTGCCGTGCCTCGGTGGCTTTGTCGGCTCCGACGTGCTTGCCGGAATTGTCGCAACCGGAATTCTAGAAAGCGCCGGCCTTCGCTGCCTGATCGACCTGGGCACCAATGGCGAGATCGTTCTTGGCAATCGCGGAGGTGTGCTGTGCGCATCGACCGCGGCCGGCCCCGCCTTCGAGGGCGCACGGATCAGTTGCGGGATGCGCGCGGCGTCGGGCGCGATCTCTCAGGTCCATGTGCCTTGCTCCGGCTCTGAGAAGCATGTCGGCGCGCGGAATGGGATAGTTTGCAATACGCTGGGAGGCGGCAAAGCGCGCGGCGTGTGCGGCAGCGGCCTGGTCGACGCCGCCGCGGCAGCGCTGGACCTCGACCTGCTTCGACCCGACGGGCGTATCCGCGCTGTCGACCGGCTGCTGCCACTTGTCGACGGCATTTACCTTACGCAGGCCGATATCCGGGAGCTTCAACTGGCCAAGGCCGCCATCGCCGCCGGGGTACGGATTCTCCTGAAGGAACTGGGCGCGTCGATCGCCGATGTCGCGCGTGTCGATCTCGCCGGCGCCTTTGGCAACTATGTCCGCATCGAGGGCGCCCACCGGATCGGCCTGCTGCCGTTCCCCATCGAGCGCGTCCATCCGGCCGGAAACACCGCCCTGCTCGGCGCCAAGCTGGCTCTGTTCCACGACGACCACAATAATGCCGCC
>JBKQWH010000467.1:0-20815 GCA_052139635.1 Capsulimonadaceae bacterium
TCCCCACGTCGTCTCCAACGTGCGGAGGGAGGTACGATTGAAATCTAACAATACAGTTATCAGGGTCCTGGCCGCAATTGCAGTTTTGGCCTTGGCGGTTTACATTCTCCGCGGACCCCATACCGGATGGCTCGCCCCTAACGAGAAGGAAATCCAGTACAGCGAGTTTCTTGCCGACGTCAACAACAAGAAGATTGCCAGCGGTTCGTTCGATAGCCCGACCAAGGATTACTTTGAGGGGAAGTACCTGCATGGCGGGACCAACTTTAAGGTTTATCTGGGAGCCGACGATGCCTTTGGGCGGGTTTACCTGGACAAGCTGCTGTATGCGCAGGGGGTCACGTTCAAGAAGACGCCGCCGATCATCTCCGACGCGGTTAGCGCGATGCTGATGACCGTGCTGCTTCCGCTGATGCTGATCTTCTTCTTCTGGATGTTCGTCATGCGACAGGCGCAAAGTGGCGGAAACCAGGCCCTTACGTTCGGTCGCTCGCGCGCCAAACGGCTCACGGACAGTGTGCCCAAGGTTACGTTTGACGATGTTGCCGGGGTTGAGGAAGCCAAGCAGGAGCTTCAGGAAGTGGTCGAGTTCCTGCGTAACGCCAAGAAGTTCCAGGCGCTCGGGGCCAAGATCCCCAAGGGCGTTCTGTTGCTGGGCCCTCCGGGATGCGGTAAAACGATGCTGGCTCGGGCCATCGCCGGTGAGGCGGGCGTCCCGTTCTTCCACATTTCCGGTTCCGATTTTGTCGAGATGTTCGTCGGTGTCGGCGCCAGTCGCGTTCGTGACCTGTTCGACACCGCGAAGGCAAATCGCCCATCGCTGATCTTCATCGACGAGATCGACGCGGTCGGCAGGCAGCGCGGTGCGGGACTCGGCGGCGGGCATGACGAGCGTGAGCAGACCCTCAATCAGTTGCTCGTGGAAATGGACGGCTTCGATACCAACGCCGGTGTGATCATGATCGCGGCCACAAACCGGCCCGACGTACTCGACCCGGCCCTCCTCCGCCCCGGCCGCTTCGACCGGCATGTCACCGTCGACACGCCCGACGTCAAAGGCCGCGAGGCGATCCTCAATGTCCATCTGCGTGGCAAGCCGCTCGACGAAGAGGTCAACAGCCACTCGCTCGCACGGCGGACACCCGGCTTCAGCGGGGCGGATCTGGCGAACCTGGCGAATGAGGCGGCCCTCCTGGCGGCGCGGCGTGAAAAGACCAAGATCGAGATGTCCGACTTCAACGAGTCGATCGACCGGGTCGTGGCCGGGCCGGAGCGCAAGTCGCGCATTGTGAACGATCAGATCCGCGAGCGGATCGCCTATCACGAGCTCGGACACGCCATCGTCGGCGAACTGCTGCCGCATGCCAATCCGGTTCACAAGGTGTCGATCCTGCCGCGAGGGCGGGCGCTGGGCTACACCATGCAGTACCCCACCGAGGACAAGTACCTGACCACGCGCCAGGAGTTTCTGGACGAGATCAGCGCCCTGTTGGCAGGCCGCGTCGCCGAGGAGACTGTTTACAACGAGGTGACCACGGGCGCATCGAACGACTTCGAACGTGCCACGGCGATCTCGCGGGCTATGGTTTGCGAGTACGGCATGAGCGAGCGTCTCGGGCCCGTTGTGCTGGGTAACCGCCACGGCAACCCGTTCCTGGGCCGTGACTGGAACGAGGAGCGCAATTACAGCGAGACGATCGCTGTCGAGATCGATAAGGAAGTCCGCTCGATTATCGACGAGTGCTACGAGCGGTCCCGCCAGATCCTGCTCGAAAACAGGGGCAAAATGGACGAGATCGTCCAGGTCCTTCTCGAGAAGGAATCGCTTGAGCGGGACGAGTTCATCGCCCTGATGACTGGAGCCAAGGCTCCGGAGCCGGCTGTACCGCCGGCTTCGACTCCGCCGGCCGGCGATACCGCCGTCCCGCCAACCGTTTCCGAGAAACGGCGCCCGCTTCCCAACTTGCGCCCGGAGCCCGCATAATCGAACTGAGGTCCGAAGGATAGGATTTTTTCACTACGGAATAGACGGAAAGGAAATTTCCGTCTATTCCGTCTATTCCGTCTATTCCGTCTTTTCCGTTGTGAAACTTCCTCTCTTCACTTCTTGGTTCCGGCTATGCCGGGTTAGGTGTCAAACGAGCAAATCGAGTCATGATGGTTGCCCGGTTTTCGAGGCGCAGCTAGGATCATAGCCTCCCAAACCGTCCCTTTGGAAGGGTAGGGAGCAACGAAGGATATACGCGTGAGCAAGAGGAGTCGGCGGCGGCACGATACGCCGGATCAAGTTA
The DNA here is from genome assembly GCA_052139635.1 of Capsulimonadaceae bacterium. Lineage (GTDB taxonomy): Bacteria > Armatimonadota > Armatimonadia > Armatimonadales > Capsulimonadaceae > JBKQWH01. The sequence continues at coordinate 2,292 of JBKQWH010000467.1, forward strand.
AAACGGCAGCGGGACGGCCCGATGGTAAGCCGATCTGGAGTTTGGCGATCTCGGCAGTGGCAATCGCCGTGATAGTCGCGATTGCATTCAGTCCGGTGCTTCGGGCGGATTTCATCGACTGGGACGATGACATTCATGTTTATCAGAACCCTCACCTGATCGGGGCAAACGGACCGGACGCCGGTTATTTTTGGTCGAATCCCTATCGCGATATGTTTATGCCGGTCACCTATTCCCTATGGGCCGGTTTGGTCAGAGTGGCAAAGGCGCCGGCCGGAGCCGCCACTGCTTTTGATCCTCATCCTTTTCATGCGGTCAATTACATTCTCCACATCATCAATGCGCTGCTAGTCTTCGCCTTGCTCTTTACGGCGCTCCGAAAATCGCTGCCGGCGGCTGCGGGGGCGTTGTTGTTCGCGCTTCATCCCATGCAAGTGGAATCGGTGGCGTGGGTATCCGAACTCAAAGGTGTCCTCTGCGGCACGTTCGCGCTGGGAAGCGTCTGGCTGTACTTGCTTTACGCGCGCAATTCGACTGACACGCGATGGACGTATTATGGAATCGGCACGGCGTGCCTTGTGCTTGCGATGCTCTCGAAACCAATCGCCGTCGTCATTCCGGCCATGGCATGGGGAGTCGAGTGGGGGCTGCTGGGACACGGAAAACAGTGGCGCAGTTGGCCTCTCGGGGTCTGGCTTGGAATGTCGGCGCTCTGGTCACTTGTCGTCCGCATGGTACAACCGGCCCCGGCCATCTTCGTCCGGGATGTCGCATTCTGGCAGCGCCCATTCGTCGCCGGAGACGCGCTGGCGTTCTATCTGGCCAAGCTGGTATGGCCGTGGCCTCTCCTGGTGCACTACGGACGGACGCCGGCGTGGGTTCTTGCTCATCCCTGGGCCTATATCGACTGGATCGTGCCGGCCGCCGTTCTGGCGGGCCTGTGGTTTCTGCGCCGCCGGATGCCGGCGCTGACGGCGGCCGGAGCGGTCTTCACGATCGTGCTCCTGCCCGTCCTCGGACTCACGGCGTTCGACTTTCAAATGTACTCTACCGTTGCCGACCGTTACCTTTACATGGCGCTGCTCGGGCCGGCGATGGCGCTGGCCTGGGCATTGTCTCAGTCGAAGTCGATGGCGCCGATTGCGGTCGCGGGCGTGCTGCTTGCGATACTGGCCGGCGTGAGCTGGAAACAATGCGGATACTGGCGGAATGCCGAGACGGTATTCCGGCACACGCTGGCCTACAACCCGGATAGCTGGATGGCGCACAATAATCTCGGGGTATTCATGGTCGCGAACGGACGGCCCGCCGAGGCGATCCCGCAGGATCGCATGGCGGCGGCCATTCAGGAGCGCCGCGGGGTGAGCACCTCCCTCGCAAGCGTGTATGTCAAACTCGGCGACGCATTGATGAAAACAAACCAGCCTGCCGAGGCACTGGTCGCCTGCCGCCGTGCCATACAGCTCGAACCGTCGAATGCCGCTGCCCATGTTACTCTGGGCAGCGCGATCGAGGCGCAAGGCGACCTTGCCGGCGCCACCGATGAATACCGCGAGGCGCTTAACCTGGATCCGAAACGAGACGATGCCCGCGCCCGACTCGCCTACGCCCTGCAGGCGCGTGGCGATACGGCGGGGGCAGCCGAGCTTTGGAGCGAGGCGAAGGCAATGGGGCTGGAAACGGCCGCATCCCATTACGCTCAGGGGGCGGCTCTCGACGCCAAAGGAGACACGGAAGGCGCGATGCGCGAGTTCGAGGCCGCCGTGCAACTCGCCCCGAAATGGGCCGATGCTGAGAACAGTCTCGGTGTCATGCTGGCAAAACTGAACCGTCCGGCGGAAGCCGCGACCCATTTCGCGCGCGCCGTTCAACTGGACCCGACTAACACCAATGAGCAGCAAAATCTCGCGCGCGCCCGAGCGGCCGCCGGGTTGGGAGCGAAACCGCCACGGTAACCGGGTGCAAGTTCGAAGCGAACAATGATCGTCTGTAAGCCAACCCGGGTTATCCTGCGTCAAACCGTAAGTCCTGTTACCTTGTCAATCCGGATTTCGCGATTTCCTTGCAATTCCCTCCATTTTAGAGGATAATTGGCTCTAGCTGTTACAGCATGGCGCCGCTCAAGATCCCGTCCGGCGCAGGATGGGCCGACACTTTCAACATGGAAAACAACTATCGCTACCGTCTCTCGCGTCTCGTACGCACGCAAAGTTCCGAGATCTTCCTCGTGTGGGAAGAGGATCGCCGGATCGGACAACTCGATGTCCATTATGCCCACGACACCATCCACGCCACCCTCGTCCTCGAGGCCGACCTTCCGGTGAACACCGAGGAGGAACTGCTCGCCCAGATCGACGAGGACATCGTCTCCTCTTACCTGCCCTCCTTTGACCGCGAGGACTTCCTGGTCACCGTGTTCCGCGGCGAGGAGATCTCGTCGTACACCGACTCCTCCGGCGCCCTCGACGACATGGACGACGAGCGCTTCGACGACGACGATGATGAGGACGATGAGCCCGGCCCCGGCGGCAGTCGCCGCGGCCGTTAACCGCCTTTCTGCCGGAGGAGGCGCAGAGGTAGCCGTTTGCCGGTATCGATGCCGGTCGTAGTGCGCCTACTGGTCGTTTTCATTCCGCACGTACCGTGGTCCTTCGTAGCCTCGAGTAGGGCGCACAACTGATCCACCGTGCTCTGCGAAAGGGTGCATGCTCGGCTGACCCGCTGGACGTCAAGACGACGCAGACCACTTATAAGCGAACCGACTTCGGCGGCAGACATGCGTGATAAACGCAGACGGGAAGCGCTCGAACGGTTCAATCTGGCGCACACGACTCTTCCAATGCAAAAACTCGTGCTTCTGATCGCAGTGCTGACCACTATCCTGTTCCTCCTGATCGCGCCGGCCGGGAGGGCTAGCGCGTCAACATCGGCGCAGTCGGCCACGTCGAGCAGTCAGGCACTCGCCTTTCCGCCGGTGACGCCGGCCATGCACAGCTACTCCACGACGGGGTACGTCCTCTCGTTTGCACTGCCGTTCTGGTCGCTGTTTGTTCTGCTAACCGTCCTGATGACCGGTTGGTCGGCTCGCATGCGGGACGAGGCCGAGCGGTGGGCGCCGCGGTGGCTGATAGTGCGGCTGGGCGCATACCTGGTCCTCTACACACTGGTCGCCAGCGTGATCAATGCACCGGCCACCTGGTATCTCGGCTACTGGCTGCCGCACCATTACGGATTGTCGCACGAGACGGCCGGACTCTGGCTGGCGGACGATGCCAAGACCATCGGCGTCACCTACTGCGAGCGCCTGATCGCGCTCTGGGTGGTCTTCCTGCTGATGCAGCGCTGGCCGCGGAACTGGGAAGTGCGGTTCTGGGTAGTTCTGATCCCGGTAATCGCGGCGGGGATATTCGCGTCACCCCTCGTCATCGATCCCCTGTTTAACAAGTTCACCCCGCTGCCTGCCGGGCCTTTGCGCACGCAAATCCGGTCGCTGGCCGTGAAGGCGGGGATTCCGCACGCGCCGATACTGGTCGCCGATGTTAGCCGCCAAACCGACGAGACAAACGCCTATGTCGACGGCATCGGCTCGTCGGCGCGCATCGTCCTGTGGGATACCACCCTCCGGCGAATGCCGGAGGATGAGACGCTGGCGATTGTCGGGCACGAGATGGGCCACTATGTGCTCAAGCATATCTACTGGGGCTACCTGGAAACGATGGGATTTCTGCTCGTGGTCCTGCCGCTCGTTCGTCGGTTTTACGATTTCACTGTAGGGCGGTTCGGTAATCCCTGGCGGCTGCGCGGCCCGACTGACCTCGCTGCAATCCCTGTGCTTCTTGCGACCATGGTCCTGCTCAACTTCTTGAGCGCGCCGCTGGTCAATGCCGTCTCGCGAAACATCGAGCACCAGGCGGATGCCTATGGCCTGCGGGTGACCGGGAACCGCATGGCGATGGCGCGCGCGATGATCGATCTGTCGGTCCAGAACCTGGATGAGCCGGACCCGCCGGCCCTGTACCAGTTCTGGTACGGCAGCCATCCGACCCTGCGCGAGAGGGTCGATTTCGCCCTGGGAAGGAATTCCCGCGGGAATAGCGAATAAGTCCGGCATGCCAGGTCTACTCAAGTCCAATACTCGTGATGTTCCCGCAATTCTGCATACCGATTTCAAGCCGCCCAAACTCGACCCGGCCGTCGTGCAGCGGTGGAACCGCATGCTGCCCGGGTTTATACGCCGGTACAACGGGATCGACGCGGTCGAGATCAGCGAGGAAGATATCACACGCCTGAAGGCGCTCGAGGACAAGCGGCTGCTGTTGACGCCCAATCATCCGACTGTCGACGATCCCGTGATGATGTTCGCCCTGTCCCGCGCCTGCGGCATGATGTTCCATTACCTGGCGGCTCGGGAGGTGTTCGACGATAACCGCGGGCTGAACGGCTGGATCTTGCAGAGTATCGGGGCGTACTCGATTGTTCGCGGCACGCCAGACCGTGAGTCGTTCCGCATGACGCGGGAGATCCTGGCTGGACCGTCCGGACGAGTGGTGATATTTCCGGAAGGGGAGATTTACTCGCAGAACGACACGCTCTTGCCGTTTCAAAGCGGAGTCGTCCAGCTTGCCTTCTGGGCCATGGACGACCTCCGTAAGCGCGGCGATGAAACGCCATCCATTCTGGCCGTGCCGGTTGCCGTCCGATACCGGTATTTGCAGAACATGGACGCTCCTCTCGACCACGCGCTCGACGATCTCGAGGAGGCGGTTGGTTTGGAACGCAACCGCAGAACGGCGGAGATCGAGCGCCGGTATGATCGGCTGCGCCGGGTGGGCCGGCGCGTCCTGGAAACGATGGAGACAGCGTACGGACTGAAGCCGGTGGCCGTCGACGATGGCGACATGACCGCGCGCATGACCGCGCTCAAGAATCTCCTGCTCGAGCGGTCGGCCGCCTTGATCGGAGTCCGATTTCCACCTGGAAGCACGGTCGCTGAGCGTCTGCGCCAGGTTATCAACGCCGTGTTCGCGGTGACGCGGGATGAGGGCGCTCCTGAGATTGCCACGGCCTATCGCGACCGTCTCAGCCGGGAACAGGCGAATCGCGTGAAGCCGTTACTGCAGGACCTCGGCCGAGTGGCCAACTGGATCGCCGTCACTGATAACTACGTGCGCGCCCAGCCCACTCCCGAACGGATGGCGGACAACATAATCCGCTTGCAGGTGGAGGTCTTCGGAGAGATCCGGCTGACGGGCCGCCGCAAAGGCATCGTCAAGGTTGGGGAGCCGATCGACCTCGGCGCATATTACAAGCGGTATCGAACCGAGAAGCGCGCCACCATCGCTGCCTGCGTTACGCGGATCGAGGCGGCTGTACAGGGACTCTTAGCGGAGGGTGTCATGTCCGTCCCAGCCTTTGCGCTCCGGCCAGGATTCCTCGATAGGGACGCGAGATGACCGAAATCGGAACTACTTTGACGATCCGGCGCGCCACGTCATCCGACGCGGAAACGTTGATCCGGCTGATTACGGCGCTGGCCGAGTTCGAGCACCTGCCTCCCCCGGATGAGGCGGCTTGCGCCCGCCTGGTCGAGCATGGCTTTGGCGACCGCCCGAGGTTCGAGGCCTGGATTGCGGACCTGTCGGCCGAGGGAGTGACTGTTGCCGCCGGCTACGCGTTTCTCTTCGAGACGTATTCGACATTCCTCGCGCGGCCGAGCCTCTATCTGGAGGACCTCTTCGTTCTTCCCGAGCATCGCCATCAGGGGATCGGCAATGCCCTCCTGCGCCACTGCGCCGCGCTGGCCCTCGCGCGCGGCTGCGGCCGAATGGAGTGGACCTGCCTTGACTGGAACGTCCGCGCCCAGGCCATTTACGAGTCGATGGGAGCCGTCCGAATGTCAGAATGGTATCTGTACCGCATGACCCGGCCGGAGCTGGAAGCCTACGAGGGAGAGACCGGCATCGAGGGCGGGTGCCCTGTTTCGTGATCTGGAATCGACCTTCCGTGCCGGAAGCAAACACACTTTCGCTTTTGTTTGCCGCGGTTGCTCAGCCGGTATGATATAATATCACCCCGGAACTTTATCGACGGGCGGGACAATGTCGATAGTGTGGATAGCGCAGCCGGGACAGAGCGGGAAAGAAGGAGAAATTGGCGACTAGCCATGTGACGGACAACCAGGAGCGGGCAGCGATCATCTCGGTATCGCTGGCCGGCGGGGAGGACGATCTCGACCTCCGGCTCGCGGAACTGCGCGAGCTCAGTTACACCGCCGGCGCGGAAGTCGTGGCCGAGTTCGTTCAGAGCCGGCGGGCGCCGGATATGGCTACATACATCGGTCCCGGCAAGGCCGCGGAGCTTCAGGGCGAGTTAGCCGGCGCCAACGTCGACCTCGTAATCTTCGACGACGAGCTCACGCCCACCCAGCAGCGCAACCTGACCGGGACCCTGAACCTGCGCATTATCGATCGCACTCAGTTGATCCTCGACATCTTCGCCCAGCGGGCCCGGACCAAGGAGGGCAAGCTCCAGGTGGAGCTTGCCCAGCTTATCTACTTGCTGCCCCGGTTATCGTCGCTGTACACCAAGTTCGAGCGCCAGCAGGGAGGCATTGGCGGGCGCGGTCCGGGAGAAACCAAGCTCGAAAGCGACCGCCGGCGAGTGCGCGACCGCATCGCGCTGCTCGGGCGCGAGATCGATGAGATCAAGGAACAGCGGCTTCAGCAGCGGCAGCTTCGGCACAAGCTGCCGTTCCCAACATGCGCCCTGGTCGGTTACACGTCCGCCGGGAAGAGCACGCTGCTGAACTTGCTGACCGGAGCCGAGGTGCTTGCCGATGCCAAACTGTTCTCGACCCTCGATCCCACCACGCGCCGGGTCGTCCTGCCGCATGGCGGCTGGTCGGTTCTCATGACCGACACGGTCGGATTCATCCGCGCTCTCCCGCACCACCTGATCGCCGCGTTTCGCGCGACACTCGAGGAGGTCACTCAGGCCGACTTCCTCATCCATGTAGTCGACGCCGGTCATCCCGAGCGCGAGCGACAGATGCGCGCGGTGAGCGAAGTCCTGGAAGAACTGGGCGCGTGCGACAAGCCGACCATCATCGCCTTCAACAAGGCAGACAACGTGCGCGACACGTATCGCCTGCGCGAGCTTGTCACCGAATACCCGAATTCCTGCACGCTCTCGGCTCTGAAACGCGAGGGTATCAGCAGCCTGATGGAGCGGATCGAGGCCACCCTGAGCGGTCTTCTGGCGTCGGTGACCCTGTTAATCCCGTATGACCGAAGCGACCTGGTTGCCCAGTGCTACGAGAACGGCCGGGTCCACTCGGTCGACTACGGCCCCGACGTCATCTCCGTCCGCGCCGATGTCACCCGTGACCTTGCCGGCCGCCTCGCCCGCTACACTCCGGACTACGTGCCGGAGATATACTGAAATTCGTGCGCCCAAACTCTGCCGGTTGCCTCTTGCGTCGGGCCGCGTCTTTTCTCCTTTCCCGTGAAATCGCCATCGATTCGTCACACCGCCCCTCCATAATGGATTAGTACAGTTCTAATGCCGGCCGGAAAGTAACATGATCGACGTTGTTAATCTGAGCAAAACGTATGAGGACCCCGACGGCGGAGTAGTGAACGCGGTCGCCGGAGTGTCGTTTCGATGTCTCCCCGGGGAGATTTACGGGTTACTCGGGCCGAATGGGGCCGGTAAGACCACAACGATGCGGTGCCTGGCGACGATCCTGACGCCGACGTCGGGGTGGGCGACCCTGGCCGGGCACGACCTGCGGACCGATCCGGAGGCAGTTCGAGCGAGTATCGGCTTCGTTACCTCGAAGACAGGGCTGCATGGTCGCATGACTCCACGCGAGACGCTGAGGTTCTTCGGGGCGTTGTACGGGTTATCCGGATCGAACCTTCGGGACCGGGTCGAGAGCACCCTGGACCTGTTCCACGTGGGCGAATATGCCGACCGCCCGTGCGACCGGCTGTCGACCGGCATGAAGCAGCGCGTGATGCTGGCGCGCGCAATGGTGCACGACCCCCCGATCCTCATCCTCGACGAGCCCACGACCGGCCTCGATCCGGTCGTTGCCCGATCCGTCGAGGACGCAATTGTCGGCCTGGCGGCTCGAGGAAAGTGCATTCTCTGCTCCACCCACATCCTTCCGCAGGCGGAAGCGCTTTGCGGGCGGATCGGCATCATTGCTGCCGGCCGGATCGTCGCCGACGGCACTCGCGAGGACATTTGCCGTATGGCCGGGCGCGCATCGCTCAGCGAGTCCTTCTTTGCCTTGCTCGAAGGGGTGGCTTATGCGAGTTAGAATGGTGCGGGAGATATTCCTCAAGGAGCTTCGCGAGGCGCTTCGTGACCGTCGCAGCCTGATGGCGCTCTTCGGCCTCCCGCTCTTTTTGTACCCGCTCATTTTCTTCGCGGCCGGCACCCTGGGGGTCTCGACTGTCAAGAAGATCAGTCACACCACCTATGCGGTCGCGGTCACAAACGCTACCGGAGCCCCACAGTTGCAGGCCATCCTCAACTTGCCGGACAGCGGGCTGCGCGCGGTGGCCGTGTCTGATCCCGCGCGGGCGCTTCATGACGGCGCGGTGTCCGCGGTGATCGCGGTCCCGCCAAACTTCGAAGCCGGCGCCATCGCCGGCCTGCCGGCCGGAATTCGAGTCGAGGTCGACCGGAGCAAGACCGCAACCGGGTATGTGGAGGACAGAGTCGGAGGGGTCCTGTCGCGGTATGAACACTGGATCATCGCACAGCGTTTGACCCGCCATCATCTGCCATCGGAACTCGGGAGACCGATATCGCGCCAGACGCTGGACGTCGAGTCGGGCGGCGACCGCGTCGGTGTCGCGCTGGTCGTCGTCCTTCCGACCCTCCTTCTCTTGACCGGACTGGTGGCGAGTCTGTCGACTGCGCTTGTTGCGACGACCAGCGAGCGGGAGGCCGGGAGCATGGAAAGCCTGCTCGTAACGCCGGTGCGCAAACTGGAGCTACTGGTAGGCAAGACGATTTTAGTCTTCCTCGCCGCGGTCTTCGCAACCACCTGCAATCTGATCAGCATGTCGCTCGTGCTCTGGCGCGTCACCAAGTCGGCGCCGCACGGCGCCGGAGCCGCTCTGGACCCGAGCGTGCTCGGGCTGAGCCTGATTGCGGTCCTGCCGACTCTTCTCTTTATTTCGGCAGTCTGCCTGATCATCGGGCTATCCGCGCGCAGTTATCGCGAGGCGAGCAGTTACGCGCAGTTCCCCGTCCTGTGCACGATGCTGCCGATGATGATTAATCTGCTCGACCCGAAGTCGACGCCGGCGATGCTGGCCACCCCGGTCGTAAATACCAGCATTGTCATCCGACATATCCTCCTCGGGAGGTTCGCAGTGGGCGAGTACTCGTTGGCGGCGGCATTCTCCACGTTCTGGGCGCTTGTCATGCTTGCGTTTGCGGCGCGGCTGTTTAACGCGGAACAACTCGTCAACGTCGACTGGGAGCCCCTTTCCATGATGCGCCGCCGCCGCCATTCCAGGCCTGCTCGCCTGCCCACCATCGACGAGGGGCTGCTAGCGGTCGGCCTGTCGCTCTTGCTCATCTTCTACGTCGGGCCGGATCTTGTGCACAGCAGCCTGCTCAAGATGACCGTGGTTACGGAGATCGTTCTGATCGCCGGTCCGGCAATTCTCATGGCGCAGGCGTTAGGCTATCGCTGGATCGAGACCTTCTCGCTAAGGGCCCCCGGGATTTGGGACACCGTGGGCGGCGTGTTGCTCGGTCTGGGCGCCGTCGGGGTCGTAGCCGGTTTGCAATGGCTCCAGAATCGCGTCTGGCCGGAGGACCCCGCGACCCAGCGGGCCCTGCGCGATGCGATCGGGCCGGCACTGATGCACTCTCCGGTGATCATGGCGTTCGTTGTCGGGGGGCTTGCCGGTATCGGGGAGGAAACGCTGTTTCGCGGTCCCGTCCTGCAGTCACTGCTGCGGCGAATGCCGGCATGGGGCGCCCTGCTCGTCAGCGGAGCACTGTTCGCGGCGGTCCACATGGACTTGCACGGTCTTATTCTCCGCACCCTCCTCGGCATGCTTCTCGGATGGATTGTCATTCGGACCGGCTCGATCGTTCCTGCAATGATCGCGCACGGGCTCTATGACACCGTGACGCTGCTGGTGGCAGGCTACATGGTCCATCGTTACGGCCTTAACGCCGCGTTCTCTAGCAGTACCGATATTCCGGTGCTCCCACTCGCCGCCGCGGCTGGACTGGTGGTCATGGTGCTCGGCAAGCGCCTTATCGACAGCAGCCGCTCTGCTTCCTTCAGTGAGCCTAACAACGCCAAAAACGGCATCGACCCGCACTGATCCGGGCTTTGGTCGTCTCACCACGGGCACGGGGCGAAGTCCTTGAGGAAAACGCCGAAATAGGGCTCGTCGGACCTCGATACGCCGAACGCGATCGGGTGGTAGATGCGGGCCATGCCGTCGATGATGTCGAGGGGCGCGAAGAAGCCATCCTCCGCCTGACGGCGCAGGCGCTTGCGGGTCGGATTCTCATCGGTGACCCAGCCGGTGTCGACACTTGTCATGTATATCCCGTCGCGCGCATAGTCGGCGCCCGACGTGCGTGTCATCATGTTCAGTGCCGCCTTCGCCATGTTCGTATGCGGATGGTAGATCGTCTTGTGCCGCGAAAACTGCCCCTCCATCGCCGACACGTTGACGATAAACCTCCGGGCGAACGGCGAGCGTGAGAGCAGGGGCTTGAGACGACTGTTCAACACGAACGGAGCGATGGAGTTCACAAGCTGAACTTCCAATAGCTCCGGCGACCCGACGTCGTCCAGCCTGGTCAGCCAGCTATTCGTATCTCGGGAGTCGGCTCGCTCCTCGTTGTCCTCGAGGGCATCCGACGGAAGCACGTCGACCACCGCGGGCACGAGTCCTTGTAATTGTGCCCCAACCGCTGGCACGACGGCCGGCAGCAGGGCTGTGCTGTCGGAAATGGCCAGGGTCGACGGCGCGCCCAGTTGCACCAGCCGGCGCGCGCCCTCGGGGACAGCATCCTCCGGGTTCTGCTCCACGGCCACAAGCTCTTGATAGAACCCGCCAGGACGGCGAATTGTCTGCGCCGCGTTGTGGATTACGATGTCGACGGCCGGTTCGGTCTCGATGAGATGGGCCGCGAACGCCTCGACGGCCGGCAGGTTGCGCAGGTCCAGCCCGTACAGGCGGAGGCGGTGCGCCCAGTCGCCGGAGTCGGCCTCGGCGTGGAAGCGGCGCGCGGCCACGTGCGGAAAGCGCGTTGTCACCATCACCGCGGCGCCGTCGCGCAGGAGCCGCAGGACGGTTTGAAAGCCGATCTTGACTCTACCCCCGGTCACCAGCGCAGTCCGCCCGGTCAGGTCCGCGTGCAGATGCCGCATCTCGTAATTGTATGCGGCGCAGCGCGGACACAGCAGGTGATAGAAGAAGTGAACTTCGGTGTACTGCTCCTTGCAAACATAGCAGTTCTCCGGTGTCGAGAGGCGTTCGGGGACGAAGCCGGCCGGGGGTGGGAGTGCAGCGGTCGGCGCCGCATCGCGCTGGATTCGCACCATCGCTGTCCCTGCTTGAATGTCGCGGTTTTGCTTGATTTGCCGAAGGCGCTCCTCAGTACCATCGAGTCTGCGTCCTTCCCGGTAGACCTTTGAGACCAGGCTGTTGAGCCGTTCCGGCCGCGCAATCGTCCCGTGGGAGTTGGCAATGCGCTGCAACACGCTCAGGCAAATCTCCATGTCATCCGGCGATATATCCATTGTCGTTCCTAATCCGGCCGAGCCGGAACCAAGACAAGAAAAGAGTTCTTACCACGGAAAGGACGGAAAAGACGGCAATCGGAATTTCCGATTGCCGTGCTTTCCATATGTACCGTCCTTTCCAGTGTGCAAGCAAATGCGGCTCGCGGCGACAAGCGGCTGACCCGTCGGCCAGCCGTCCGTCCCAGAGGGAGTACCAGATAGGTCCTGTGCTCTTAGCGCAGGACTCTCTATTATAAGACATTGTTACATTAGCAATCTCATCGAAAGGGACTTTCTAGAAAGGAGTTGTGGCATCCTTTGTCGAACTTATCCGTCTGATGGGACTAATCCTTCGTGCGACGTCAATACCACGGTGGGCGTTGCCGGCTCTTCTACTACCAATCGTTGTTGTCGCCGGCTGTCGACACGGCCATCGGTCACGTCCCCCAAACACGGCCGAGGTCCGAGTCATCGACGCCGTCCCGGCGGACCGGTTCACGATCTATGCCGGCGGGCGTCGCGTTGTTGCGGACATCCGGTACGGGTCTGGTTCCAATGTCGCCGACTTGCAGCCCGGAACGTACCATCTGCGAATTGTCCGGAACCGCGACGGGCGCATTGTCGCCGCCACGAAGGCGGTCGTGCGCGCTAACTGCGATTACTCAGTACTGTTGATGCCCGCGGCCGCCAGCCCTGAGGCGGTCGACGTGCGCACATTAGAAGAGCCCGCGTCGACTAGCGCACTTCCACCGGGCGAGGCAACCCTTCGGTTTATCGATGCCTCCCCGGACGGAGACATGGCGCTCGCGCTCAACAACATCGTCGCAGTGAACGACGAGCCGTATGGCGCCCAGAGCCGGCCTGTCAATGTGGCGGCCGGTAAATACGACGCGAAGCTGTGCCGCGCGGCCGATGTCACCGGAAGCGCCATCGTCGGTCCGCAGGGAATCCGGCTGCGGAAGGGGAGTGTTACAACCCTGGTTGCGATGGGGCGCCAGTCCGACGGTACCATCGCCCTGTGCCTCTTCTCCGATGATTAACGACGCATTGGCGGGTAGCCGCCTGGATCAGAATCGCATCCGAAACTCTGCTCTGATTCTGAGAATGATACAAATGATACCCGCTTTTCGCGAGCAAGGCTCCGCCTCAGACCTGCGAGACGTGTGGACCAATGGACGCCTGCAATGCGACCTACTTGATCCCCTGCGGGGGACTTAATGCACGGTCGGCTCAACAGTCAATACTCGGCGGCCCTCGACACGGAGGCGGTTGGCGGCGAAGAGGGCGACGGCAGTGGGGTAGGCTTCGTGTTCGAGTTTGAGGACGCGGGCGGCGAGGGTCGCGGCGGTATCGGTCTCGTCGACCGGGGCGACGCGCTGGAGGATGATCGGGCCGTTGTCGTAGGCGTCGTCGACAAAGTGGACGGTGCAGCCGGAGATCTTCGCGCCGTAGTCGAGGACGGCCTGGTGGACGTTCATCCCGTACATTCCCTTGCCGCCGAACGACGGAAGCAGGCCGTTATGGATGTTCATGACCCGGCCGGCGAAGGCGGTTGTGACGGCGCGGGGAAGCTTGCGGATATATCCGGCCAGGCAGACCAGGTCGACACGCTCGTCGAGGAGTGCCTGCGCCAGCCGGGCGCCGTAGGATTCCTCGGCGCCATCGACGGCGTCGAGCCTGGGCGACCGAATGGTCAGCGCGCGCAGGCCGAGGGATTCTGCCAGGGCGAGGGCGGGCGAATCGGCATAGTTTCCAACGACAAGGACGATCTCGCCGTCGATACGGCCATCGGCGCAGGCGCGGGCGATGGCCTCCATGTTGCTGCCACGCCCATGGCGGCCGCTGATGAGGACCGCGATCCGAATACTCATTGGACAACTCCGTTGGAGAACCAGGAAATAGGGTTTAACCAGGGAAAGCACGGAAATAGAGGAAATAGACGGAAGGTAGGAGAAAGGAAACAGGTTCCCCATGGTCGGAGTTGCTTCCTATTTCCTAACTCCTATCTCCTGGTTTCTAGATCGCCGCGCCGTTGGTGAGCCGTCCATCCATCGCGGTTTGCAGCGAGCGGATGTGGCAGGCGTTCGATCCGAGGTCGCCGCGGCCCTGGCGGGAGCGGGAGCGGATTGTGACGCGCGACTGGCCCAGGGTCAGCGGCTGAACGGTGACGCTGACATCGTCGAGCGAGCCGCCGATCGCCTCGACCTCGGCCTCGAGGGCGTCGTTGTCCGTGTCCACATGCACCACCCGCCAGCCCGGCAGGGTGCGGATGGCATGCTGTGCGGCCGCGATGACGTCGACGGCCGGCGCGTAGTAGACGCGTGATTTGAGGGTGGGGTACGCCGGGCTCTCCCCCGTGGTAACGTCGTTGACCAGGAAAAGCCTGCGATTAGCCCAGGCAATATAAGTGGCCGACGCGCCGATGGCGACTCCGGCGGCCAGCGCCACGCGGCGCAACGTGCGATTGTCCATACGAAAGACCTCGAGAATTAAAGTTAGTACGTTTGTCGTTCAAAAAGCGACGCGGCTTCACCCGATCGCCAGCCGTGAAACGCCCGCGTTGACGCAATCGAGCAGGCGCGCGTGCAGCACCGGCGTCGAGGCCGCGATGATAGAGGTCAGGTTTTGCTCCGACGTGTCCAGCAGCGGCACAGTGTCGAACGAGCGGCCATAGGCGTCGGTCACCACCGCGCCGGCTTCGGAGGCGATGAGAGCCGCGGCCGCAATATCGTAAGTGAAGAGGCCGAGGGGCTTGCCGAAGCCGACCTCCAGGAACCGGTTGCGCGCGGCGGGATAGTCGCGGAAGATCCGGTTGCCGACATCGAGGACACCGCCGAGCTGTCCGGTGACCAGACGAGACAGCGAGTAGGCTGTCGAGTTGAACAGGAAACAACCGCCCTTGACGGATGCCTGGTTGACGATATCGGAGAGGGCCGGGCCGAGCCACTCGAGGGGGCGCGCCACGGCCTCGAACGAGAGGGGACAGCGCGCGATCTCCTCGACGTCGAGCAGGCGGGCGGCCTGCGGAACCCCTCCCTGGATCCAGCGCGCGCCCTTGCCGCGCTCGGCAAAGAAAGCGGCGTCGCCCTTGATTTCCTGGAGGCACCCATAGCGGACGTCGCCCATCGTGCAGTTCGGCGAATAATCGGCCCAGGCGACCGACACGACACACGATTCGAAGCCGGCGGCGGCCGGCCGGGTGCCGTCGATGGGGTCGATGATCAGGACTCCCTCCGGCTGCCGGCCGAGCTCGACGAGGCCTTTGTCCTCGGAGTAGTAGGCGATCGAAAGGTCATACTGCTTGATAAAGGAGACCACTGCTTCTTCGGCGACATCGTCGATGGCGAAGGTGGCGTCGCCGCTCGATGCGGTTCCGGATATGTTGCGGCTCCGCAACTGGCCCAGATGCGGCCGTACGCTGTCACGGATATAGGCCGTCAATGAGAGAACGATTTGTTCGGCGTCCAATGGTCTACTCCCGTCGATTTCGATGCTCGATCTTAGTTTCTCCCTCCTCGCGTGCGATTCCTTCGTCCGGATGGGAAAATGATTTGAGCTTTTGCAAGAATTTCGATACGACTGCGCGGGGGCCCAATGCCGGTCCGGGTGTCCGGGTGTCGACGTTCGGCGCAGTAGCTCGTCACGCGACACCCACAGACCCATGGACTGAAGTCCGCGGCTACGGAGACCAAAGTCCCCGTGGGACTCAGGAAATACAGGACGTTTATGCGACTGACGGATGCGCTTGCCCGACTGCGCTTTGGAGGAGAGACATTAGGTATTTGAGATATTTCTGCATGAGCGCTTGACAAACGGCAACTGAAATGGTATCGTGTACCGTCGTTTGGCAGAGTTGCCTCTCGATCTTCGCTCCGGGCATGTCAACGAAGCATCCGGAGTACCTTATTTACTCCCTAGGAGGGTGTTTCGTGATACTACGATGTATGCGGGGCGCATTAAGCGTCACCGCACTTTTTTGCTTGTCAACCATTGCGGCATTTGCCCAGACTCCCGCTCCCGATACGGGAAGTCACGCTTTGTTGTCCCAGATTGCGGGCGGTGATACCGCCTGGACCCTGACGTCGACCGCGCTCGTCCTGTTGATGACCCCCGGTCTCGCCCTGTTCTACGCGGGAATGGTCCGCTCCAAGAACGTCCTCAGCGTGCTGATGCAGTCGTTCGTTGCGTGCGGCCTGATCACCGTACAGTGGGTTCTTTATGGCTACTCACTGGCGTTCGGACCCGACTGGAAAGGCCTGCATATTGTCGGCGACCTTTCATGGGTTGGCCTCAAGCACGTAAGCGCGTTCCACGGGAACACGGTTTACGGGGCCACGGTACCTCACCAGATTTACTGCATGTTCCAGTTGATGTTCGCAATCATCACGCCGGCCCTTATTAGCGGGTCCATTGTTGAGCGGATGAAGTTCAAGGCGTATCTGTGGTTTATGCTGCTCTGGGCGACCATTGTATACGATCCGCTGGCGCACATGGTTTGGGGCCAGGGAGGCCTCCTCGGGACCAACGGACCGGGCGGAGCGGCCCACGGCGCGCTCGACTTTGCGGGTGGCACGGTTGTGCACATGTCTTCGGGCTGGTCGGCCATGACCCTGGCGATTATCCTGGGCAAGCGCCGCCGCTCCGAGGGCGGCGAGGAACTTCGCCCGCACAACCTGCCGATGACCTTGATTGGCGTCGCGCTTCTATGGTTCGGCTGGTTTGGCTTTAACTCGGGATCGGCGATCGGTTCCAACCAGCTTGCGGTGACTGCCTTCGTGGCGACTCATGTCGCTACCGGTACCGCCGCTATGACGTGGATGTTCCTGGACTGGCTCTTCTACAAGAAGCCGACTGCGCTGGGATTTGGTTCGGGTGCCGTAGCCGGCCTGGTTGCGATTACCCCGGCCTGCGGATTTGTCAGCCCGATGGGCGCGCTCATCATCGGCATCCTGGTCTCGTGTATCTGCTTCTTCGCGATCAAGATCAAGAACGCGCTGAAGGCGGATGACGCCCTGGATGTCTTCGGTGTGCACGGTGTTGGCGGTATGTGGGGCTCCCTGGCCACGGGCTTGTTCGCGGTGGGCGCACTCAACTCGTCCGGCCACAACGGCGTGTTCAACGGCGGCGGCATTGCCGCGATCCTTCCGCAGCTTAAGGATATTAGTGTTACGATCTTCCTGTCGATCGTCGGAACGTGCTTCGTAGCGTGGCTCACCGGCCTGATCTGCGGAGGACTGCGCGCTTCCGCCGAGTCCGAGGAAATGGGCCTGGACCTGACGGACCATGGCGAAGCCGGCTATTCCGGCGAAACCGCGGGCACTCCGGCTTTTGCGGGAACACACTAAGGGGGATATTGTGGTAAGAATTGAAGCGATTATTCGACCAAGCCGGCTCGATGAAGTGAAGGCGGCTCTCGACGAGATTGGGATCCGCGGTATCAGCGTGATCGAGATCAAGGGAGCCGGAAAGCAGAAGGGCTATACGCAGCACTACCGCGGCTCCGAGTACCAGGTGAACTTGCTTCCGAAGGTACAGATCATCGTGGTGGTCAAGGATGAGGAATTGGAACGTGTCGTCGAGGCTATTGAGACGGCGGCGCGGACCGGCGAAATCGGAGACGGCAAGATCTTTATCAGCCAGGTTCAGCAAGCCATCCGAATTCGCACCGGCGAGCGGGGCGACATCGCGGTTTCCTAGTTGTCATCACATAAAAGGCCCCTTGCATCTCGTGTGCAAGGGGCCTTTGTGCGCCCATTTAGCCGGGGATCATCTTCCAGAAATCCTCGCCCGCGATATCCCAGGGGAGCCGGCGCTCATCAGGATCGTCGAGGCTGAACTGCTGATTCACGAAGTAGATGATCATCGACGGCTCAGTTCCGATGTTGGCGCCTCCGTGAGCGACACCGCGGGGGATATACAGCAGTCGAGCGCGTCCTCCCCCCATCACAATGCGCATCCTGTTGCCGCAGGTGGTCGAATCCTTCCTGGCATCAATCAGGCCGACCAGGAGCCGGTGGTCCGGCGGCACAAACCAGACGTCTTCCTGGTTAAAGTGCAGATGGAAGGCCTTTACGGCTCCCGGCAGGACCATCGAAAACGACGACTGGCGCGGTCGGAACGTCGGGAGAGCCTCCATGCACCCGCGCTCATCGATTCGAATGAGCTCGGCAAACGACCCGCCATCGTCGGTCAACAGGCGAAGATCGATCCACTGCACGCCTTCGATTCTGGGCGCTCCTCCGTATTCCTGCGTTGTTATCACAGCCCGATATTCTGGGGCAAGATCGTCCGGACTCAAGGGCGTAACTGGCATTTGTGAGTGACCTCGTTGGGCTTCTTCGCTGGGAAGCGGGTTACGTTTCCGGTCGCAGGCGGCCGGACACCATGAGAGTCTACCTCGGCCCTCTCAGGAATCGACCGGATTTCGGAGATGTTTGCGTCAGTGGATTTTGCCGCAGCGCCGTAAGCGCGCCAGTGGCGCTAGCCGCCGGGGAGCGCGCGTGCCGGCTGCCTGTCGCGTATCGCCTGTGCACCCGAGATCACAAAGGGCGTCCAGATTGTGAGGAGCGCGATAGAGAGGGCCGTGAATAGTCCGTACGGAGTTACGGCCGGCGCACCGAACCCGTGCGTGGAGTTGCTTGCGTTATTAAGCCAGGTGACAACCGGGAGCCACGGTCCACGCGTCATCCACTCCGCGAGCACCGAACCGACATTGACTGTTCCCTGACGCGGAAAGTCCATGTCC
>JBKQWH010000468.1:0-7867 GCA_052139635.1 Capsulimonadaceae bacterium
AGACCTGCGCCTCGCGGCCACCCGCCTTGAACGCCAGAAGCGCTCCGAGAATCGACGTCCAGAACGCCCAGAGCAGAATGCTGCCCTCCTGTCCGCCCCAGAAGGCGGCAAACAGGTACGGCGCCGCTGACCACCGCGCCGAGTACTCCGCAACATAGGTGAACTGAAACTGGTGCGTGGTGATCAGGTACGATAGGTACCCGGCCGACGCAACCACGAACAGGCAGGAAACTATCGCCATGCGCCGGGCGTTGATAAGGATTTGGTCGAAGGCCCCTGAGTGCTCGCCGGCGACCTGTAATCCGGCCAACCGCTGGCGACTCGCGGCCCAAAGGAAGAGAACCGCGGTTGTTACCGTTGCCGCCAGGGCAAGTGCTAATAGCGTATATCCAGTAATCATGTTCAGTCACCACCCCAAATCTGATCGGGCGCGAAGTCCGAGTAACAAACACGTCGGCGGTCATAACGACATCCGCTGCGGCGGATGTTTTGTTAGAACCGCGCTTTCAACTGCGGGGAGAGCGCACGCCGCCGGCGAATGGCAGTCAAACTCCAGCCGGCAGCGCCGCGACCGGAACCCGCGGAGCCGCAGGATTTGCCGGCGGAGATACAGGGCTCTGCCGCGCGTAATTTCGATCCGGCGCGGCGCCCTGGTATTTCGACGGGCACTTCACAAGAAGGTTATCCGCCTCGAACACTTTGCCGTCATAGGTCCCGATCGCGATGACCTGCACGGCCTCCTCGAAGTTCGCCGGACGCGAAGCCACAAACGTTACGGGAAGGCGATCGCCGTGGTCGCTGACGAGGACAAAGTCCAGCGACTTGGAAGCCGAATAATGAATGCTCCCTTTGTCGAGTTTGCCCATGACCTGAACGGTCGCGTTAGCCCGTCTGGCCTCATCGAATGTCACGTACGGCGTGAGTCCCTTAACAAAGACGCGCCCGCCGAACGCCAGCGCTCCCACGATAATCGCAAGCCCAATCCAGGTGGCCGATTTCATGACGACTCCGTCTCACTTTCTGCACTGAATGCCGAAACTCCACGCAAATGATACAATGCCACTATACCAACGTTTATGCCCAAATTTCGACCCCTAAACTGAAATTTGACGCAAAATCCGCTGTATTGGGGATGCCCACCAGCCCATTATTTCCAGATCGATATATGTCACACCGTTTGTATTGGACGCTCTCATGCCGGAGGCAAGCGGCACCACAGGATTCGACGGACCGTTGATCTCAGTGGCATCAATACGCCGTTTAGCGGATACCCTTGGATTATAACCTGTACTCAATACTTGCGCGCAGCGAACTGTTGGCGTTCCGTTTACTCCAACGTCACGATTATGTCGATGTCGTGTCATAGCTCCGTGCCTTCTCGCATGTTGATACCTGGATACGCCATTTAGGGGATACGCCTCTGTCGAACGTACCATTGGGAGTGGCGGAATTCAAGCGGAGCACATAAATCCGTCGATCGGGGGACAGTGCGTGGTCAAACTTCCTGCTAATATAAGCGAAATTGCATATTCTCAAATCAATAGTGAAACGGCTATCACAATTGGGAACATTGCGCCAGACTTGTTTCTGCGTGGAACAGCCCACCCCTACAGTTTTCGCAAGAGATACCTCTTGACACATGAGTTCCGGATGTGGTTAACTGGACGAGAAATCACGGGTTGCCATACGCGGTTCGATATCGCTCGATATTGTGACTATTTTCACAATATGCGCTTCGATCAGCGACACTGCGAAATTGAGATGTCAGACCTATTCTTATTCCGTGCGTTTGGAAGTTCACTTAGCGAGTAATCGAGAATTCATAACTTACTTGCGCACCCCGGGGGACTGACGAGCCTGCAATAAGAACCGGGCTGCTACAACTGGTGTGGTGTTAGTCGCTGGTTAGATACTATATGTGGTATATACGTATTGAGGCATAATGCTGGCTTTCTCGCGGCTCGGATCACGATCCTAATCTCCTCAGTCGCTGAACCGCGGCTGATCGACACGACCGCCGGCGTGGCTGCCATGCCGACGCCTGATGATGGACAAGAATGAAGCTCAGGAGAAACTGATGCGCCACCAAATGACCTACAGATTCGGATTGTTGCTCGGCACATTGGCGGCCGCCGGAATTCTCGGCGTCGCAGGGTGCAGCTCAAAAAGCTCCACACCGAATTCGGCGCAGTCGGATGCCACAGGCGCTGCATCAAGTTCCGCACCCGGCGTAATTCCGGTGCCCGCTCCGACGACGGCAAGCACGCCCGCCGGCCCCAATGCGGGTACGCAAGCTGCAACCACCGATTCCCACGGCGCAATGGACATACAGGCGGGGACCGCCAATCCGCACGAAACAATGGACGTGGGTGCGGCGAAGAGCCTGACACCGCAGCCGCGCCTGGACAAAGAGATCGCGCAGAACGAAAAGCATGGCGGCTCGAAGAAGGCCCTCGCGGAACTCTACACGGAACGGGGTAGTGCTCGGATGATGGACCCGCAGGCTTCGCCGCATTTGAAGTACCCCGCGGCGCTGAGCGATTTTCGTAAGGCAGTCAAACTTGACCCGTCCAACCGCACGGCCGAGGAAGCGAAAGACATGATCGAAGCGATCTATCGCGGAATGGGAAAACCGATTCCTACCGATTGACGCACGGACATCGCCGAGATGCTTGACGAAGAAATCGGCAGACTAGCGCCATGCGATCAAGCGAGGCCTTTTCCAATGGCGGACATGGCCTCTTGACAACGTTATTGAAACCACCGAGTTCGTGTCAACCGGCCGGTGAACATTCATAGACCCTGCATGCGTTAAGCGTGCGGGGTCCTTTTTGTGTGGTCCGGCTGCAGGTGCGAACGCTCGACTGTATCTCGTCATTGATATATAACAATCATCTGATTTGCATCTTATACTTCATTTACGCTACTATTACACGGGTCTGGAGCGGTATAATAAAGGAGGTCCCTCGAATTCTTACGGCCCCTATTGAGAACAGTTGTCGGTTTTGCGCCGCAGAGAAGAAGGAGTTGGCATATGTTTGTCCGATTTAGCTTCGTGATCTGTGTGTCACTTGTGATGTCGACCCTACCGGCATCGCCAGTGATCGCCCGGCCTTCTGCGTCTCGGCGGAATCTGGCCCTGTCCTCGCCTGTCGGCGCGTCGACGCACGCGATACGCGCGCTCATGGACCAGATCGTAAGCCCACTGTCGATGTGGACCCAGACGACGAACTTGAAGGTAAATCCAGTCGACGGAGCCGTGATGGTTTATATTCCCGCCGGCGAGTTTACGATGGGAAGCTCCGACGATCGTTCTAAAGATTACTTTGCCAAATTTCAGGACTGCGAGAAGCCGGCACATCAGGTGTTCCTGGACGGCTATTACATCTACAAGAACCTCGTGACCGTGGCGATGTACCGGAAGTACTGCGAGGAAACCGGCGCGTCGATGCCCTCGTCGCCACCCTGGGGATGGGATAAGGACGACTATCCGATTGTCAACGTGACATGGTATGACGCGCAGGCGTATGCCCAGTGGGCCGGTGCATCCCTGCCGACGGAAGCGCAGTGGGAAAAGGCGGCCCGTGGAACAGACGGGCGAATTTACCCCTGGGGAAACGACTGGAACGATGCCAGGTGCGCCAACTCCG
This sequence comes from Capsulimonadaceae bacterium, assembly GCA_052139635.1. Classification (GTDB taxonomy): domain Bacteria; phylum Armatimonadota; class Armatimonadia; order Armatimonadales; family Capsulimonadaceae; genus JBKQWH01. The sequence goes on from JBKQWH010000468.1 coordinate 3,651, forward strand.
TCAACGTCAGGCGGACCACCCCCAAGTCAGTCGGAAGCTACCCCGATGGAGCCAGCCCGTACGGCGTGCTCGACATGGCAGGAAACGTGTTTCAATGGTGCTCGGACTGGTTCGATGTCACATATTACAGCCATTCCCTGCCTACCGATCCAACAGGTCCTTCAGACGGCAAAACCCGCGTCTTGCGAGGCGGGCCGTGGAACGGCAACATCCCGGACTTCTTCCGCGCCACGTTCCGAGGCGGCTACAGCCCGGCCAATTCCGGCGTTTTCTACGGATTTCGGTGCGTGATCCCCGCAGACCGTTGATCCCGTCTTCCCAGATACGCCGCCGCGTTCGAACAATCTGACCTGTCCGACCTGTCAAACAGGTCAGACTCCTTGCGGAGGGCGTAAAGTCCGCCCTCGTCGCGTCGCTCCGGCGCGGACTCCTTCCCCGCCTCTCCAATAATCATGCCTCTTGACAACACGCATATCCCGTGCTATACTGTATTAGGTCACATAATACAGTTGAAACAGGCCAATGTCGATTCGTCTACAAATTGCCGTCGGTAGCAGCACCCCGATTTACTGGCAGATCGTCGACCAGATTTGCAAGGAGATCGCGGCCGGCCGGCTGGTTCCCGGCGACCAGATGCCGAGCGTGCGCGCACTGGCGGAGCAGGTCGTGGTCAATCCCAACACGGTCGCCCGCGCCTACAGCGACCTGGTCCGTGACGGCGTCCTGGAGACTCAGCGCGGCAAGGGGGTCTACGTGGCCGACCGCCGGTCCGTTTTCTCCGCTGAGGAGCGCGAGCGGCGGCTCGACGCCGCCCTCGACGTTTTCTTGCATGAGGCGATGCTGCTCGGGCTCGGCGGCGCGGAGATAGGGGCGCGGCTCGAAGTCAAACTGTTGGAACTGGGACAGGGTCCGTCGCCACAGGTTTCGCCGGAGGAGGTCTCCCAATGAACGATTTCGCCATCGAGACAAGCGGTCTCACAAAGTACTATGGCTCCCGGTGTGTCGTTGCGCCGCTCGACCTCAAGATCCCGCGCGGCTCCATCTTTGGGTTCCTCGGCCGCAACGGTGCGGGGAAGAGCACGACCATCCGGATGCTGATGGGCCTGGCCGAGCCGACCCGCGGCTCGGCGACCGTGCTCGGCTTCGACTGCCGCGATCTCCCTCCGGAGGCCCGGGCGCGTATCGGCTACCTGGCCGAGGGCCACCATGTGTACGACTGGATGACCGTGGAGGAATGCCGCCGTTTCCAGGCCGGCTTCTATGAGCACTGGAACGACGAGGTCTTCTGGGGCGTGGTCGACCACTTCGCGCTGAAGCCAAAGGCCCGTGCGAAGGACCTCTCGCGCGGCGAGCGCGCCGGACTCTGCCTTGGCCTCACCCTTGCTCCCGAGCCGGAGCTGCTTGTGCTCGACGATCCCGCGCTCGGCCTCGACCCGGTCGCGCGGCGCAGCCTGCTCCAGTCGATGGTCTACGTCACGCGCAAGGCCGACCGGACCATCCTGTTCTCATCGCACCTCCTGACCGATGTCGAGCGCGTGGCCGATCGGATCGGCGTGCTCGATCACGGGGTACTGCGCGCCGACTGCGGCGTCGAGACCTTCCGCGACCGTGTCCGCCAGCTCACTGTCCGATTCGCGGGCCCGCCGCCGCCGCTTACCGGAATCACCGGCCTCCTCGACTCCCTGCGGCTCGACGATCAAGTTGTGTTGACCGTCGCCAATTATTCCGACGCGACCCTGGAGCAGCTCAATCGCCTCGGCGCAACGAGCATCGAGCCCGCCGCGATCGCGCTCGAGGACGCCTTCATCAGCTACACCGGCGAACGTGGCGAGCGGTCCCTGTTCCTGAGGAGCACGGAGGGCGCGCAATGACCAAGCGATCCGCGGCAGCCGTTCGACTGATATTTCAAAAGGAGCTGAAGGAGAACGCACGATGGGCCGTGATCGGCGCCGCCGGCATCTCCGCCGGCCTCACCTACGGCGTGGCCACGGGCCTTTCGGGTGGTTCCGACCTCGGGCTGATGTGGGGCGGCATCAACACGGTGATGGCCCTCGGCGCGCCGGCCCTTGCGCTCGCGCTCGGATTCTTGCAGATCGTACCCGAGAGACGCAGGGATCAGTGGGCGTTTCTCATGCACCGTCCGGCCACCCGAGACGAGTTGTACGCGGGAAAGGCAGCCGCGGGGCTGACGTTTTACCTCCTTGCAACCCTCGTGCCGTTGGCCGCGGCTACGGCATGGATTATGACGCCCGGGCACGTGGCGGCGCCGTTCGACGGACGCCTGACATACGCCGGCCTGGCGTCGATCGCGACTGGCATCAGCTTCTACTTTGCCGCGCTGTTATGTGCCCTGCGCGATGCGCCGTGGTACGGCAGCCGCCTGACTCCCGTGGCCGGCGCACTCGCTGTCCCATTGGCTGGCTATGCCGTCCCTGAGTTCCGGATGGCCTTGTGCGTCGCGCTCGCCGGGGCTCTTGTGGTCGGATGCGCCGCTCGGGGAGCGTTTCAGACAGACCCTGATCGAAGGACGGCCACGCGGCGCGATCAAGTCGCGCTCGGAATGGTGCTGTTCACGGGAATTTCGTTGACTGCAATCGTTCTGTGGGCGATCGGATTTTCGATATCTGCCGCGTTTTCACTGCAATCTGACACCAGGCACGGCACCTGGAGGGAATACACCATCCTTTCGGACGGCAAAGTCGCGATAACCACCATGCGCAACGGCGACGTCGTGTCGCGCGTTGACCTGACCGGCCACCCGCTTCGGGTCCCGCCGGCGGGGACTGCTGGCATGGTCGTTCACACTGTCATTGTTGGGCCACCCGTCTCATCGGATGCCACCGGAGGTACTCTCGTTCAGGGGACCGTTCCCTCGGATGACGCCGGAAACTCCCTCGTCCAGTATTCGCTCTATGACCGGCAGAAGGGCTGGACTCCGTACTATTCCCCCGAGCGATACGTGATCCCACTCCCGTTCGAATCGCTCGTCAACCCTACGGGAGCGATCGAGCGGGTCCACTGGTTTCAGTTCCACAACCGCATTGTTGGCTATTCAGGAGACACGAGGCGGCTGGTTGGCGCGCTCGGACCGCAAGGAATCGTCGTGGGGAAGGCGGGCTCAACCACGTCCGAAACCCGATTCGCTCACCGACGCGCGATCGTGAACTCCTTCGGGGAACCGCTTCCGGCCATCATCGCGACGGACTCTTCGGTATACCTGGCGGACACGCAGGGCGACCGAATCCGGACCCTGATCGCCGGTCCCGCGGCCGGTCGAATTATCCGTGTCAATCTGCTCCAGGACTCCTGGGATGCACCGTCCGTGGTGGATTATGTGCTCACTGCGCCGGATATGATCTCGGTCTTCCGTTCGACCGGGGAACGGATCTGCTCGCAACGCCGTGCGCACGATCCGAGCGTATACAACGATGTCGAGATGGGCGTGACGGCGGCGGGACGCCTCGTGATCGAGTATCAGCACTCCTCCCATCGGCCGGACGACACGATCAAGGTCCCGACTTATGTAGACGAGTACAATTCCGACGGTCGGCTTGTCGAAAGCGATGTGCTTCCTTACCTCCCGTCGCCCAATTCTCAACCGTTTTCGCCCCCTGCTCGCGTCGTACTGGCAGGAATGGCCTCGCCGCCATGGTTCACCGCGGGTGTCGTGACCGCCGGCATCATGCTCACGCAGCCCGATCCCGACGACGTGCGCGGGGCTCTCAAGCTGGGGTGGACGCGACTGATCGCACCTTTCCTGGCCGGTGAGCTTCTGGGCAGCCTGCTCGCGTCGATCGTGTCGTTCCGGCTTGCGCGTCGACGCGGGCTGTCGTCGCGCGCAGGGCTGGGATGGGCGATCGGCAACTTCGTCCTGGCCTGGCCCGGCATCCTCCTGTTGATGACGATGATCCCGCCGTCAACGGAGTGGGCCTGTCAGTCGTGTGGCCGCCGTCGATCCGTACTCCATGACCTGTGCGAGCACTGCGGCGCCGGTTGGCCCGCGCCGGCACGGAACGATACGGAGATTTTCGACAACAGCAGCGATACCGTTGGCGGAACGGTTACCGCTCTAAGGACGGAAGAGCCCCCTCGTCCGACTCGTCCGACTCGTCCGACTCGTCCGACTCGTCCGACTCGTCCGACTCGTCCGACTCGTCCGACTCGTCCGACTCGTCCGACTCGTCCGACTCGTCCGACTCGTCCGACCGGTCCAACTC
>JBKQWH010000469.1:0-4270 GCA_052139635.1 Capsulimonadaceae bacterium
AACAGTGCCGGAATAAACAGAACCCACACCGCCAACACAGTCGAGATCGCGAGGTTGGCGGTGTGGGTTCTGTTTATTCCGGCACTGTTGATTGTGGCTTGTGTAGGGCTGTCCGCGGCCGTCCTGGTCAAGCTCGGGCACACGACGGCCAGCCCGCGCCAGATGATGCAGGAGTCCCTGATCGCACAATCCCGCCTTATCCCGTGGGCATGCGGGCTTTGCGCGGTTATGTTGTATTTGTCCACGTTCGCCTCGCCGGCGCTTGCGTGGGTGTCGGCCGTACCGGTCACCTGGTACTTCACGGACATCGCGCGAAAATCCGTCGGGCTGGATTCTCTTCAGGTTTTGGAGCGCGGAGAACTCTACGATGCCATTCGCGGGATTGCGGAAAGCGCCGGAGTGGGGATCTCGCAGATTCTGGTGATCGAGACCCGAAAAACCCGATTTGCCAATGCGTTCGCGATGCTCGGTGGCCGCGTTGTCTTTAGCGACGTCCTCCTGAGCCGACTGACCAAGCGCGAGGTGATGTCCGTTGTCGCGCACGAGATGACCCACCTGCGATGCGGCCATCCGACCCGGCTCCGGAACGCGATTACGGTGCTGACCGTGCTTTCCTGGGTGGCGCTGTTCGAAGTCAGTTCGATTGCGCCCGCCTATGGAAATCTGGCCTATGCCGCGGTCCTGGTGGCCGGAGGGGCACTCATTCGCGTGGCATCGCGTAAGGATGAATTCGTGGCGGACGCCGGGGCGACCGACATCACCCGAGACCCGCGCGCGTCGATCACCGCGCTGGTCAAGCTGGCACACCTGAACGCCATGCCGCTGGATTGGGGCAACTGGCAGACGGCCGGCACCACTCACCCGACGACGGTCGCCCGCGTGCGAGCGATTGCCGGACGGTGGTCGATCCCGGCGGATGAGGTCGCGGCCCTGATGGCGGAAGCCGCCGTCGCGAAGGCCGATTCGATGGGGGCCGAGGTGGAAATGACCGCAACGGAAGCGCCGGAGGCAGGCGATGCGAACTACTTCCGAATCCGCTTAAAGTCGAACCGGGACAATGTCTTTAACGCACGCTCCAGGGCGGCGCTACTGTTGCAGTTGTTTGCCGCGAGATTATTCCTTGTCCCCGCGGTCGCCGCCGTCGCCGCCGAGGCGGCCATGCGTGCGACTACGGCTGCCCTGGTGTATGGTTTCCTGGTTGCGGGCGCGGTGGTCTCCCTAGCGGCACCGGAAGCGGCCGGAGAACTGATCCGAAGAGCCGCCTATCGGAAATGGAGGCGCCTGCAGCATCGAAAACTGATCGAAGAAGGCGTCCCTGCGAATGCCCTCGGACGGTATGTGGCCATGAGTGCGGGGCCATCGCTTTACCTGTCCGGGGGGTTACCGGACTGGGACCTCGGGTTCCTGAGCATCCACCAGGACCGGATCGTGTACCTGGGCGAGCAGATTCGTTTTGCCGTTCGACGCGAAGATGTGGCTGGCTTCGTACTGGTGCCCGGGACCTGGAGTTCGGGACGATATTCGCGAATCCGCATCACTCCGAGCGGCGCCCCCGTGCTCACCGCGCTGCCCCCTGCCCCGTCGCCCGGTCAGAATCCGGCACTGTTTACCAATATCTTTACGGTCCGATGCGGCCCGGACGCGTTCTTGCTGCCCTCGCGATTGCAGACAGCGGAGCTGCAGCGTGACCTTGTTGAGTGGCACAGCGGATCAGGCCGCTTCGATCCCGCGCTAGAACTGGAGCTTGAGGCCAAGGCGCCGCCGACCATGTGCGTGACCACAACGGCTCCGCACAAGTCGGTAACGCCGAAGGTCTCCCTCCAATCGACCGGACTCGGTCTTGCAGCCGCACTTGTCGTCAGTGCCGGGCTTCAACTCCCCAGCATGAACGTGTTCCCAATGCTCTGGTTTCCGGGGCTCTACGTGGTCGGTCTCGCCGTGTTCAGCCGGATGTTATCGGCGGCGGTCATATGGCTTTATCGGGAGCCCCCTCCGCATCCCCCCATCCCGCCCGTGTACGTCCCCGCGATCCCGCCGCCCACCGACCAGAGCGCTGCGCGGTGAACCGGATCAGGCACACAGGCACATGCGCTTGCTCGTCACTCGTTCCGGCTGTAGCGGTCTGCGATGGTAGACAAAAACTTCCAGTCCGGGCCGGATAAATTGGGTTAAATTGGCCAGGAACGCTGAATCCTGGGATCGATCTCGCTGTCCGCTGTCGGTGAAACGGTACCACCTGATGGGGGCATGTGTGTACCGTGCGGCCTCGCCACTGTGCGGGTACTACTCGGCGGCACAGGGATTGGCAGTCGGGAGCGAGCGAAGCACGTGGCCGGTACGGCTTGCTGAATTCAGATTGTATGCAGTTGACAATGTACAATTTGCTCGGCGGTCGGCCGCCGGACGGGCGTGTGCGGTGCTTGCGCCCGTAGCGGCATTATACCCGATAATAGGAACATATGTTTCGGACTTCGGGCGTTCGGAATCAGGAAGTTTCACCGCGGAAAAGACGGAAAGAGGGCAATGGGATTTTTGGAGATCGCCGCCGAGTGATGGGCATCGCAGTTCGGTGAATCGCCCAAACCTGTCATCGACGCCCCTCGCGTCTTCGGGTTCCCGTTAACCTGTTTCCCTCGATGCGCCCGTCTCACCTGTGCGGCCGATATGCTGACCGATTCCGGCCGGATTTGGCCCGAAGCAGACACGTGCGCTTGCTCGTCCCTGTCTCCGGCGTCGTCGCCCGCGGTCAGGCCGGGCACGACGTCGAGGACTTTCCGGATCGAGTCGGGGTCGTCGGCTGGCTCTTCCGGCGCTGGTGGAGCGGCGGCGAGAGTGTCGTCGACGCCACCCGCCGGCGGCACGCGGGGGCAATGGCCAATGATGCGGTCGCACAGAAACTCCGCGCGTCCGTGGCTGCTACTTCATCTCCAGTTGACCGAGCATGATGAGGCTTTCCAGATCATCACGATCCTCCGGCAGCCATTTCTCGAAGGTTTGACGCACGCCGGCAAGGTCGGCCGCCCCTGCTTGTCCGACCATCCGTGTGACATCGGCCACGTCCTGGACACGTCCGGCTTCAAACTTCATCAACACAAGAAAGCGCATCGGCAATATCGGCATATCCTGCCCGTCGAGATTTGATTGAGCTGCGACGAGCGCCTCTTCCACCCAGCCTCCACGACCTTCGATAACATCAAGCGGAAATCCATCGGCAAGCCGCCACGAACTGCCGCCAATGCTAAGTTCGCCCTGATACGTAGCGCCGACCTGAGCCAATTTTGCGCGCACCTCGCGGGAATCCTCGGGTCGTATGAGAATGTCAAGGTCATTTGTCATCCTCTCCGGCATATAGAGGCGTGTCGCCGCCGCACCGACAGCGGCCCACAACTTCGGTACAAGCGTGGAATTCAGAATGGGAAAGCGCATTCGATTGGTCCTTGAGACGAGAAACTCCGTGGAACTCCCGGAACCGCGGCTGGAGCGCTTCGCCGCCATCGCGATCACAATGCGGCGCGTCTGTGCCGCCTGCGTTGAATGCTCGCCAGGGTTCCCCATGCTGTCAGTATACCGTATGCGTCGCTAACGCTCAACGGCGAGCATGGAGGCGGCGGCGCTCGTAAAGGCATTAGGGTGAGGTTGGCCATCATTTACCCTCTACGATTACCCCCCGAATATGCAACTCCGGCCTCGGGTGCGGCTGCGAGTCCATCCAGGTCGCCCTCGAGGACGATGCGGACCTCGACGACATCGTGATGACCACCCTCAAGACCGCGGAAGCGTCGGCGGCGTGGGACGTGCGATGAGGATCACGGCTCCTTTGCGTTCGTCGGGCATAAGCCGGAGGTTGTTGGTTCAAGTCCAGCCGCCGCTCCCGCAGATTTGCACGTCGCGTCGGTACGGTGTTTTTTGATTTGATGTGTACTGGTGCTTAGCGCTGTTCTCGCTTCCCCGGTCTGAATTCCACCGAAAAGCAAAAACACTAGGTTTAGCTGTTATAATAAAGTTGATAAATTATAACGTATATGTTATTTTTAGTTGTCTGCGAACGGGGGACTCTATGCGAACAAGCAACCTGGCGCGAAAGAATCTGGATCGCCGATTGGCCCTGATCAAGCCGGATGAGTTCGCGCGCCCTCCGCGCGGATGGGTCCCATCGCTGTACTTTACCGCATCATTCCATTGAAAACGTTGTGCATGGCTCTGGATATTTGAAACTGCAAGGCCAGACGTTTGACCTGAATTCCGGCGCTATTTTTTCCCATGGCCCTAG
>JBKQWH010000470.1:0-6428 GCA_052139635.1 Capsulimonadaceae bacterium
AATGGAATATCCTTCAACGACGCCGCGACCCGTTCTCGGTTAGGTCCGATATACAGTGCGACCACCTTCCGGCCGGCTTTGATTGCCTCCTCGGCGACAATTCGCGGATGATTAAGCAATCGGGATACGTGTACCGTACCGAATATGCCAACAACGAGCGTATCCTTGGCGATTTCCAGGCGCGCCCGTGCCTCATCACGCGTCATCGGCAGGCGGTCGATGTTGGAGCCAACCGGCAAGTGCGTGACCGGCGTTCCTGGAAACCATGCGCTGAACTTGTCCGCCCAGTGATCGATCGAACAAAACACGTGATTCGAATGCCGACCGAGCATCCATAACTGCCACCGCTGCCACGTCGTCATCAACGCGAACTGCCAGCAGGTTATCGGAACGTAGGGCTCATGCATCATCAACGCAATTCGGACATCGGGCAAGCGTTTTCGGATCGTTCGCACGACGAGCGGCAGATAAGGATTAAAGCCCCACCGGCCGTATGCGAACGGCTGGTACTGAACAATCATCCAATCCGGCCGCCAGGCTTCGACTGCCGGAAGTATCGCCGAGACCGAACGCGGTTCTCGTGTCGAGAATACCGTCTTAATCGCGACTCCGTCGAGCGGACGCGAATCCCGCTGAGCCGTCAGAATCAACACGTCATCGCGCCGCGCGATCTCTGTCGCCAGGAACGAAGAATGGTCTCCTATCCCATCGAGGCTGGGCGGGAGTGCAGGTGATACAATGGCTATCTTCATTTTACGTTCCTCGTCGCAACGAGCTTTCGATAAAGATCGTCGGTTTGCCGTGCGCTTGCTTCCCACGTGAATTCCTGAGACCGTTCCTTCGCGCTAATCCGCGCCGCAGCGAGGCGAGGCGTGTCATTCAAGAGCGTCGCTGTTCTCGCCGCCAGGGCATGACTGTCCCCGCGCGGGACGAGGTAGTCACGCGGCAGCATCATTGATGGCCCCGGCGAATCGTAAGCGAACACCGGCAAGCTGGAGGCGAGCATTTCCAGTACGCCGAAGGGCATGCCTTCCATGTAGGTGGGGAAGATTCCGAGAGAGCACTCCGCGAGAAGCGAGGGTAGTTCGTCGGCCTTGTACCGCGGAATAACTTCAATACGAGGCGCCAGGGCGCTTGGAAAGTGCGCGAGCACCTGTTCGGCGGTCGCAAACATACCGCTTGTTCCGAGAAGCCTGAACCGCACATCGGGAACCTGCTCGACGATATCGCGTACAATCGACGGAAACTCCCGAGCGCCCTTTCGGTAGTCGAAGGTGCCGACGAAAGCGACCCGCGGTTGGATCCTCACCTCGCTTGATACGGCATCGAAGAGGGGGCGGCGGCGGCGGCTAATCCCGTACGGAATCACGACGATCTTGTCTTCCGGTATCCCGCGCCGAACGAGCTCGTCCCTGTCATCCCAGTTGCTCACGTTGACCAGATCCGCCTGCTCGACCGTTGTCCGGGTCTGGCAGACACGCCGTGAGATCTCGCCGGAGCGCGACCTCCCTCTCACCAACTGTCCTATTCGCGATCGCAACGTGTTTCCGGTCGGTATTGGTATTGAGGCGAGGTGAAGTGTCAGCAATACGGATCGGGCGACGAATAGCGGTCTCGCGCTGAATACTGAACGCGGAAACGGCAGGTATTCGTGATCGTAGTCGATCACATCGAATTCCTCCGCGTGCTTGACGAGATAATCACGAAGCGCTTCCGGGTAGGCCTGGCGGAGTGTCTGCCCCTGCCCCAATTGGGTTAGATCTGCCGGCGCGAGAAGCTTGCACTCCCATCCGATCAGAGTCAGCTCTTCGGCAAGCTCAATGAGTACCTTGGACGCTCCCAGTTCCTTAACCATGGCCGCTTGACCGCAAAACAGTATCTTCATGGAATTACCGCCATTTCGGGGCCGGGAGAGCCGTCCTTCGGACCGATGTCGAGACGAGGCGTCGGAGCGTCCGCCAGTTCCTCTTTTCTTGGATTATCCGTGGCGGTCTTTCGCTTGAGCTTGAGAAATGGATGCTCGACCAGATGCCAGCTCATTATGGCTAATGCCAATGTAATGCCGAACGTTGCCGCAAAAAGGGAGTATGCATTGAAACTCGATCGATAATACGTTACGAGAAGCTGACCAATCGGGCATGCGTACAGGTACAACCCGTAAGAGAAGTCACCGAATCGGCCCCATCGCTGCAGCGGCAGAGCTTTAGAAAACGCCATGTAGAAAAGGGCGTACCCCCAGAGCACGGGCATGACGATGGCCAGTACGCCGAAGTGACAGGCGACGACAAGGAGCGCGATGGACAGCGCAAACAGCACTCCGGAATATGGGATACGCTTACGGAGCTCAAAGAATAGCATGCCCACCGTAAAGTAAGCCACCAGATGCAGGAGGTTATGCACTTTGCCCCCGAATGCAAGGTTCACCCACGGGAGCATGAGGCCGCCCATGGTGGTCGCGAACACCGCGGTCGTTAGCCACGCACGCGTCTTGAGGGCCGCGAGGCCGATCAGGGCGACCATGACGTAGCAGAGCATCTCGTAGCGGATGGTCCACAACGATCCATCGACGCGGTTCTCCTCCGGATTGTGGACGAACACTCCGGGTAGCCGATCACTGGTTTCCAGATCCTTCGTAAACATTAAGCCAAGGTAGCGGTAGGACGCCGGGTTGTGGAAATATGCTCCTCGGTTATGAACCGCCAGAGGACCCACCACGAACACACAGAAGGCCAGGACGACGATTAGCCCCGGCAGAATGCGTAAAGCACGCTTGCGCGCGAAATCTCCAAGATGTGGTGAGTAGCTCCAGCTCTGCGCGACGAGAAATCCGCTAATGAGGAAGAACGAGTCTACAGCCCCGCCGCCGAACGCCGTTTGATTGGTCAATTTGAGCAGTGGATCATATGCCGCCATCGTATGATTGTAGAGAAACGCGAACGAGTGCGAGAATATGACCGATGTGGCGAAGAAGAAACGCAGAAAGTCGAAGTTGTTGTATCGACCTTGCCCGACGTCGCCGAATTTCACCTTGCCCAGCATGGCTAGACCCTCTTCGCGGTTTCTATTAAGACGGATTCGAGCCGATCGATTATCAACCGGCTAGACCACTCCTTCACCTTTTCGGAAGCGGCTGTGGAGAGCGCGCGCATCCGAGCGGCATCCCGTGCCAGGGTGCTGATACCCGTCGCATAAGCGTCGGGATCAAGTTCGTCGATCAGCAATCCGTTCACACCGTCTCTTACGATTTCGGCCGGTCCTCCCGAACGATGGCAAATCGGAATCGTGCCCATCACCATTGCCTCGACGATATTTCGTCCATAAGGCTCGCCGTTCGAGGTCGACACGAGAATATCGGACTGTCGCATGTACCGGAATACGTCCGCGTTCGGAACCTTACCGATGATCCTTATCTGTTGAGTGAGCGCTTCCGCTCGGCAGAATTCCTCAATCTGAAGTCGATCGGGCCCATCCCCGAGGATAATCGCATCCGCGCTAACTCCCAACGTCCTCAGGCGCGCCATGATTCGACAGAAAACAAGCGGATTCTTTTGTGCGACAAGGTTTCCTACAAACAGCAAACGTACGGCCCGAGTAGCGTCAAACGGATCACGTTCGGTTCTCATGATCTCCTCGGGCGCGTCCACAATCACCGGAACCGCGACCACACGAGCGTTGGGATAGCTACTGGCTACTGAACCCGCGTGCATCTCTGTCGCACAAATGATAACCCGAGCCTGATGAAGTGTATTGTGCCAGCCCCGCTTCGCGGACCGCAACAGGAATGGATAAATGCTGACGCCAAAACGCGGCCTGCTGGCCATTCGCTCTGACGCAGCGATCTGAGCGTTGGGCCACTGATAGAATAGGGGGCCAACAACGAGGGGAATCCCGTGAGTGAGTGGAGGCATGGGGCATCCATTTCCATACGGATGCATGCGCCATACAATATCGATTTTTCCCTCGCTTATCAGTGACTTGAGCAGACGGTCAGCCCGCATGCCGTGTTCCCACGGAACCAGGGAGTTCGCCGGAATCCGCCTGCGCTCCGAATACGTATTCAATCCCGTTAACGACGCGTTGATGGCTATTCTGTCGGAATAAGCGTGTACGACATGGCCTCGCGCCACCAGTCCACTCAGCAACGAGTAGCAGATTAAGCCGTCACCGTGCGACTCGTGATCGGTCAGGCATTCGGACGCCCGGTGCACGAAAATGTTGAGCCGCCGGTCCGGTGTCCCAGGCGAGTTTTGGGTCGAACAGATGCCGTCCGCCTTCTCTAGTATCGCCGCGTTATCCATGTGTGGGCGTGTCTTTCGTCGAATTCCGGTTCGTAACAGGCTAACTAAGCCTAAGCAGATTTCCTGCGACTTCGGCCGGGGATGGCGCACTCCCGTACATGGAACAGGCTCATCATCGCCGTGCCGCAGAGAGTAGCAAGATAACTCCGGTACTGCACTCCGGTAAGCCTTCGCCGCAATACCGATTGAGTGAGCATCGCCGCGTTCCACGGAAACGTTACCACATAGACAAACCTGAGAAGCGCCGCCTTCCCGACCCCATAGTGCTTTCGCACGAAGGCGATTCTGGTTCTATAAAGCTCAATTCGGATTGCGTCGCGTCCAACTTTCATTGCCCCGATCGTTTGACCGCCATGGTGAGTAAGCACCGCGCTTGGGACGTGAACCACCTTCCAGCCAGCCTCCGTCGCGCGGTAGCACCAATCCTCCTCTTCCGTGTTGACGACAGGAGAGAGATCGCTGTCTAAATAGCCGATTTGGGCTAACGTCGAGCCGCGAACAATGATGCATGCGCCCAGTACCCAATCGACGGCTTGCGGCGTTTCGGACCGTTGAGCGGGATCAATACCAATTGTTTTCCAATCGTTGAGTGGTCCCGGCAGAAACAGTATCCCGAGGAACTCCGACATGACCGTCAAATGCTTGAACGTGCAGTTCTGCTGCGTCCCGTCCGTGTTCAACAGGCGCGGGCCCACCATTCCGACGTCGGGATGTTCATCGAGGTAGGCAATGAGCCGATCTATCGCGCCGGAGTGGATCAGAGTGTCGTCGTTCAGAATGCAGGCGTGGCGTCCATGCGCGATCCGCAGAACCTGGTTATGATTCTCCGAAAACCCCTTGACCTCTGTGTTGACTATCCAGTGCACTTGCGAATACTCCTCCTGGAGCTCTGCACGACCGCGGCCACAGCCCACGGTATTGTCAATGATCCAAACGTCAATGGCCAGCACTGACGTCGAGTCGAACAGCGATCTCAGGCAATCGCGCATCATGTCCGTTTTGCCGCTGTAGACGATTGATACTGTCACATCGGGTGACGGTACATCCATTTTTCAACCTTCGGTATCAGTGCGCATCGTGCCCAAAGATGATGCAAGCCGACTGAGCTCAACCGTCAAGTATTTGCCCCGCGGAGCTGCCTCCCAGATGGCGTTCAATACCAGCATAATCCCGAGCGTGCTCAACGGTTCAAACCATTTGTTCTGTTGGCCAACGATATGTCCAGCCCAAATTGCCAGAACGAGCGTTCCACCCATGCGGATCCAGGACGCGACGATTTCCGGGACCAGCCGGCTCGTGTGCGGGTTTTGTCGCGTCACGAGAGAGGCCGTTACGAACAAGTCCACGCTGCTGACGATGACGTTTGCGATGCCGATCAATACGAGGCCGCCATCCTTATGAATGCCGGCCGATTCAAGATGCCGTACGATTGCAATTCCGGCTCCCCATCGAGCGAGCCCGACAATCACTGTGACGATCAAGCGTTCTTTCGCTCTTCCCGCGGCATTTTGTGACGATGCCAGCAGGCCGGTCAATATGAGCGGAACTGTTTCAATAGTGAACCATTGGACAAGTGGGACAGCCGGAGCCCACCGAATCCCGAATACTAATGGAATGAGGAGCGGACACAGGATAACCATGAGCGCCGCCGCAATCCACAGAGCCGCGTTCATTCGCCGAACGCTTGTTGTCACGTAGCCGCCGAGGAGTTGCCGATCTTCCTGCAGCCGGCTATAGGCAGGAAAAGCGACTCGATTCAGAACAGTTCCGAGCATCATTGGGATCGACGAGATTTGGATCGACCAGCCAACCAGCCCGAACGCGACCGGCCCCAGGAACCGGCTAACCAGTATCGGTATCCACCCGGACGCAAGACCGGGAATCAGTCCATTGAGCTGGAAAGGCAACCCGAACTGGACCAACTTTCCAGCAATTTCGAACTTTACACGGCCGACTGGGCGCCACGGTGAAGCGGTCCAAACGCATATCAAACCGACAATGCCGCGAATGAGAAGGCCGGCGGCTAGCGACCACGGACCACAGCCGAGCGCCGCGAGGCCGATTGTACCGAAGGTTTGCACAACGTTCTCAATCAGCTCACAAGTGGCGATCGCCGGAAACTTGAGCCGG
>JBKQWH010000471.1:0-6470 GCA_052139635.1 Capsulimonadaceae bacterium
GACGGTATCGTCATCACTCCCTCGCACAATCCGCCTGCCGATGGAGGCTTCAAGTACAATCCGCCTTCCGGAGGGCCGGCGGATATCGAAACGACAACGGCGATTCAGGTCCGTGCTAACGAGCTGCTCGCCGGCGGACTTAAAGGCGTGCAGCGCTTTCCACTTGCGCGCGCCTTGCAGGCGGAGACCACGCACTCGCACGACTTCGTCACACCGTATGTCGAGGATCTCGGCACGATCATCGACCTCGAAGCGGTTTCGCGTTCCGGCCTCAAAATCGGGGCCGATCCGATGGGCGGGGCGGGTGTCGCGTATTGGGAGCCGATTGCCTCCCGATACAACCTCAATATTGAAGTCGTCAACCCACGCGTAGACCCTACCTTCTCGTTTATGACAGTTGACAAGGACGGCAAGATCCGGATGGACTGCTCGTCGCCCTATGCAATGGCGAGCCTGATTGGCCTGAAGGACAGCTTCGACATCGCCTTTGGAAACGATCCCGACTTCGACCGCCACGGTATTGTTACCCGCTCCGCGGGCTTGATGAACCCTAACCATTATCTGGCGGTCGCCGTGTCCTACCTGTTTCAAAACAGGCCGCACTGGCGCCCGGATGCGGCCGTTGGCAAGACCCTCGTGTCCAGTTCCATGATCGACCGCGTTGCCGCATCGGTCGGCCGCCGTGTCGCCGAGGTTCCGGTCGGCTTCAAGTGGTTTGTCGACGGCCTGCTCGACGGTTCGTTTGGCTTCGGCGGCGAAGAAAGCGCCGGCGCGTCGTTCCTGCGAAAGGACGGGTCCGTCTGGACAACGGACAAGGACGGCATTATCCTCGACTTACTGGCAGCCGAAATTACGGCACGGACCGGCCGCGATCCCGGAGAACACTATCGCGACCTCGAGTCCCGGTTCGGTAGCCCGGTCTACCAGCGCATGGATGCTCCGGCCAGCATTGGGCAGCAGGGCGTGCTAAAAAAGCTGACGCCGTCACAGATCACGGCCGATACCCTGGCCGGAGAAAAGATCACCGATACGCTGACCGCTGCCCCCGGCAACGGTGAGGCGATCGGGGGCCTCAAGGTTGTTACCCAGAACGGTTGGTTCGCCGCCCGCCCGTCGGGCACGGAGCAAATCTACAAGATCTACGCCGAGTCGTTTCTTGGCGCCGGCCATCTTCGGCAAATCCAGGCGGAGGCCCAGGAGATTGTCAGCGCCGCGTTCCGTGCGGCGGGGCTTTAGTACCGGTACATGGTCGATTACGCCGCACCAGCCCGTGTGTGCATCTGCTGCCGCACAAAAGCGTTCGATTGCACTTATTACCGCTCATTGGAGTATTCCAGATTAGGCGACCGTTTTAATATGGAAAATTGCGGATGTCTCCTTTGCTGCCAAATTTGTTGGACCGGACCGCAATATTGAGGCTCATTCACTCGGCTGGCACGTTCGGTCTACGCAGGTGAGCGCGCGTGCAAGACCTCGTTTCAGGGGGCCGGTGACGGTCAGGGTGCCGTCGCGAGGTCCCGGCGGTTGAAACCGCGGCTAAACGACGACATCCGCCTTCGCGGATACTAACGCGATTGCGACTGCGCTTTTTCGCACTCCGCCATCCGAATACGCCGTTTTGGGGATAACAGGCGGCCCTCAATCTGGGATAATCAAATTGTCAGGCAATCGGTTCAACGTCGACCGACCCCGCGTTGATCCGGCGACTGACATTGCTTCTGTGGGTATTTTAACGGTAGGAAGGCGGCTGGCGCGTATCGCAGCCGTCTTTCCGTTCGTCCACGACTTTGCAGGGCAGGAGGATAGGAACGAGGACGTGCCGGATGCGGACTTAATCGGCGATGAGGGCTTGAGCGCTCTGGTGGACAGGCTGGTGGAGTGCCACCGGTCGATGGTCCAGCGATCGATGCCCGAAATTCGGGCGCATATTCTTGCGGCGCCCATCGGAGCGGCCGCCGGCGAACACCGTGACCTTCTGGCTGCCTTCGATATCTTCTGTGACCGGCTTCAGCAGCACATCGACCAGGAGGACAAGATCGTCCTGCAGTTGATCAAGTCTCTGGACGGGGCCGAACGCCTCGACGTTTTCCATTGCAAGTCGATTGGACGGCCGATCGGTGTGATGATCTGCGAACACCGTTCCATTGCCGAAGCGATGGAATGCCTGCGCCGCGCCGCCGCGGCTTATGCAGCGCGCGCGTGCGATCTCCCGTCGCCCGACTGCCCGGCCGCTCAAGCGGCATCCGCTGTCATGGAAGCGGTCGCAAAGCTGGAGTCCAACCTCACGGATTGTTCCACCGCGGAAGAGACCATCGTATTTCCAAGAGCCATTGCCCGGGAAGCGCACCTCGCGGGTCAGTAGGGTCTAGTCCGGAGCGCTCACGGCGCCTATGGGTAAATCCCGATGCCGAAGGTGCCGACCGTATAGCGGTTGCCTTCGCGGTCGCCAACGGTGAGGGCGATGAAGTGACCGGGGGCTGGATCGACGATATCGATCCAGAACCGTGGGGCGACGCGGACTACCCGAGCGGGCTCCGTTTCATTGTGACGAACTTCCAGTGTGGCCGGGTGGATCGCCCCGCTCACCGTGACAGCCTCAATCGGCCATGGGTACTGAGGCGCGTTCTGCACACTTTCGAGGTAGACCGTGCCGCTCTCGAGAACGTCGAGCGGCGTCCCATCAATGTCGATCAGGCCGATTTCGCGGAATGTACCGTCCGCAAACCACTGGATGACCTTCAAATCGGAGAGTGTCGCATCCGTGATGACCGGATACTCGGCGCTGTCGCCGGCGTTCGTCTGGTTGGTCAGGTGATAGGAGTTTTGCTGATACGACAGCGTACTGCCGATGACTGTCCTTGCCTCGAGGTCTTCATACTGAGTGTCCACCATGTCTTCCACCTTTCCGCGCATTTGCAATCGACCTGTTGCCTCACTGCCAGGCGTGCGTATTTACATGAATACTTCGGACACGGCCATATAGCGCGCGGAAACGAGGTCTTCCTCTGTTCCGCCGTCGCCTGGTTTGGAAACTAAACTCGAATTGTCGGTTCGACATGCCTGACTTGCCGGCGATTCTTACCCGAAATTCTCACGCCATAAACAGAAAACATGCCGAGCGCCTGATCGATTCCCGCTGGATGATCCGGCTCATGCTGCGCTTCGGCAAGGCACCGATATGTGTACGCACTCCCGTCGATGAGGATGAGCGGTATTACAACCGAAGTAAACGCCAATCTTACGATTTCGGACAACCGTGCATTTCGTCAAGGTCCCCGATGCATTAACTCTTACATTGTACACGCCATCCGGCGAAACTCGCATTAAGCAACCGATAACAAACGATTAAAAATTGTTAACAAACCCGGCCGCCTGTCTTAACGAAGAATTATTCTTCCCTTAACTCGTCCTTAATCGACGGTCCGGTACTATAGATGTCGGCACATGGGAGCGATCGAGCTCATCCCCAATGCTCATCCCCAAATCTTCGCCGCGGCGCAAGCCGCGGCATTTTTTTCGCTAACCCGTTTTCCCCCGTCTGTCCTCCGTCGCCAGCCCCGCCTGCATCACGCAAGCGGAGCGAGCGAACACAGGCAGGTACGCCTGCGACAGGACATGCACAATCCGGGCTAGATTCCATGAGTCTCCGAACTTGTTGTCCGTGAGTTAAGTTTGCGACACGTGGATAGTTCCTATCGTGGGACAGGCCTCCGTGCCTGTCTTCCTCCGTGTCCATCGCGTCCATCGCGTCCATCGCGTCCATATGTCCATATGTCCATAAAGCTTGTCGGTCTGAGGCAGAGCCTCGCTAGTAGTAGTAGACGTATCGCGTATCGATCTTCGTTCCGGCTGCACGCAGCCCCGCCCGCTGGATGCGGTCGGGGCCGGTGCGCTAGTGTCTGCGAGTCTGCCGATCTCCTCGCACTACGGAGTAGAGCTCAGCGCCGCGGCCGTCCAGTCGGCGTATGGCCCAAAGGTGTACTCCAGGTACTCGCCGGTGGAATCGTTTACATCCCAGATCGATGCGGCGGCTCCCTTGCTGTCCCAGAGGACCTGCGTATCCCCGTCGGGACCGTCGGTAAGGGACACCGCGTTCCAATCGGCAACGGGGCCGGTCCCCGGATAGGGGCCATACGTGTACTCCCCGAACGAACCGGTGGTCGGGCTCACGGCCCAGAGGGACGCGGCGCCGGAGGGATTGGTCCACAGCACGTGGGTGGTGTTGTCGGCATTGACCGACATCGCGAAGGCACCCCAGCTCGGGTACGGCCCGTAAGAGTACTGGGTAAAGGCGCCAGTCGTGCCGTTTACGCTCCAAAGAGACGCTGTCCCGCCGGAGTTCATCCAGAGCAGTCGAGTGAGGCCGTCCGGGCCGTCGGCAATGGCGTTTGCCGACCAGTGCGCGAAGGGCCCGAAGCTGTGCTGCGTGTAGCCTCCTGTCCCGGTGTTATAGTTCCAGATGTCGGCCTGGCCCTTGCTGCTCCACCACAGCACGTGGGTGGTATTGTCCGGCGCAACAGTCAGACCGGTTGCAATCCATCCGGGGTACGGTCCGAACGTGTACTGTGTGAGAGCGCCGGTCGTGTTGTCGACGCTCCAGATCGATGCCGCGCCGCTGGTGTTCACCCAGAGAACCCGTGTCAACCCGTCCGGGCCGTCGGCAATGCTCTGTGGGGTCCAGGCGGCAAAGGGCCCGTACGTGTTCTGAATGAATGCCCCCGACAACGGGTAGTAGTTCCAGATCGAGAGAGCACCGCCGGCTTCGGACCACTGGACGTGTATTGGGGGCTCCGGTACGGCCGAAACCTCGCTGGACAGCGCGGACGTCCCGGCGCTATTGACGGCGGTGGCCTCGTAGAAGTACGTAACGCCGTTTGTCAGGCCGGTGTCGACATATCCGTCCGGTGCGGCGGTCCCGATGGGTGTGGCGCCCTCGGCACCGCTCTTCGTGGATCGGTATATGTTATAGGACGTCGCGTCAGGGTCCGCGGTCCACGTCAGGTCGACCTGCGCGTCCAGCGCCGTGGCAGTCACAACGGGAACTGCCGGGATCGGCGGCTCCGGCGTTGCCGATGCTTCTGTCGACTGTGGCGACGTCCCAGTACTGTTCACGGAAGCGACTTTGTAGAAGTACGCAACACCGTTACTCAGGCCCGTGTCGCTGTAAGACGTCCCGGTGGCCATCCCGACCGGCGTCGAGCCCTCGGCGCTGCTTGCCGTGGCGCGGTAGATATTGTACGACGTCGCCCCGGCGCCCGCGGTCCAGGCCAGCGCAACCTCCAGGTTGCCGGCGGTCGCCGTCAGGCCGGTCGGCGGCATAGGCAGCAGCCCCGGCGTGGCCGACGCCTCGTTTGACAGGGCAGATGTGCCGGCGCTCGTGACTGCCGCGACAGAGTAGAAATAGGTGACGCCGTTGGTCAGTCCTGTGTCCGTGTAGGTCGTGCCGGTGGTCGTGCCGATGCTGGTCAAGCCCTCGCCGCTGCTTGTCGTGGAGCGGTAGACATCATAGGACGTTGCTCCCGTACTGGCGGTCCAGGACAGGGCAACCTGTTCATTTGCGGCCACGGCAGTCAGCCCTGTCGGAGGCGGTATGGAGCTCCAGGTGATCGAATCGACATAGCATGTGCCGGACCACGCCGCGCTCGTCGCAAACTGAACTCCGAGACTGTAGAGCGGAGTGGCTGCGTTGGCCGGCACATCAACCGTGACCGTGTTCCACGCATTGGTCTGCAGTTGGGCGATTCCGACCGTATTTCCCGTCCAGAGCCAGTTGCCCGACCCGTTTTGGAGCACGAATGGCTGGATGAACGAGATGGCGCTTCCTGACGGGATCCAGACATGATACGTCACGATGTCGCCGGCCGGCGTGGCCGGAGTCGACACCGACACGGTCTGGCTGTCGGCCCCGCCGCCGTTAATCGTCACGGCAAGCGACGCGGCGCCGAGGTAAGCTTCGGCCGGTGAACTCGCCGCGCCGGTGATCATTCCCCCACTCGATGTCCACCCCTGCGCCGACCCCTCGAAGTTGTACGGGCTGTCGTCGGAAATGTCCGCGACGGGAGTCGCGCTTGCGACGTTCGAGGGAGCGCTGGTCGACGCTGAATTGACCGCCGTGACTTCGTAATAGTATGTGCTCCCGTTGGTGACGGTCAGGTCCGCGTAGTTATTGATCGTCGAGGTCCCGAGGGTCGCGAACGGTCCCGAGGCGGACGTGGATCGCAGCACATTGTACGACGTGGCAACCGGGCTGACGTCCCAGCCGAGGGCCACTTCGCCGGAGGCCCCGCCGGCGATAAGGTCTGTCGGGGCTGCGGGTGCGGAGACGCTCCAGTTGATGGAGTCGACATAGCATGTTCCTGTCCAGGCGGCGCTCGTGGCGAATTGGACGCCCAGGCTATAGAGCGGCGTGGCCGCGTTCCCCGGGACAGTGACCGTGAGTGTATTCCACGCATTGGTCTGAAGCGCGGAGA
>JBKQWH010000472.1:0-4196 GCA_052139635.1 Capsulimonadaceae bacterium
CGGCATAGTCCGCCTCGAGGGTGGTGTAGATCCGCTCGCTCTGATTGAAATACCCGAAGAAGTAAATGCTGTTCGAGAGGGGCAAGTTCGAGCCGTCGGCGGCGGTCTTGGCCGCGCCGTAGTGGTCCTGCTGGTCGACGTCCCATGTCGTGGATCCGTCGGATGCCTGCGTGCCAACATGCTTGCGAGTGGGAGCTGCTCCCGTTGTGTTGGGTATGAGCTGGTAATCTTCAACAAGTGCGTAATTCGGGCGCATCAGGGCAACATCTGCCTGTGTCCTGACGACCGTCGATGCCTGCCCGCTGTTTTGAGTCATATTCGTAGTGCATGTCACAGTTGCCGTGAGTGCCTGGTTGGCGGCCATGGCCGCGTCGGCTGCCTGCAAGAGCGCTTTAGACTGCGCGTCGAAGTTTTGACCCGGGTAATGCGCGCCGGGCGGCAGATGGAACACGAAATCGGATGCCGGAAGCGCGGCGTTCAGCCGCAGGCTCGATACGGAGATGTCGATAGTAATCGGGGGCGACGTTCGCGCCACAACGAGCCGTTTTGGAAGGCCGTCCGTCCCGAGATACAGATCGACTTGCGGCGAATTTGCTCCAGCGAGCGACACGTCGACGATCCGGCATATCTGATGGTTCCACTTGCCGGCCCGCAATGTCACGGTCTCGTCGGCGCCGAAATCGCGGCTTCCATTGCCGGTGAGCAGTGACCGTATCAGCCGCGTTACCATCCGCGCGGCTCCCGCACCCGGAGCCGCGGCGACGGATCTAACGGCGCCGTCGGCCCCCACTTGCCAGATGGTCTTGCCGTCGGCAACCATTGTCATCGTCGGCATGGTGGCATTACCGGCGGTTGACTTGGCGACGATCCTCGACAGATTCGGCTTTTGCCATTCGGCCAGCATATCCATCGTCGACCCCGCGGCCGGTTGCTGCTGAACGGTCGTCCGTGCGATGGCGTGCAAGTACATCGACGTGGAGTTGTCAATTTGGTTCAGCATCTTCTGGACGAGCGGAAGGGCCGCCTTGCGGTCGTCGGCGAGCGCGGGCGAGACGGTAGTGGCGACAAGTGCCAGCAGGGCAATCGCCGTCCGGTTTCGTGTGATCATATTCATGACCAAGTATGGCACATCCAACCTACCGGCGTCCACGTGCCCCGATCGTCCCGGTGGATAAAACGCTAAACTACGACATCGGCCTTCGTAGGTACCGGGCCGGCGCCGCGGGGCCGAAGCCGTCCGTCATGTCCATTATGTCCACAGATCGGCCGCTAATCCTGCCCGGAAAGCGCCTGGAAGAGACGTTCGCGAAGCTCGACGGGCGTCGACGCGGGGGCCAGGCAGACGTCACGCAGGCAGACATAGGCGACCGCGGAGCCGTCCGCCGCTCGCGAATAGTCCGGGGAATCCGCAACGGTACGGACCGTCTTGCCGGCCGACACGACCTTCCAGCCGACCCGCTGCAGTTCGACAGTGTCCGCGCGGCCCGGAACACCGACCACGACGATTTGCAGACCGGGACCCGTTAGCGCGGCGATCGCGCGTGCATAGACGGCCGCGAAATAGCCGTAACGCGTGTACGACGGCGCGAAACAGCGCAGTGCGCGCTCGGCCGCCTGGCGATAACCGGCTTTGCCGGTGAGGGCCGCCAGGCGCAGGAGCATCAGGGCGGCCTCGGCGTTGTCCTCCAGCTCCTTGCGCGGCTGCGCGAGCTCGCCGATGTTCTCCGCGGACGCAGCCAGATCGAAGAATCCCCCGCCGTCGGGGTCCTCGAGCGTGGCCAGCAACTCGCTGGCGACGGCCTCCGCGCTGTTCAGGAAGTGAGGGTCGCCGGTGGCTTCATGCAGGTCGCATCCGGCGGCCGCGAAGGCGACCAGGTCGGCAATGAGGCCGGGCCCGCCTTGAGGGCGGCCGTCCAGGTAATAATGCGCGAGCGTGAGCCGCCCGTCCGCTCCCCCGGCGGTGGTCATGGCGGACTCGATAAACGCGAACGTCCGGCACGCGGCGTCCAGAATGTCCGGCTCGCCGGTCAGCATAAAGCGGGTCGCGAGCGATGAGACCATCAGCGCATTCCAGTCCGCGTAAACGGTCCGGTCGATGAACGGCGTCGGCAGGGTCGCGCGGATTTCGAGCGTGTGGCCGTAATAATGTTCCTCCGCGTCGGCGTCCTGGCTGCCCGCGAAGGCGCCCGTGTCCGGATCGAGCATGTCGCGCAGGAGCCACGCGTGGGCCGAGCGGACCGTGGCCAGCGACGTCTCGTCGCCGAGGGTCGCCCAGGCCAGCGCGTACGCGGCCGTCAGCCTGGCGTTGTCCTCAAGCATTTTCTCGTAATGGGGGATGCTCCAGTCGCGGGTGGTGCTGTAGCGGAAGAACCCGCCGGCATACCGGTCGTACATCCCGCCCGAATCCATCCCGCGCAGCGTCTTCTGAAGCACCGTGCGGAGCGTCATGTCGCCGGTTGACGCGTACTGCTCCACGGCGAAGGACAGGACGGCCGGGTGGGGGAATTTTGGCGCACGGCCGAATCCGCCGTGCAGCGGGTCGAAGTTGTCGACGATCGCGGCGACGACCGATTTCACCGTGTCCGGATCGAGGTCCGCCGCCGGCTGGATGGCGGCACCCGCCGCCATCCTGTGAGCCTGCATTTCCTCGGTTCGGGACTCCAAATCGTTCGTCTGATCCCGGTACAGGTCGGAGACATAGGCCAGCAGCTCTTTCATGCGGAACGGAGGCACATAGGTCTCCCCGTAGAGAAGAGTGCCGTCCGGAGTCAGGAACGCGGTTGTCGGCCACCCGCCCATGTTGTATCTGGCGTTGATGTCGGGCCGGCGGTCGTTGTCGACCTTGACCGGGACGAAGCGCTCGGCGATCAACCGCTGCACCTCCGGGTCGGAGTAGGTGCCGGTGTGCAGGTCGTCGCCGGGGATCCCGTCGTCCATCACGTGGCACCAGTGACACCAGACGGCGCCGATATCGAGAAGGACCAGCTTGCCCTGGTCGCGCGCCTCCGCGAAGGCGTCCGCCGACCATTCCCGCCATGCGACATGTCCGCGCCCCCCATGTTCGGCCATTTTGCACCCCCCAGCCGCGGCCGGACAAATCCGGGCCGTCGCCGCTTCTCCGTGCAGTTTACCCGTCCCGAACGCGGGGTGGCCGGTGCTGCCGGAGAAAATTCGCATGATCGGCGATTCCCGCGGCGGTTGACCTTGACTCGGCGGTTCGATAGGGGCTATACTTCTGATGGTAGAGCACTTATTATTGGAGAACTGGCGTTGTCAAGCAGCATCGACCGAAATAACCATTTTGGGATCGGCGAACGCGCGTGGGATACCATGCGCGCGGTCGGGGATTGTCTACGCCATCGCCATGCGCTATACCATGCTCATCGGCACGAGCATGTGCACCTAGTGCATGCGCAACACCACCATTGTTCGACAAGCCCGCTCCCGACCGTGCCGCTATCAGTGTAGCGCCGGTTGGAGCGGGTTTTTTGTTTGTTGGGCCGGGCCGCCGGCAGTTGCGGCGAGTGTGAGAGGAAAGGATCGGGCATACACGTCATGAGTCAGGAGGTTCTCGTACTAAACAGCGATTACGAGCCATTGAACGTCTGCAACATGCGGCGTGCGATTGTGCTGCTGTATCTGGGCAAGGCCGACATCCTGCACGCGCAGGACCATGCGGAGGAACCCGTCGTCGTCAATCTGGAAGGCGATCCGCTGCCGGCGCCGTCGGTGGTTCGTTTGCGATACCACGTGAAGCGACCGCTGCCGGAGTTGAAGCTTTCTCGCCGGTCGATCTTCGCGCGAGACAACTACACGTGCCAGTACTGCGGGGTGCAGTCGCGTGACCTGACGATCGACCACATCATGCCCAAGCGCCACGGTGGCGGTTTGCACTGGGAGAATCTGGTTGCCTGCTGCCGCCGCTGCAATACTCGCAAGGGGGACAAACTCTTGCAGCAGACGGGCATGAAGCTGGCCCGCCCGCCGCGCCGGCCTCGTTACGTGCCGTACATCAGTCTGACGAAGTACCTGAACGGCACGAAGAACGACGTCTGGCGGGACTACCTGCCCGTCTTCACCGATGTCGGCAGCGGCGTCGAATACGCCGCCACCGCCTGATTTACCGGCTGCGTCCTCCCGGACGCAGCCGCGAATTCATTCGTGGGTCGATTCGTCGCCGCCCGCGACGATTCTCA
>JBKQWH010000473.1:0-22122 GCA_052139635.1 Capsulimonadaceae bacterium
GCACCATCCGGACCTGTTCGGGTATGTCATCGCTCTCTCCGGATACTACGACAACGGCGGCTTTGGTTGGGCGCGCAAGATCATGGGATACAGCGACGCCTATCTGCAGGCAAACAGTCCCCTCGCCTATACGCAGGCCGGTTTGGGCGACGATCATTCCGCCGCCTGGCGCACCGTCCAGTTCTTCCTGGGGGCGGGCGCCGACGAGCAGCGATACACCGACGATACCCGGCGCATGGCGGACAGGCTGACATCGCTGCGTGTTCCAGCCACCCTCAGCCTGCTGAAGGGCAAGCACGGCTGGGAACTCTGGGATCAGTTGTTCGCGCAGGGAATTGCGCAAATGTTGCAAGGAATCGATGGATGAGGCGTGTTAGGGTACGCGTCGACTGTAGTCCTGAGGCGTGTTCTCCTTGGTCCTTCCCCTGCCCTCTCGCGGCTCCGCCCATCCGTTTCCCCTGTCGACACTCGCAGGCGGTCATTGCTGGCCGTCCGCCACGACTCGGGGCGGTGTGGGTCGCTAGCCCTTCCACCCAGGAGACTTTCACTCCCTACAGCACGCCGATGTTAATCGGCGCATCTCACAGTTTTAGACAAGGCGTCGAGACCATGACGGCGGGGAAGCGGACGTCGGCGAGGGCGCCGAAGAGGGGGTGGCGGGTGATGCGGGCGCGGGAGACGGCGGGGCTGGTGAGGCCGCAGAGGAACCGGGCCGCCTGCCGGGGGTGCCCGAGAGCGTCGGGGTGGCGGGCGCGGAGGCTCTTGAAGCTGTCGACGTCGAAGTCCCATGGGATCTCGTCGACGCGGGCCGGGGGCGGGAGGGTGATCGGCCGGCCGGTGCGGCAGAACGTGCAGTCGCCGCAGGGGGCCTCGCGCAGGTCACCGAAGTGGCGGCCGAGCGCATTCGGGAGACACTCCGCCGCCGTGATCAGCGACATCACCTGGCCCAGACGCGCCACCTCCTGGCGCTCCCGGCGCATAAACCGGCCCATCAGCTCCGCAAGCAGCGCCTTCGCATCCGGGGTTCCCAGGCGCGTGTAGCGCTGGCGGGTGTCCGACGCGCGTATCTCCGCAAGGCCGCGCTCCTCCAGAACCTCCAGGCAGCGCACGACGCGTCGACGCTCCTGGTCGAGGGCGCCGGCGACATCGTCGGGGTTGAGCGAATACCAAGTCCGCCCCTTGCGGGCCTGCACGAAGATCGCTGTGACGAGGTGGGCCGGCTCCCCCTTGAACTGGCCGATTATGTCGGCGAGCGGCGCCTGCAGGCGAACCTCGTAGCCGGCATAGAACGGCGTTCCCTGGCGCACGACGCCGAGCAGCTCGAGGTACGTCAGGGCGGTGCGCAGCACAAGCTGGCGGATGTCGTGCCGGCTCGAAAGGTCGAACAGGCCGACATCGAACTCCTCCGGGCCGGTCAGGATCTCATTGAGGAGGCCCCAGAGGGCCTCGCGCGTGGGAGTGTCGCCGTAGGCGAAGTTCTCGAGCGTCCCGACATCGTCGACACAGGCGAAAACCTCGACAATCGAGTCGAGCCCGTCGCGGCCGGCGCGGCCCACCTCCTGGCTGTAGCTCTCCAGGCTTTTGGGCAGGTTATAATGGTAGACATAGCGGACATCGGCCTTGTCGATGCCCATGCCGAACGCGATCGTGGCCACCACGATGCCGTCGGGGGCACGCATCCACCATTCCTGGATACGGGAACGGTCCTCCGTCTCGAGGCCGGCGTGGTATGGTTTCGCGGGAAAGCCGGCGTCGATCAGCACCTCGGCCACCCGCTCAGCGGCCTTCTGGACCGTGACATAGACGATGGTCGGGCCCGCCGGACGGCTGCGCAGGCGGTCGATCAGTAGGGCGTCGCGGTCCGTATCGGCACTGGCCGTGACCGCAAACTTCAGGTTGGGCCGGTGGAACCCGGTGACGATGGCGCAGTCACGCGGGATGCCAAAACCCTTGCAGATATCGTCGACAACCGCCGGCGTTGCCGTCGCTGTCAGGGCGAGCACGCGCTGCGCGCCGACCGCGCGGGCCGTCTCGGCGAGCTTGAGGTAGTCCGGCCGGAAGTTATGCCCCCACTCGGAGATGCAGTGGGCCTCGTCGACCGCGAATAGCGCGATGGGCGTCCGGCGCAGCATCGCGAGGAAGCGCTCGTTATTGAAGCGCTCCGGCGCCACGTAGAGCAGCTTCAGCCGACCCGCCTGCACGCGATCCGCCACATCGCGCGCCTCCGCCGCCGTCTGCCCCGAATCGAGCCGGGCGGCCGCCACCCCGCGCGCCGTCAGGAAGTCGATCTGGTCCTTCATCAGCGCGATCAGCGGCGAGACCACCAGCGTAATGCCGTCGTACGAAAGAGCAGGAAGCTGATAGCAGAGCGACTTCCCCCCGCCGGTCGGAAAGACCGCGAGCGCCGCGTTCGCGCGATCGAGGGCCTCGATCACGGCCTCCTGTCCGGGTCGAAAGGTCGAAAATCCAAAGTGTTCGCGCAACAGCGCGGCATAATCGACAGCCATCAGGGTCCTTCTCGTGGGACTGCTCGCCCAGTCCTTTGCGGGTATGTTGGTCATTCACTCGCCACTGCGGGCGGAAACCGGAAACTGGAGAAACGCGCGCCGCTCGGGCGGTGAGGCTGTATCGTCCATCTCGTCAAGAGTGTAGCACAATGGGATGGCATCGGCGAAAATGGGGAGCGGTCAGGCCGCTCACCGCAGGATTATATGAGACCGGCTCGCCAGGCCATGCGAGGCGGATTAATTGGGTTAAATTTGCCCAGAACCGGTGAATTTCCGGCTCTCGGGATTCGCGCCGCGGGGCGCAATGGTAGACAGATCATATGTCGCGCTGTTACAGTAAATTGGCGGCCTCTTGATTTTCTTGAGTTCGCTCGTTTTTCAAGTTCTGGACGGATAAATTGGGATAATTTGCCCAAAACGCGGATTTTCGGGATCTCGCTGCCCAGAGTAGGGTGACTCTGCCCCCCGTGATGCCGGCATGGGGGTATCATCCCATGCCGGCGTCACTATACCACTTTGAGCTCGCCGTTCTGCGCGTATGGCAGTCGGGAGCGAGCGATGCTCGTGGCCGGTTCGACTTGTTTAGTTTTCCAGTGTTTAGTTTTCAAAGAACAACTTTCGCGGCGGCCATCCGCCGGGCGAGCCTGTACGGTGCTTGTGCTCGCAGTGGTATTATACACGATTATTCGAACAGTTGTTTCTTCATGCATCGCGGCACGGTTTTTTTCGGATCGTTCTCGTGTGACGTCGCCGTCGAGTGCGAGCACCCGCCCACAAAACGCCGCATCCTCGCAGGGGTTTGTGAAGGGCGCAAGCATCCGCTCTCGATTTCGATGATGTCATCGCGCGCCCGAAGCAGACCCGCGGAACGCAACCTCAACCGCCAAGTGGCCCGACTGCATGAAGAAGGAGGCTGGCATCCACCAGCCCAGCCCCGAGTCCACAACCACGCCGATCGAGCACAACGCCAACCTCATGGCCTTTACCTGCAACGACGATCCCTGGGTGCAATCGTACCCGTGCAATTTCCTCGGGCGCCGGAGGCACGAGCCCGCAATTGACCGCCTCGCGGAAATAGCCGTTACGCCGCGCCTTATCAATGCCCCCGCGGCGGCCAGCCGCGCGCTTCAATCCATCGGCACCGCCCGGTCGCTCCAGGACCTGTACGAGATCAGCACTTCCGGATAGCGACGCGCGCCATCGATTTGCGAACCGCGCCGCCCTCGGCACAGCCCGCGCAACCTCAGCGACTTATTAGATCTGGCCGAGGTGAGCTTGTAGGAGTGATGCCGTTTTCGTGCAACCGCAAGCCCGGAGCGTCGAAAGATACTCGTCCGGACTCTTGGCGGGGCTTCTCAGGGCCATACGGTGCAGCCGCACCAGTGTGACGAACACTCCGGAATCAGCGGCGTAAAGCTGGGAAGCAAACACGTCCGGATGGATCGCTCGAAGTCCATAAGGTAAGAGGGCTCGGTCCGGGAAATCCGCGAGGTTGAACGTGACAATGAGTGACGCCTTCGCAGTTATCCCCGCTGCGAGTACGTGACGGTCGTCGGGGTCCGGCAGCGAGAGACTCGGTATCAGGTGCTCATAACCAGTCACGATACAGTCGCCGCCGTGGCGGTTCATCAAGTCTCGAGTCCGCTCAAGCTGCGCTCCGCTCAGGTCCGGACGGTCCTTGAGGATATTCCTCATCCACTCGTCATGGATTTGCGTGGTCCACTTCGGCTGGTAGAGTCCGGCCGCCAGGCGCATGAAGAAGTCACGCAGCGGCACTGGGTACAACACACACGCATCGAGCACGGCCACGGGAATCAATACATGCCCAGTTTCTGGGCCTCATCCACAAGTTCGTCGAGGCCGCTGTGGCGTGTGGCCATCTCGTTGCCCTTATATTGTAAGATATCGGCGAGCCGGACGCGGCGACGGGAACCGACCGTCCGGAAGGGGATGCGGCCTTCCATGAGCAACTTGACAAAGTACGGCCGCGACACCTGGAGGATGTCGGCCGCTTGCCCTGTTGTCAGTTCGGTGTCGGTTGCGATGACGGCAACGCCCCGTCCGTGCCCGAGTTCCCTCAAGACGATAAGAAGAAGCGGCAGGGTGGCCTCGGGGACCGACAGGTCTGCCCGGGCGCCGCCAGCCGACTCGACCGTCACCCGGTGGGGAGCGTCGGAGTTATCCAGTCCTGCAATCAGGCGCTCCAGGGCAACACTCGACTGCTCCGCGAGTCTGATCGCAGATTCTGAGAGAGAGTCGGTACGCGGTTGTGTCAATGTAAGCATACGAAGAGTATACACCATCTGCGAAATGAACGCAATGAACGATATGAAAGAAACGCCGATGTGATCTAATCAGCAATTGACGGAGATCCGGTGGCCTGTCAGCGGCAATACCGGCTGCCAGTCATAGGAGTGCAGTCGATATCCCGCGGGTCGGGGAACGCGTTCAGGATCGGAGTGGATCGGAACTTGACAGATTCCCTTGACAACCTATCCCACATGGTGGGATACTAGAGGAAGAGGATAGTCATGAATCTGTCGTTCCTGGAGGCGCGCGATTTCACAGCGGTTGTCGACGAGTATTTCGGAGACGATAAAGAGTTCGCAAAGTTTCAGTCCGCGCTTCTTGTAAAGCGTAAACGACATGGCAATTGAACGTCCGCGTATGTTTGATCGATTGAAGAAAGGCCTGGAAGAAGGGATCGCTCACGAAGAGGGCAGGACAACACTGCGAGTCACGGACGTGATTGTTCCCGACCCGCCCGGCGCCTTCTCCGCCGATGATATTCGTCGAATCCGTTCCGGGCTTCGCATGAGCCAGACGGGGTTCGCGCGTTTGCTGCACGTTTCCAACAAGACCGTGCAGTCCTGGGAGCAGGGCACGCGAAAGCCACAGAGCTCATCGGCACGTCTCCTTCAATTCATCGAAAGCCCGGAAATGATGATGTCTCTCACTCAAGCCGGGCAGAGGACTCTGTGACGTGCGGCGTCGGGAAGGAATCGCCGACCCGCCAGCCATCGCCTTCGTCCCGCCCACAGAACGCCGCATCCTCGCAGGGGTTTGGGAACGGCGCAAGCATCCGCTCTCGATTTCGATGATGTCATCGCGCGCCCGAAGCGGACCCACGGAACGCAACCTCAACCGCCCAAATTGCCACGTGGGTTGTTAGAAATCCGCATAGATGTTCTCCCGCGACGTGTCGATCACCGGGCCCGGGCGCGCGATGCGGTCGAAGAACGCCTGGGCGCTCTCCTTGCGGGAGGAAATGGACGTATCCAGAATATGCAGGGTGTAGTCCATGAGCCCCATTCCCGCCTCCGCCGCTTCCGTCGCCAATCGCAATTCCAGGTCTGCGGGCAATTCCAGGGTAAGTGTCATTCTGTTGTTCCTCTCGCCTTACGGACCGCGTTCGTTTCTCACTGTATCTTACCATTTTACCAGCCACTCGACGCGGCGTGCCCTCCGCTTCGTATATCCTATGGCGCAGGGTACAACACACACGCATCGAGCACGGCCACGGGAATCAATACATTCCCAGTTTCTGGGCCTCGTCCACGAGTTCATCGAGGCCGCTGTGGCGTACGGCCAACTCGTTGCCGTAGTACTGTAGAAGATCGGCGATTCGGACTCGGCGACGGGAACCGACCGTCTGGACGGGGATGCGGCCTTCCGTGAGCAGTTTGACAAAGTACGGCCGTGATACCTGGAGGATGTCGGCCGCTTGTTGTGTTGTCAATTTGGTGTCGGTTGCGATGACGGCAACGCCCCGTCCGTGTCCGAGTTCCTTCAAGACGGAAAGAAGAAGAAGTGATAGCGTGGCCAAAGAGACCGACAGGTCTGCTGTGGCGCCGCATTCCGACTTGACCGTCACCCGTTGTCCACAACCTCGATTTTGTCTATCCCGTTGCGCGCCCGAAATCGAATCGGCGCTGGTACAATGATTCAGGAGGAGCTCCAATGGTTGGCAGTATTCAGGATATTTATGATCGGCACATAAAGTCTCTGCCGGCAGGAGACCGCATGCAACTCATCGCGATCACCGCGCTCGACCTTGCCGGAGGCACCCCGTTCGAACGCGTGGCTACGCACGACGTGATGGAACTGCACGGCCTCGGCGCGGAAATATGGAACGGCATCGACGCGCAGGATTACGTCAATGCGCTGCGTGAGGAGTGGGACCGAACCCAATGACGATCGATATGGCTCTGAGCGGAGTCGGCCGCATCGGTCTCGACACGGCTGCGGTGATCTATTTCGTCGAGGCCCACCCCAAGTACGACCCATTGGTAACCGACATATTCCAGCGTATCTCAAGCGGGTTACTCGTCGCGTTCACGTCGGTGATCACCGTAACGGAAGTTCTGGCACATCCGTACAAGTTGCTCAACCCCGTTCTCGCACAAAGTTATCGGGACGTTCTCCTGAACAGCGCGAACTTATCAACTATCGAGATCGATTCGCAACTCGCCGACGACGCAGCAAGGCTTCGCGCCCAGTACGGCCTGAGAACGCCCGACGCGCTCCAAATCGCTGTCGCCCTGGCGACGGGATGCCAGGCCTTCTTGACCAATGACCGGGGCATCAAACGTGTGAACAATCTGAGAGTGCTCCTTCTTGATGAACTGAGCCTCACGTAAGCCAAATGTTGACCATCGTCATAGAGAAACGACATGAACAGTGACAATTGGCTCGATCGTCAGCTCGATCTCGCCGCAGATTCGACGGCCGCATGGCCGGAATGGATGAAGCGGGAGGCAAGGATCGGCCAAAGTGCACCACCATCAGGGACGACTCCTATCGCCCCCCAGGCGCCTGCAACTACAAGTTCCCAACCAGCCGCTCCGGCGGCAACCACATGTACTTGACTCGTTCAGATATTGTTACCGAAGGGACGGAAAATGCAATTTGAAGAAGGCTGGATGAAGCGGCAGATGGAGTACACCTACGCCCAAACCGCCAAGTGGCCCGACTGGATGAAGAAGGAGGCTGGCATCCACCAGCCCAGACCCGGGTCGACTACCACGCCACACACGATGGACGCCACGAAGAGCAGCAAGGACCCGAACGCCCCGGTCAAGACCTGCTCGGCTTGACGATCGATGATCCGGGCTTGGCCGGCTTAGCGTCGACCACTCTCCGCTCGCTTCTCCGGGCCGTGCTGGACGGAATCGAGCCGGACACGGACTGGTTCGACCTTCCGCGGGACTATCCTGTCTTCGACTCGGCGCACTATGCCTTTGCCGAATTGGACTGGCTGGTCGCCCAGAGCCTGCGGTCCATATTCCCGGGTGAACAGGACGACGACGCCAGGACCCAGTTCGCCTTTTCGATCATGGCGTCGTCGCCGCCCGTGCACAACGCCAGCCCTCGCCGACGCCACCGCCCATTCCGACCGTGGGATGGGCGTCCCGCCCGTCCCTGGGAGCACCCCGACGGCCCCCTGGTCCCGTCGCCGACGTCCCACCCACAGAACACGGCGTCTTCGTAGGGGTTTGCGAAGGGCGCAAGCAACGCTCTCGATTTCGTCGACGCCATCGCGCGCCCGGAGCGAATTCGAGTTTTCGATTTCACTCGCGCAGCCACAATTGGCGATTATTCCTTCAATTCGTGAAGGATATCGTATGTGTTTTGTCGAACATGGGGCGGAAACACTTCGTTGCAACTGCATTGCCGGTTGGTCATGCTCCCGGTCGTGCCAGTAGCGATCGGCCGCAGATGCCGGCGGTAGAATAGGGATTCCACATTGAAACCGCTCCGTGAAACCTGCACCCCGTCGCGGTATTTGCGGTCCTCGCTTCGGGCCTGCGCGATGCCGAGCGGCTGAACCGCTTGGCCATATGCGCTGCTCCAACTCAGACGAGGCCGCGTGGTGGCTAGGGCTGTTGACCCGCGAGGAGCACGTACGCGCCCTTCGTGCTCTACGCATACTGACTGAGTCGGTGGAATAATTTGATACCGAAATTGCGTATACTAATATAGACCAGACTCATCCGGAATCCGGATAACGAGGCCTTTCTTATGAGCGTCACCTTCGAACGGCCGCCTTTGATTGAGGCATTGTGCCAGTTTCACTTTACGTCTGCACCCGAGCGGCCATGGGACTCCACGGTCCCCGGCCTGATGTACGCGCGGATCAGGGACCAATTCCCCACCAAGCAAGAGCAGACGGTCATCCAGCTTGAAATTGCCCTGGGCGCGCCGTTTTCGCCACCGGCCAACTCCGTTAACCAGATGCGGTTTGTACGTTCGGACGGCAGCGCGGTTGTACAGGTCGGCTACAACGTGCTTGCTGTTAACCACCTACCACCGTATCCAAACTGGCCTTCATTCCGAAGCCTGATCCTCGAGCAGCTTGCGCACTACCAGGAGATCGCTCAACCTCAAGGCATCATGCGTGCTGAGATTCGGTTCATCAACCGACTGGAGTTGCCGCTCTTAGAGGGTAGTAACAATGTCAATCTTGGCGAATACTGCCTCGCTGTTCCGGGGGTTCCGAACGAGCTTGTCACAGCCAGCACGCGGATGCGTTTCCTCCAACGTGTCGAAATAGACGTGCCCGCCGCAAACGGGATACTGCTCATGCAATCGGGCATCACGGATCCGACAATGCCGAACCACGTTGGTTTCCTGCTCGACTTGGACTTTGTAACGTTCCAGGGAACACAACTATCGGCGGAGACCGTTACAGACTGGATCGAGGGCGCACACACGGAGGTTGAGAAGGCATTCCTGGCTTGCTTTACCAGGACAGCAAAGAACAGCTTTGGGGAGGAACACCGTGAATAACTCACTCGTCAGTACACACCCGATTGGCCCGATTCGAAACTTAACGTTTGACTTCGGCGCCTCGGTCGCCCTTATGTCAATGTCCGCGCCAAACCGGCGGGAGATAATCCGCGACCAGGAAATGGCGATCACCCCGGGTGTCCTAGACTTTCTGAGCCGCATGCGCGTGATGGAACAGCAAATGCGTCCCAATGTGGAAAGCGACAGCGCGGAGGTATGGGAGGAATCGATAATTGACTACTCCTATATGGATCGCCTGGCCCTTGCGGCGGCCAATGCTCCCGATATTGATATATCTGATGACGAAAAGCGAATGTATGCAGGCCTCGGTGACGCATACTACGAGCCCGGTCCCGGTTACGACGAGGAGTAGGCATGAACTTCTATGCCACACTGCCGGCGGATGCGCGAACCTTGCAGCAGGGGGATCTCCTGGCTGACGTTCCGTTCGCCTACTTCTCCCTTTCCAAGGCAAAAGTTCATTTGACCAGCAGTGAAAGCGATACTCGTGATTTAAGCCGCGACAGAGCGGGAGTAGAGTTTCTCGTTGCAAAAGTGATTTTCTCCTGGGGGCTGGTCCTCAGCCAGACATGTGACCTCCAGCCAACCCCAGAGGCCGGACACTCGCGCAAGCCTGTTGTTGTCGCCCGCGTGCGTGCGCTGAGCGAGCTCATAAAGCCCAGCGGCAGTAACCTCAAGGCAGCAGTCAACGATGTGAAGAGGGCGGCCAGCCCGGGGGCTACGCCGACGGTATTTCCGCTGCCTATGCACACGTCGGCTTCGCTGGAGCTACCGAAGTCGGGAGCCGACTTGCTCGACTTACAGCGATTCGATCGCGCCGACTTGCCGACTCTTATGACCCTGGCCCGCCTGAGGCTCTCGCCTCCGGCGCTTCAAGCGCTTCAGGAGCGATGTGCCTACTGCTTCGGACGGTTCGCAGCCCCCGATAATCTCTATTATTCGGAGGATGAGTGGGCTGAAGTTCAGCGGATATCCCGAACGCAGCAGAACTGAACGCACAAACCAGATTGATTGGACGAACCATGCATGCCGGATAAGACCACCACCCGCCCCCGCCAGCTCATCGAAGACTGGCTCCCCGCGCAAGCAATTGGCGTCGAATGAACGCGGGAGCGCGGGAGTGCAAGCGCCCTCGCACCGCATACTTCCTGCACGTATGGTTCGCGCGTCGTCCGCTGACGGTCTCTCGGGCAGCCGTCCTTGCTAGCGAGGCTCTGCCTCAGACCGACGAGATGTATGGACATATGGACGCAATGGACGCGATGGACAACGAAGAAGACAGGCACGGAGGCCTGTCCCACGATAGGAACTATCCACGTGTCGCAAACTTGACTCACCGACAACAAGTTCCGAGACTCAAGTGATCTAGCCTCCTCCCCGCCGATTTTGACCGCACGGTCTTCGAGAGCCTTGTTGGCTTCGGTCGCCCATCACCGGAGGTTCTGCCTTCGGCACGCTGACGCTTGACGAAGGCGGTACTATACACATACGCAGAACGGTACTTTTAATTGTCGCCGCCGGTAAGAATAATTGTCGCTGGTCAATTATCTCCTACGACGCAATGACGCAACTCACGCCGTCTTCCTCCTCGTCCATCGCGTCCATTTGTCCACACATCCCGTTGGTCTGGCGGAGCGGTTATGAGCTCTTGCAAATCATCCGATCTGGTTGCGGCGCTTAACCATCCGAATTCGCCACGTCGGGCTCCAAGAGATGGACGGACGTATAGTGATGACTGAGTGGATCGACATGGAAAGATCACGCCAGGACGCCGTGCGCCTATTCCATCGTGGCGTTGACGTCGCCCGGGCGTAACTCCAGCCGGATGGCGATCCGTGGGATGGGCGTTCCGCCCGTCTGTTCCCCCGTGCTCCGCGCCGCGTCCGCCCCCATCCCGTCCAGCGTCGCCAACGCTCGATAGCCCAGATCCACCCCGCATGGCCATGGTCCCCTCGCCTTCGTCCCGCTCAGAGAACGCTGCGTCTTCGTAGACGTTTGCGAAGGGCGCAAGCAGCGGCTCTCGGTTTCCGCAAAGCAATTGCGCGCCCGAAGCCTCGACGCCATCACGCGCCCGTAGCGATCTCGCGTCCTGCGACCTCAGCCGCCCCTCCCCATGCCACCGACACAACCACGTCCCGTCGTCGCCCAACCGACACGCCACCGCCGTGCCCGGCGTCTCGTCCGCGACCGACTACCCCGCCATCGACAACGCGGCCTTCCCGATTGTTGCCGGCCCACCGCCGCTCACGTCGAGTTTCTATACCTGTTAAGGTATAATTCACTGATCGTGAAGCCGCAGGATACTCCGCTTGTTTGGTTGGGCAGCAGTAAATAGGACCTGAAGGCCTTATTGCCCACCGTTCGCAGGTTCTTCGGCCATGCCTTGCACTATGCGCAACGCGGAGCGCGTCACACCACTGCCAAGCCTCTCCGAAGCCTGATCTTGACATTATTCGTGCGCGACTGAAAGATGCGGAGACGATGGTTAGGGAGATGCATGATGATAAAAACGATTGACGGCGTCGACGTGGAAATGAGTTCCGGCAACGTCTTTGCCGACCTCGGCCTTCCGGACTCCGACCGTCTGAGGATAAAGTCCGGTCTTGCCATTGAAATAGCGACAGCGATCCGTGCGCTTGGACTATCGCAGGAAGCGGCTGGTAGGCGGATGGGACTGCCTCAGCCGAAAGTATCCGGGCTGCTGAGCGGAGATTTCGCCAACATATCCGAGCGCAAACTAATGGATTGTCTCAACCGGCTAGGTTACGACATCGAGATCACCGTCAAGCCGGCAGCGGAACCCGTTGGGCGATTGCTGCTGATGGCATGAGAACGGTGGTTTAACGCGCCCATCGGTTTTCGCCATTCGCCTCGACCGGCCGCGTTACCACCTGGCGAAACGTTTACGAAGGGCGCGGACCGACGCTCTCGATTCCTCGACGCCGTCGCGCGCCCGAAGCAGCCCCGCGGCCTTTGTTTCAACTATGACACTGACAATGGTTGCGATTCCCGTGAAGACCCGGACTACCGGAGACGGTGGTGTCAAATGGAAGCTGCCCCTGCGTTCTGGTAAGATAACGACACGACTTTGCGCCGTGCAGATCGAGGGTCAGGTGGCCGGCCTGTTTCCCGCCGCCGTGCCGTGCGTGCGGGTGGAAATCCGGCTGGGTGCACACACTATTTCCGTTCCGGCGGCGGCCTGGTACGGCTTCGATGAGGAGACGCGCGACGTTCAAATGAACGTCGACGAGACGGCGAATTCCGGCCAAGGTGGAATCTAGCCAAACACGGTCGCGCTCTTGCTCGAAGGCGGTCTTTCCGCCAAATCGGTGAGCATCCACTTGCTCGATGCATCGACAGGCACGGAACTTGGCAAGCCTCTGGCGGTGGAGATGGCAATCTGGCTTTATCGGGGGACATAATCATGCGTATAAACAATCTCAATATCAAAGGCTATCGCCCATTTCGGAACTTCTGGGCCGGCCTAGCTTCGCTCGAAGTGATTGTGGGCGCAAACGGCACCGGCAAATCCAGCCTGTTCGAATTCCTTCGATTCCTACGAGACAGCGTTTACCAGGAAATCCCACCAGAGGTAATCTCCGGCGCAGTTGGGCAGCAGATTTTTCATATTCCGGGTCCCCAGAGATTTCGATGGTCGCTTGACATAAACACAACGAGTTCCGAGTCGGTGGTGTACTCTGGTGAACTTACCGGGCCAATAGGGCGGACTCATATTACTGCGGAACGCGTGGAATCCGCCATGCCGTTGTATGACCCGATCGAAAACTTTGTCTTCATGGATATGGCGGGACGCACCGGCGTAATCCTGGACCCGGATGAACAAGGGTTAAGACGGCAAGAAGTGGCCCTATCTCGTTCTAACCAGCTTGCCCTGAGTACGATCACCAATCCGCGTCTGACTGTTCTGTTCGGCTTGCGCGAGTATATTCGCGCCTGGCGGTTCTACAGCGCGTTTAGTATTGATAATAATAAGATTCGAAAATCCGTGCCGATCGAGCAGGATCCGGTGCTCCACGAAGACGCCGGCAACCTGAGCTCCGTGCTCCATTACCTGATGACCGAACACCAGGCAGCATTCCAGGAGCTCCAGCAGCACCTTCGGAGCGTCGTACCCGGATTCCGGTCTCTCAACGTCAAAGCGCGCGGCGGGCCGGGGGAGGTGATCGCATTCTGGTCCGACAGCGGGGTCGACACGGACCTCAGTCTGGCCGACCTGTCCGACGGGAGCCTGCGCCTATTGTGCTGGATTACGCTCTGCCTGCTACCATCACCGCCGACGCTTCTCTGCATCGACGAGCCGGACCAGGGAGTTCATCCGCGCACGCTTCCCGTGCTGGCGGGACTGTTCCAAAAAGCGTCCGCTCGAACGCAGATCCTTCTGGCGACTCACGCCTCATATTTTCTCTCACAGTTCGAGTTGTCTGAGATTGCGGTGATCCGCAAGGTTGATGGATCGTCCGAATTTGCGAAGCCTGGCGCGTCCCAGGTTCTCCTGGACATGCTTGCCGATTACGGGACCAAGGAGTTGGAGGCCATGCACCGAAGCGACGAATTGGAGAAGCTAGCATGATGCGCGTTATCGTCTATGTTGAGGGTCCCTCCGACAAGCTGGCCATGGAGGAGGTGCTACG
Organism: Capsulimonadaceae bacterium; assembly: GCA_052139635.1. Classification (GTDB taxonomy): domain Bacteria; phylum Armatimonadota; class Armatimonadia; order Armatimonadales; family Capsulimonadaceae; genus JBKQWH01. The sequence goes on from JBKQWH010000473.1 coordinate 13,970, forward strand.
CGCACTGGTTGTCCAAAAGTACACGGCAGGGGTGCAAATCGAGTTCTTCGAAGCCCCGGCCGGGGACAAAAAGGAGTCGGTCGTCATTCGAGTTCCACAAAAGGCGGTCAACCTGCTCCGCAATGACCCATCTGCCATTGTGATTGCCATGCCGGACCTGTCTCCGAAGAACAAGGGCTGCCCGCACGAAACAGTAGAAGAGTTGAAGGCCGGAATCATGGCAAACTTCGACAGGGCGTTGAAAAAGCACGGCATCGACGACGTTCGTATTCGCGATCGGTTTAAGGTCCACTGTTTCAAGCATGACCTTGAAGCGCTGCTTCTGGCCTGCGAGGACGAACTAAAGTTGCGCCTGAATGCGGACAAGTTGCTCCTAACCTGGCACACGCCAGTGGAGGACCAGAACCATGTCCGGTATCCGGGAATCGTGGTGGACGAACTATTCAATCTGCACGGGGCCGTGTACAAGGGCACTGTGGACGCACCGTTGATACTGGGAATGGCGGGGCTGCACCACCTCGTCGATAACTGCCCGCAGTGCTTCAAACCGTTTGTAGAGTATCTTGAAAGCCTGACACCATCGTCAGGTGGCGCCGGGTAGCAGGAGCGAAACAATGACCGAAATCGGATATCTGGACAGCAGTCCATCTGGAAGCGCCGATATAAAGACGACCTCCGTGTTTGCGGGCAAGGTTGTTCGCAAGGACCTGCTCGGCGCTTAAGCGCGTACCGGCCCTCTCAGGATTGCGCATTCTAGTAGGGGATCTCAGCATTCAGGGCAATATCAAAGCCGTACGGTCGCTGATTGAGCCATTGAGAATCGGAATGGACAACGGCGCCCGGCGAGCCCTGATCCCCGACCGAGAACAGGCGGCAGTTCCTGTAGGTCCCTGCGGACATCATGGAGCGCGTCGACTCGGTTTTTTACGGCGACCCGGTTGTCGCAACGTTTAAGGCTTTGGGGATTACGTAGAACCGCAAGCTTCGAGCGACATGTGCCCCTCACTAACGTCTGAACGTGAATCGCGAAAGCGATGCCAGATGAGCCGCGACGGCGCCCACATCCTTCCGTTCGCCCAGTTTCACGACGACGATCCCAAGAACGGAATCGCCCTTTGCAAGAGCCACCACTTGGGCTTCGACCGGGGATGGTTCAGCGTGTCCGACCGGTACGACGTGGTCGCGTCGCCGCGGGTGTCTGGGTGCGTGGCGTTCGTGCGGGAGGGCGAGCGGCTCCGGCTGCCGGATGATCCCGTACTGGCGCCGGCCCCGTGGCCCTTCGGTGGCGTCGGGAGAATAAACTGCTGGTTGGGTCGAGGTACTGAGTGGATACGGTGGTTTTCGAATGCGTCGAATATTGCGAATGCTTCGAATGCAGGGTATGATCAAGGCAAGAGATTATTGAAAGGAGAAGAGAAATCTCATGATTGCCACTCCCGCGTTCGGCCCGACCGCCGAGGACTCGATGATTGCCCGCGAGTCGAGCGCAGCGCTGGCGCCGCTACTGCTGGGCAACACGGGTAGCCTCCCCCATATCCGCATACGCACCAGTAACAATACGGAGGCGGATATCCCCCTCCCGTCGAGCGTGCTTGGCGTGCTCCTCGACGCTCTGGAGGAGATGGCGAAGGGAAATGCCGTCATAGTGTCGCCGCAGCAGGCGGAACTTACGACGCAGCAGGCGGCCGACATGATGCGCATCTCGCGACCGTCGCTCATCAAAATGCTCGATGAAGGCAAACTTCCCTACCGGAAGGTGGGCGCCCATCGCAGAATCCGTCGAGACGACGTGGTCCGCACAATCGCGGTTGAACATGCGCGTAGAGTGAGCGTCATGGAAGAGCTGGTCGCGGAAACAGAGCGACTCGGATTGTATCAATGAAGGTCGCGGTTGCCGTCTTAGATGCCTGTGTCCTGTACCCGCCGGCGCTGCGCGACCTATTTATGTGGCTGGCTGTCGACATGGTCTACCAGCCACGTTGGACGGACCAAATACACGACGAGTGGATTCGCAACGTCAAGGCGAACCGGCCGGAGATTCCGCTTGTCCAACTCCAGCGAACGCGTCAACTCATGGACCGCATCAATGATGAGGCCTTGGTTCACGGGTACGAGGACCGCATTCCCCACCTGACCCTGCCAGACCCGGATGACCGTCATGTTCTTGCGGCAGCCATTGAGGCGAAGGCGTCTTTCATAGTCACGTTCAATTTGTCCGACTTCCCAAAGGCCGTCCTCATTGCGTACGGGATTCGGGCGATCCATCCGGATGCGTTCCTTTGTAACCTTTACGACGATGAACCTGACCTCTTAAGCCATAGTGTGCGCACACACAGAGCCTCTCTTAAGAAACCTTCAAAGGCACCGGCTGAGTATGTCGACACCCTGAAAATAAACGGCCTCAAAGCGCTTGCCCTTCGTATCGAATCCCATATCGAGTCCATTTGACCGTCTCCCCTACCGGATCGGCGGCGTTTGCGGAGTTCCGCGGCGAGAATGGCGCGAGGCGTTCGTGCGGGAGGGCGAGCGGCTCCGGCTGCCGCACGATTCCGCCCTGGTGCCGTCAGTGTCGGGGAAGACGGCCGTCCCGACTTCGCCTCGAACGGAAATCGCGGATAAGTACCCTTACGGCCATAACCTTGCGTCCTCAATCAGCAACTTCCATTAACCTCTTGAGATGACGAGCCCCGACACTCGGTTTCGGGGTCACCTCCACCGTACCGGTCTCAATGGCGGTGCACAACTCGATTATCGCCTTACACATGCGTCGGAACGATCGAGAATTCGCGTGTGCCTGTCCGATATCGAGGAGCCGGGTCATCGCAAGCTGGTCCAACGTCTCCTTGTAGGCTCGACCGTGTGGCAGACAGCGAGTGATCCAACCTTTCGCGTCTCCGATCGTCTCCGGATCGCCGCAGGTGGTGCCGACGGGAATCCCCGGGCGTCCATCGATCCCGGCCCCGGCGATCGATGCGAGGCTGGCGAGAAACCAGGCCTCGTATTCACACTTCGCAATGACCACCGCCACCGGAATGCGCGGATTCAAAGCTCTTGCCCGGCCCGCCAACTCCAGGGCCATGTCGCGCGGGCATAGTTCGTCGGCATCTCGCAGCACGAGAACGCCGGCCGCATCGGGTTCGTGCAGTGCGTACTGGAGGAACCGCTCGATTACTCTACCAATACCCGGCGGATCAGTTCCGGAACCGCATCCACCTCTCCCTGCCCCTCGACAATCGGCACGATCTTATCAGGCACTTGCGGTGCCTCCGACCGGCTGCTGGCGGCGAAGGCCCTCGATTCGGAGCAACTCGCCGCCGGTAAAGAGGTGCTGCTCCATGGCCGCCCGCTGGGTCTCGTCGATCGGCCCGATCTGGGTGTCGCCGTCTATCCGTTCGACGACACGGATCTCGTCGGCCTGGAAGTACGAGACCAGATCCGGGCTCTGCGTGGTCAGCATGACTTGCGTCCGGCCGGAGGCTTCCCGCAGGATGTCGGCCAGAACCGCCAGCGCGCCCGGATGGATAGTCAACTCCGGCTCCTCGATGGCGATCAGCGACGGAGCCGGCTCCTGGTAAATCGCCACCAGCAGACCGAGCATTCGGACAGTGCCGTCGGATTCTTGAGACAGGTTAAGCCACTTCTCTTTTCGGGACTGCGATTCGTGCTTTAACTCAACGACAAGGTATCCGCCAGAGGGGCGTACCCGGACATCCAGAATATCGCCGACTAGTCGTTGCATTCCAGCAATCAGGTCACTACGCCACTCGCGCTTGATGAGATAGAGAATCGTGGATGCGAAGTTCTCCCCGTGCTCATCAAGGAATCTCTGTCTGCCGAGTTCCTGCTTTCGTTCGCGAAGTTTGTTCGGGTAGAGCGCATAAAAGGCGGTCTGTTGTAAATGGCGACGGAGTTCGCTTAGTCCCTGGTTGTGACCTGTCTGTGATGAAAGTTGCAATGATCGCGGGTCGATGGTGATTTCGGCCTGACGGGACCGTGAGTCTGGATCTGGCCAACCGCTGAGCAACCTCCCGTGGTCTACCTCCATTGTCTCCACGTGAACATCGTATTGCGGGTCCTCCGGTGACGATCCGATTGCCATCGGATACCTGGACACTGCTGACTCATGTAGGACCTTGTAGCCCCCGTAAGAAATGGGGGTTAGGACCAACTCATGCAATCCCTCGTGCTCGTTCCAATCCGCCTGAAGGCGGATACGAAGGTTTGCCGCTTTGCCATTCGGTGTCCAGCGGCGGATCGCGGCCATTCCGCCGCGTAAGTCGATGGCCTCTTCCAGATTAAACCGCAGAGCATCGTGGATCAGCCGCATCGCGTCCAGGAACGTACTCTTTCCCGCGCCATTCCGCCCAACGAGGACGGTGAGCGGTCCGAGCTCGACATCGGCATGGGCGATGCTGCGGTAGTTCTCTAATGTTACGCGGTTAATCATACTTGATCGTCTTCCGGGACCTAACGCTGCTACAGCCGGTCCACCGTCTTGATCCCGAGCAGCGAGAGGCCGAGGCTGAGGGTGCGGGCGGTGAGGTTGCAGAGGGCGACACGAGAGGTGCGCAGCTCGTCTTCCGAAGTCAGGACCGGGCAGTTCTCGTAGAACTGGTTGAACTTCTGGCTCAGCTCGAACAGGTACTGACAGAGCCGGTTCGGCAAATAGTCGACGGCGATTTTAGCGAGGATCTCGTCGAGTTGCAGTAGGTGCCTGGCAAGGACGCGCTCCTGCGGCTCGGTTAACACGAAGCGTACAGGGGCGCCGGTCGACTGACCGGACTCGCCGCCCTTGCGGTGGATGCCCTGAACGCGCACGTTGGCGTAAAGCATGTACGGGGCCGTGTTGCCCTGCAGGGCCAGCATCTTGTCGAAGCTGAAGGCGTAGTCGCTGGCCCGGTTCTGGCTCAGGTCGGCGTACTTGACGGCGGCGATGCCCACGGTGCGCGACGTCTCCGCCCGCCATTCGGCGGTCTCCTCGCGGCCCTCTTCCGCCAGGCGCGAGTCGAGCAACTCACGGGCCCGCACGACGGCCTCGTCGAGGAGGTCGCGCAGCTTCACCGTCTCGCCGGAGCGAGTTTTGAGCTTGCGGCCGTCGGGCCCCAGCACCAGGCCGAACGGAACGTGCACCAGGTCGATGTCGGGCGTCGCCCATCCTGCCAGGCGGGCGACCGCGAAACACTGGGCGAAGTGATCGCGCTGCCCGGCGTCGGTGACGTACACCAGCGTGCGCGCCTGGTCTACCCCGATCCGATAGCGGATGGCCGCCAGATCCGTGGTCGCGTAGTTGTAGGCGCCGTCGGACTTCTGCACGATCAGCGGCAGCGGGTCGCCGTCCTTGTTCAGGAACCCGTCGACAAACACGCACAGAGCGCCGTCGCTCTCCTTGAGCAGACGGGCCCCGTCGAGGTCGGTGACGACGCCCGACAGGTACGGGTTGTAGAACGATTCGCCGCGCTCGGTCAGTTTGACGTCGAGCAGGTCGTAGATCTCCTCAAAGGCCCGCCGCGACTGGCTGCAGAGCATCTTCCAGGCATTCAGGCTGTCCGGGTCTCCGGTCTGCAGCTTCACCACCTCGAAGCGCGCGTACTCCGCAAATTCCTCGTCCTCGTCGAACCGGGCCTTAGCCTTCTTATAGAGCGCGACCAGGTCACCCAGATCGAGGGCGTTCTCGGTGGTCAGCGCCGCGGGATAGGCCTCCCGCAGGTAGCCGATCAGCATGCCGAACTGCGTACCCCAGTCGCCGACGTGGTTGATGCGGAGGACGTCGCGGCCCAGAAAATCGAGAATGCGCGCGATGCTGTCGCCGATGATCGTGGAGCGCAGGTGCCCCACATGCATCTCCTTGGCGATGTTCGGGCTCGAGAAATCCACTACCACGCGGTCACCGGCGCCCCGCGGAACGCCGAGGCGGTCGTCGGGCTCGACTGCGCCAAGGGCGTCCTCGAGGACGCTCGTCTTCAACTTCAGGTTAATGAAGCCCGGCCCGGCCACCGACGGCGTCTCGCAGAGGTCGTCCAGCCGAATCTGTGCGACAATGTCCTGCGCGACCGCCCGCGGGGGCGCTCCCACCTTCTTCGCGAGCCCGAGCGCCGCGTTGTATTGGAAGTCGCCGAATTCGGGCCTGGTGGCCTCCACGAGCAAGGGATCGACATCGTCGAGCCCGTACGCGGCCTTCACCGCCTCTTGAAACCTGGCGTTGAGCGTTGCTATCTGCGAGATCATATGCGCAAAATCCTATTACACTTCGTCCCGGCTGTCAATCGGCCGGTAACGTTAATGATACCGTCGCATAGCAGGAATATGGCCGGTCGGAGGCACGGAGCGCGCATTTCCGACCCGGTTCCGGTCAGCCGGCTGCCCCGTCCAACGCCTTATACGACGCCCCTTCGATGGCCAGCAACTGCGACTTGAGCATAGCGCCGCCGTGGGCGGAGAAGCCGCCGGGCTTGCCGTTTGCGGCGAGGACTCGATGGCAGGGGATGATGAGCGGGATGGGGTTGCGCCCGAGGGCGTTGCCGACCGCGCGGGCGGCCTTGGGACGGCCCAGGGAATCGGCCACCTCGCCATACGTGCGGGTCCGGCCGGCCGGGATAGCGCGGGCCTCCGCGTAGACTTCCTTCGCAAACGACGCCACACCGGAAAGCTCGACCGGGACGGGCCGAAAGTCATGCACATCGCCGTCGAGGTGTTTGCGGAGATCGTCGACGAGGCGGGCGATCGACGGCGGAAGGGCGTCCGTGCGGGTTCCCCGCGTCCGTTCGGCCGTGCGCGCCTCGGTCTCATCCGGTGACGCTTCCGGAAGCTGCATATGGACGATCACCGGCTCGTCGGGGCTGGTCTCGCGCCACGCGACGGCACAGGGGCCGATGGCGGTGTCAAACAACGCGTACGAAATATTGTTCATGGCTGAGGCTCCTGTTCCATCAGAGAGAGAGATTCACGACTAAAAAGACAGAAAGGACGGGGATTTTGGGCACCTCAGGCCAGCATTTCGCCAGTCTGTTCCCACATTAATGGGGCAGAGTCGAAGCCTCGGCAGGGTGCATTACTTTCACGGGCACGGTACCTGCGTATCGGGCAAAGTCATCGACATTGAAGGTGAGCAAGATGGAGCAACCGGACACTCGCGCAGCAGCCAATATGCGCGCATCATGATTTGGTTTTCCGAGCACACCAAAGGCTTCAACAAGCGATCGCCACGTAGGGAATACCGCCGTGGTCTCCGGTATTAACGCGAATGTAATCAGTATCCTGACGATTTCGGCCAACGCTTCTGGTGCGGTCATTCCGAATCCGTTCTGTGCGATAGGCCGAGTCAAAACGACGCGAGTCTCAACGATGTTTTGTGGGCACACTGCGAGTACTATTCCGTTCGCCGTGAGATTCAGGATTGCAGCCTCTGCTAGCGGTCGATCAGGATCGGTACTCGATACCAAACGGAGGAGGATGTTTGTATCGAGCAAGCAGACGTCAATCATAGATATACTCGCGGCTCTGCCTGTCGCCGGGGAGGTGCGTGTCCGCCACAGCCAGCGCGTCCAGGCGTGACTTCATCTCGATTTGCGACAACGCGACACCGCGCAACCATTGAGCACCGAGTTCGGCCGTCTCGCTCAGGTCTTGCGTTTCCGTCTCGCGGGACGCGTTCTCGACGATCTTCGCGACGAATTCCTGCAAAGGCGCCCCGGAAAGGGACGCTCGGCGCTGCAATAGCTCCTCGGCTTCGGGCGATAGGTCTAATGTGAGAGTCATACCCTCATTCTACCGCGAAATCCATAGAACATAGGACGCTATGGACAATTGGATCGACCGCCCCGGCAACACGGACTGCGGCCGGTGTCGTAGCCCTTACCCGAACAGGTCCATCGTGAGCTGGGCTGGGTCGGGACGTTTCGTAATAAATATTGGTATCTTTTCATACCATTTATTATACATTTTTACGCCAATTTTTACCCCCGCGCCTATTTTGTAATAAATGGGAAAAGTTATCCGTATTATTATCGTCGCAGTGCTTTGCCGCCTAATCCTAAAGGTCGCTCTTTGTAAAAAACAAACCAATACACTGTAAAAAATATGAAAAAAACATTACTTACCCTTAGCTTGTTCGGCCTGGATGCTTTTCCACCAGGGCCTCTGGAACTACGGGCCCT
>JBKQWH010000474.1:0-9986 GCA_052139635.1 Capsulimonadaceae bacterium
CCGACAGGCCGGCAGCCGTCCATCCGGCGTAGGGGCCGAAGGTGAACGCAGTGAACGCGCCGGTCGCGCTGTTCAGGTTCCAGAACGACACCGCCCCGGCGCTGGAGACCCACATGACCCGCGTCATGCCGTCGGGACCGTCTGCGATGGCGCTGGCGGTCCATCCGGCGTACGTGCCAAAGGTGTTTTGGGTGTACGTCGATGTTCCCGTGTAGTTCCACACCGACGCGCTCCCGCCGCCGTTACTTGTACAAAGCACGTGCGTGACGTCATTCGTACCCACCGACAGCGCTGTTGCCGACCAGCCGGGGTAGGGCCCGAATGTGTTCTGCGTGTACGTTCCCGTTGTGTCGTTCACGGTCCAGATTGCTATAGTCCCGCTCGACGTCACCCACAATACGCGTGTCTGCCCGTCCGGACCGTCGGCGATGGCCCTGGGTGACCATCCGGGATACGGGCCATACGTGTTCGTGGTAAACGCACCCGTTGAGGGGTTGTACGTCCAGAGCGAGAGCGAACCGTTCGGGTTGGACCAGAGGACATGCGTTATATTCGATACGGGCGGGCCGGGCGTGGCCGACGCCTCGTTCGATTTCGCCGACGTCCCGCCGCTGTTAAGGCCGGCGACCTGGTAGTAGTACGCAACGCCGTTGGTGAGTCCGGTGTCGGTGTATGTCGTTGTCGTGGTGGTGCCGATGGGACTGGTCCCTTCGGCGCCGCTCGACGTCGCTCGGTAGACGTTGTACGATGTCGCACCGGTTCCCGCGGTCCACGACAGCGAGACCTGCGCCATGCCTCCGGCCGCGGTGAGGCCGGTCGGAGAGGCAGGAACTGCCGGATCGGGCGTTGCGGACGCCTCGCTTGACTGCGCCGATGTTCCACCAGCATCGACGGCTGCGACCTTGTAGTAGTACTCGACCCCGTTCGTCAAGCCGGTATTGGTAAACGACGTGGTTGTTGACGTGCCAATGGCCGTGGTCCCTTCGGCGCCGCTTGTCGTTGCGCGATAGACACTGTACGAAGTTGCCCCGGTGCTGCCAGGCCAGACAAGTGAAACCTGAGCATTCCCGGCCGTCGCGACCAGGGCCGTTGGAGCGGGCGGAATCGGCGGCTCGGGGGTCGCGGACGCCTCGAACGACTGCGCCGACGTCCCGCCGGCATTGACGGCCGCGACCTTGTAATAGTACTCGACCCCGTTCGTCAAGCCAATATTGGTAAACGACGTGGTTGTTGACGTGCCAATGGCCGTGGTCCCTTCGGCGCCACTTGAGGTTCCGCGGTAGACGTTATAGGATGTCGCGCCGAGGCTTGCGGTCCACGAGAGCGAAACTTGAGTATTCCCGGCCGTAGCGGCCAGCCCCGTGGGAACAGCCGGAATCGGAGGCTTCGGAGTCGCGGACGCCTCAGTCGACTGCGTCGACGTCCCGCTGCCGTTGACGGCGGCGACCTTGTAGAAGTAGGTGACGCCGTTAGTCAGGCCGGTATTGGTATACGACGTGCTGGTTGCCGAACTGATCGGTGTCGAGCCCTCTGCGCCACTCGTGGTAGCTCGGTAGACGGTATAGGCCGTCGCTTCCAGGCTCGCGGTCCACGAGAGCGAAACTTGAGTATTCCCGGCCGTAGCGGCCAGCCCCGTGGGAGCAGCCGGGACGGCTGGCTCCGGAGTCGCGGACGCCTCAGTCGACTGCGTCGACGTCCCGCTGCTGTTGACCGCGGCGACCTTGTAGAAGTACTTGACGCCGTTGGTCAGGCCTGTGTCAGTATATGAGGTTGTGGTGGCCAATGCTACGGCACTCGACCCCTCGGCGCCTGTCGTGGTCGCGCGGTAGATGCTGTAACTGGTGGCACCGGTCACGGCATTCCAACTCAGCGAGACCGAGTTATTAGCGCCTACCGCCGTAAGTCCGGTCGGCGTCGACAGCGGCTCCATAACCAGAGCCAGAGCGTAATCGTCACCGCCCGCAATTGCAGTTGTTCCGACAAGACCGGTAACCTGAACCGGAACACTGCTATTTGTCGTTGTACCGTTGCCGAGTTCACCCCAGTAGTTGTTACCCCACGCCCATGCGCTTCCGTCCGATCGGATTGCCATGGCGTTGTCCGCGCCAGCCGTAATCGCGATCGCTCCGGTCAGTCCTGTTACCTCGACCGGAACGCTGCTATCCGTGGTTGTGCCGTTGCCAAGTTTGCCATATTGGTTATTGCCCCAGGTCCAGACCGAGCCATCCGACCGAAGAGCCATGCTCAATGAGTTCCCTCCACCGGCAACCGCGATCACTCCGGTCAGAGCGGTCACCTGCACGGGAACAAGGCTGTTCACGGTTGAACCGATTCCGAGTTCACCGTACAAGTTCATACCCCAGGTCCAGAGCGTCCCATCGGACTTGAGGATCAGGCTTTGACCGCCGCCGCACGCAATTGTGGTAACTCCGGTCAGGCCGGGCACCTGCACGGGGACATCGCTCTGAGTTGTTGTCCCGTTGCCGAGTTCACCGTAGTTGTTCCAACCCCAGGCCCAGACGGTTCCGTCCGAACGCAGGACGAGGCAGAAGTTACCGCCCATGGCAATCGACGTCACACCGGCAAGCCCGGATACCTGCACGGGAACGAGGCTACTCGTAGTCGTTCCGTTTCCAAGTTGACCGTCACTGTTATCACCCCATGACCAGACGGTCCCGTCCGAGCGTAGGGCCAGACCATTGCTACCACCTCCGCCCGCAATAGAGACTACGCCGGTGAGGCCGCTTACCTGCACGGGAACGCTGCTGCTGGTCGTTGTTCCATTACCTAGTTGTCCGTAGTAGTTATATCCCGAGGCCCAGACGGTGCCGTCCGACCGGAGGAAGACACTATCACCGTTGTTACACGCAATCGCAGTCACTCCAGTAAAGCTAACCTCAACGGGTAGACTGCTGCTTGTTGTTGTTCCATCGCCGAAATTGCCGCTACCGTTGTACCCCCACGTAAAGACGTCATATGTCGTCGATTCGAGCGGAGTGGCCGATGCCTCGTTCGACGGGCCGCTCTTGCCGGCGCTATTGAACGCGATCACCGTGAAGTAGTATGTCGTTCCCGGTGAGAGATTGGTGACAGTGGCCGCGGGACCACCGACGGTCATCGTGGCGGCCGTACCCTCACCTCCGGATGCTGTGCCCAGGTAAATGCCATAAGACGTGGCGACCGGCGAGGCCGACCACGTCAAGGCGACAGCATCAGGCTGCGCTGTTGCTGCAAGGTTTGTTGGCGCGGTGGGAATCGGCAATTCGGGAGTGGCTGATGCTTCCTTCGATTGTGGAGACACCCCACCGACGTTGACGGCCGCTACCGTGTAGAAGTACGTTGTGCCGTTTGTCAATCCGGTGTCGGTGTACGTCGTTGTCGTAATCCCAGACTGGCAGTCCGTGCTTCCCTCAGCGCCGGATACGGTAGCCCTGTAAATGTTGTAGGAAGTTGCGCCCACAGTAGACGTCCATGAGAGCGAAACTTGCGCGTTTCCGGCGGTGGCGGTCAAGCCCGTCGGAGCGGGCGCCGGCAGTTGCGGCATCGCGGATGCCTCGTTTGACTGTGGACTTGTCCGAGCAGCATTAACGGCGGCCACCTTGTAGTAATACGTCGTGCCGTTTGCGACGCTTTTGTCCACATACGTTGAGGTCGTAACACCTACGACGTAGGCGGTCGTACCCTCGCCGCCAGTTGTGGTAGCGCGGTAGATGTTGTACGACGTCGCGCCGATGCTGGTGTCCCATGAAAGCGATACTTCAGCGTCCCCCGACGTGGCAGTCAGACTGTTCGGCGTGGGCGGTGAGGGCGGCGGTGCGAGGCCGGCGTCAATACGGTAAACCGTGCTTCCGGTTCCATCGCCGTTCCACATGATATCGGTGACACCGTAAATGCCGCCGTCGAGGCCTTGAATCACGGTGTAGAACGGATATGCTCCATCATCGGGCACCGATCCGTCATTGAATGCGTGGAGAATCGCCACGTGGCCTGAGCTGTCCATTCGATAAACCGTACCCGCGCCATTAAACCCAAGGTACTGTGCCGCTCCATAGAAATTCCCATCGGTCGCCTGGATGAGTCCTTCGATGGGAACTCTCCCGTCGAAGGCTACCGTACCATCCGCAAAGTTGTGCAGGATGGTTAAGTCGCCGGATGCGTCGACTCGAAACACCGTGCCTTCTTTGGCGGACCCACCACTGCAGGTCGTACCATAGAAGTTTCCGTCGCTTGCCTGAAGAAGCGGAGCCAGAGGTTGCTCGCCATCATTCGGCGTTGTTCCATCATCGAATTGGTGGAGTACCGTTTCCACGCCGGCAGTGGTGATGCTGAAGACCGTCCCGAGATCGGCTTTGCCGCCATACGCGGTTGTACCATACAACTTCCCATCACTTGCCTGAATCAAGGCCGCATATGGCCACGTGCCATCGTTCGGGACGGACCCGTCGCCGAAGTTGTGCAGGATCGTTACCGTCCCGGACGGACTCATCCGGAATACCGTGCCGTATCCCCATCCGTTGGGATCAATTGCAGTCGTCGACCCGCCGTGGACGGTAACGCCGTAGAAATTGCCGTCTCTGGCGAGTAGTAGCGGTCCCATCGGAGCCCATCCATCATTCGGTACGGAACCATCGAGGAAGTTGTGCAGAGTCGTCTCCACACCTGTGGGCGTCACGCGGAATATCTTGCCATCACCGGAGCCATTCAAACCGGTTCCGAGCGTCGAGCCGCCGTTTGTGTACATGCCGTAGAGGCAGCCGTCATTGCCATACACAAAGTTGCCCGCGGGCTGGACGCCGTTGGTATTGAGATCCAAAATACTCAATTGGCCCGCCGGATCTAGTTCAAACTGTGTGCCCAACGAGGCCGGTCCACCATATTCACCAATCAGCGTCATCCCATAGAAATCGCCATTACTCGCCTGGAGCAATCCTACGGGCTCGATTCCTTCCGTGTCGAAATCGAAGGTGTGCAGAATCGTTTCCAACATGGGTTCGTTAGACGACTCGCTGGATGCCGGACCCGTGCCCACGGAATCCACGCCTGCCACTTTGAAGTAATAGGTCTCGTGATTTGTCAGGCCCGTAATGAGAATGTAACTGTTCGCGGTCGTCGCCACCGGAGTAGTGCTCTCGCCGCCCGCAGCAGTCCCCTCGTAAACGCTAAAGGTTGTTGAATGGCTGTCTCCGGTCCACGATAGTAACATGGCCCCGCTCGACGTAGTCGCCGCGAAGTTGGTCGGGGCTGTCGGGAGGGGCTCGGGTGTCGCCGAAGCAGTATTTGACCGTGTGGATGCTCCATTGCTGTTTATTGCGGTAACGTAGTAGTAGTACCTCACGCCATTTGTGAGTCCTGTGTCCAGGTAGTTTGTGGAAGCCGTGTTGTCCGCGATCTCCGATCCCGCAACGCCTGCCGTCGTTCCGCGGTACACGTTATAGCCGGTGGCAGTTGCGCTCGCTGTCCAGGATAGCGAAACCTGTGCGACCCCTGCGATTGCGGCGAGGCCTGTCGGTGATCCGGGTGGTAAAGTGGATTCCGGAGTGGCCGAGACCTCGGCGGATCGACCGCTCTGGCCGCTCGAGTTGACAGACGTAACAACGTAGTAGTAAGTTACTCCGTTAGTCAGGCCGGTATTGGCGTACGTAGTGCCGGCAACGGTTGCTATGGCTGTCGAACCCTCGCCGCCGCTCGTCGTGCCGCGGTAAATGTTGTACGACGTCGCCCATGTACATGCGTTCCATGAGAGCGAAACCTCCGCGTCGGCGGACCCAGCGGACAATCCGGTTGGCGTATGAGGAGAGCCGGAGTCGTATGTCAGAAGATCGCTGTAGATGTTGTCTCCCTGGAAGCTGCCCCAGCCCGTCGAATTGTCATATCCTGTTACCGCCGTAAAGAAAAGGTTGTTGCTGCCGTCGTTGATGTCATGGAAGTCGTTCGAATACGCCTCCGGTTCTTCGGCAAGGGTGTAGATTGCCGGATCGGCAAAGCCGAGGCCCAGCTCGCCTGCGGAAGCCCGGCCCGAATTGACATCGGCCAGGAAGCCGCCCCATAAAGGCGCCGAGGCACTCGTTCCGTTAACATCTATTACGTATTGGTTGCCGGGCGTCCCATAGTATCCGTACGTATCGGTCCAGATAATCTCGTAGCCGTTGTCGTCGTAGTCCGCAAACAAGGACACATCAGGGAGATTTCTGTCTGTGAGTGACCCCTGCGGGTTTGTAGCGGGTTCGAATGCGCCAACCTGATAAGTCGGTATCGGCCAGTAACTACTAATGCCGCCGCCACCACCGGCGCCGTCCGGGCCCCGGCTGGTGTCGCTGGGATCGGCCCAGGAGGTTTCGCTGATATACGCTTCTCCCGGACCGTCTGTTAAGTCGGTGCCGCCAACCGACAACACATACGGCATGGCCGCTTCAAGGCCAACATCGGGTATCGTGCTAAAATCGTTGTTATAGGCGCCGGTGTCGCCGGACGCAACGCAAACGGTCTGACCCTGGACAGCGAGTTGTTCGAATATCTGGCTTTCATCGATTGCAAACTGTTCGCCGTGAGGTATCCAGTCATCTTCGCTGAAACCCCAGGAGGTGCTGATGACTTGAGCTGTATCGTCAGTCGCCATCCTCGTGAATATGTCTAGCGTTTCCTGCGCCGGCGAATAAGTAAAGCTGTAATTTGGGGCCTCGTAGACATAGAGGCTTGACATTCCGGGCGCCATCGTCAGCACCATATCAATGTCGAGAGTGGTCTCGATCGAGTCGGTGTAGCTTTGCGGTTCTTGCGAGCCTCCATCCACCGAAACGACCGTTGGAACCAGTGATGAGGCGCCCAGAAGAGCGTTCGACTCCCAGTCGCTGATGTCGGCGGACGTCCATCCGTCGAGTTCGAACAGAGCGACATTCTGACCGGTGCCGCTCGACGGCATCGACCAATTATAGATTTTGTATACGTCGGACGGTAGGAGTCCGGTTCCGGAATAGTATTGCAAGCTCTTTGGCGACGGGACCGGGCCGCCTGGCTCAGAACCGGATTTGACCGGCGTAAGTCCACCAACCACGCGTGAAAAGTGATGGGGCCTCTTCGACCCATCCAGTCCAACCACGGAAACCTGGTTCTCGGAGAGGGCTTTTGGAATTGTGGGAGCGGTGTCGGGCGCCATAAAGTGGACGTTGTCCGGGCCGACATAGTCGCTGAGAGTGACATGAAAGTCCGCGCTCACGGTAGACGCCGGCGCCTGCACGTGGATAATCGTGTTGTTTGGCGACACGTCGAGCACGCGGAAGCCTTCTGCCAGCGCGACAGTCTCGACTGCGTCGACCCGGTCGTGTGTGGGCCCGAACTGTGCCGTAAACTCCTGCGGAGTGAGGAAATGATGGAAGAGCGGATCGCCCGGATCGTACAGACGGCGGAGAAGTGTCTGAAGCTGATCCTGGTTTCGCAGCGGCAGCACCAGTGATAGGTTGACTGCTTGCGACGCTGCTATTGCTCCGACACGGGTCGCCGACGCGAGCGCGCCGACGGAAGTCGCATGCGCTGCTGGGATCTGGGCCGAAGCCCGGCTGAAAATGAGAAGTAACAGGGTGACGGCCGCTACGGCCGGGGCGAGTGCGCGAAGGGCTCGCATGTCGAATGCCTGAGCGGAGAGGCGTCCCGGGAGTTCCGGCGACGACAGCGTCGTGTTGGTGTGCATTTTCGCAATCCTTCCATGGTGCGGTACGTAGTCCTACGCGGAATTCGCCCCAGCGATATCGGCCAATATGGAGTGCTGGAGTGGCCGACGAAAACGCGTCTCTTCAGTGTCGCTCAGACGATCCAGTGCCGCACGGGGATACTATTCCACAACTGACGAAGAATTCCTTCACATCCTGGCCGAATCTGGCCGACAATGTTGATTTTTTCTGGAGGAGAGGCCTTGAAGGCTTCCTTGACCTCATGAGGGCAAGACCGATAGCCTTCCGCCGAGGGCCCGGATGCGTCCCACTATGTGCCTAAATCGAGTAACATAGTCTGGGTCCTGAAACGCAAGGATTAACCCGGATGAATCCGGATAAGAGGCCCGCTCCGACGGAGAGCGACGTAGCGTCGACATCTCGACTGGTCGGAGGTATCGCTCATAATCATTGTGTCTCCCCGATGTCCGGGGACTGAGGTTATCAATGAGATGTCGACAAAGAGCCAACCTCGTGCGGTCCAGCGACCCGCCGGAACGAAGTCGCAGCGCCGCAATGTCAAGCTTACACAACCGGAAACTCCCACAACGGGCAATGCATGGCCGCACTGGCCATGGTTTTTTGTCGGAATCATCCTGATCTGCACGATCGCTGTTCGAACCCGGCTGCTGCCTCTGTACCTCGAGCGCGATGAGGGCGAGTTCGCGTATGGCGGTCAGCTCATGCTCGAGGGTATTCCGCCGTACAAGTATCTCTATGCCATGAAGCTGCCCGGCATTTACGCGGCTTACGCCGTGGTAATGACTCTCTTCGGCCAGACGGCTATCGGTATCCATCTGGGATTGATGCTCGTTAATGCCGTCTCCATTGTACTGATGTTTCTGATCGGGCGCCGGCTTCTGGATGCGTACGCCGGCGTCGTCGCGGCTGCGTCGTACGCGGTTCTCTCCACAAGCACCGCCGTGCTGGGATTCGCCGGGCACGCGACTCAATATGTCGTGGTCTTCGCCCTGGCGGGGATCTTCGTCCTGCTTCGGGCACTGGACCGCGGAACATGGGCGGTTCCCGAGTTGGCGCTGAGCGGGTTACTGTTCGGACTGTCGATCCTGATGAAGCAATCCGGCTTCTTCTACGGACTTTTCGCGGCTCTGTGGATCCTGTGGATCGAGACACGCCGAAAATCCGTGGACTTTCGCCGGCTGCTCGCTCGATTATGCGGCTTCGGAGCGTGCATCTCCCTTCCGCTGCTGATTACCTGGGTGTTGTTGGCGGCGGCGGGCGTCTACAAACGGAGCATCTTCTGGAATTTTATCTATGCATCCGCCTATGCCCATGAGGCGATCGACCTCGGCCGCGAGACGGGAAACCCGGTGATGTTTATCTGGCACGGGTTCCTCAAGTGCTTCACGCCTGTCTGCCTGCCGGAGATCGGACTGTGGATTATGGGTGGGCTTGGTCTCATTGCGTTGCTCTGGCGGGGCGTCCCGAATCGCCTGTTTCTCGGCGGATTCGTGCTCTTTGCGGCTGTCGCCGTGATGCCCGGATTCTACTTTCGACCGCACTACTTTGTTCAGTTTCTTCCGGCGGAGGCGCTTCTGGTTGGCGTGTTGTGCTGGACAATGACCAAAGCCATGCGGGATCAAGCGTCCGCCCGGTGGATCGCCGGCCTCGCTTTCGCCGCTGTCGTGGCGTTTACGGTCGTTTCGCAAGAGGGGACTTACTTCCAGAACAGCATTTTCGAGATATCACGTTTTGAATATGGATGCACCCCGTTTCCCGAGGCCGTTCCTATTGCAGACTACATCCGCGCCAACTCATCGCCGCTCGACCGGATCGCCATTTTGGGGTCGGAGCCGGAGATCTTTTTCTACGCGCACCGGCTCTCCGCGACCGGTCATATCTACATGAATCCGCTTATGGAACAGCAGAAGTACGCCGGAGCCATGCAACTTGAGGCGATCCGAGAGCTCAATGCCTCGCATGCGAAGTTTCTCCTGCTGGAAACAAACGACGGGGCGTGGTCGCAGATGCAGCGGTCCGTGAGGACGATTCTCCTGTGGGCCCGGGCCACGGTGGGCCAGTATCGGACCGTTGGTGTCGCCGACGTGGTTTACCGGACCCAATTGAGGATGTTGTGGGGCGAGGATGCCCTCGACTTCCGCCCGGTCCCGGGAGAGAACTTTATACTGATCATGAGGCGTATCGATTAGTCAGGCTTCGCCTCGGACCGACGAGATGTGTAGGTTATGGACATATGGACTCGATGGACGCTATGGACCGGAAGAAGAGAGGACAGGCAGGGACGCCTGTCCCACGATAGGA
>JBKQWH010000475.1:0-11073 GCA_052139635.1 Capsulimonadaceae bacterium
CCTGCGCGGCGTGGGCGGAGGGCACCCCTTCGGCGGCTTGATGAAGCCCGGCCAGGATTTGCTCGAGGGGCAGCCCCTCCGCGAGGCCGAGCCCAACGCGGTAGTTTCGGGAGAGCCTCGACGCCATCGTGGCCGGGCTTCATCAAGCCGCCGAAGGGGTGCCCTCCGCCCACGCCGCGCAGGTTCTCGCGCGCCGGTATCAGGTTGAGACGCCGGTGTTCGACGCCATCCATGACGTGCTCTACGAAGGAAAGTCGCCCGTCATCGCCGTCGATGAACTCATGACCCGCGCGGCCCGCGAGGAGTTTGGCAGTTGAACCCGCGATGAGCCCCCAAACCCGGCACAGCCGCCGGAACCAGGACAGAATAAGATCCTGGCGCCCGGCAGTAATTCGTGAGCAATCAGCGTAATCGGCGGGCGAGGCGCCGGGCACGGCAGTTGCGGTGTGCGTGGCGGAAGGATTCGCTCAGTGCCCTCTGTCTCGCCCCTACGATTCGTGTCGTTGGCCGGTTCAACATCGCAAGGACAGTTACGATGCTGAGGCCTGAGGGCCTAAATCTGAATTCTTGCGCCGTCAATCTCGATCGCCGCTGAATAACTGTGTTTCGTCAAGCGTTTCCGCTGATTCGCCGATGCGAATATACGCCTGTATGCGACACAATGTATACCAGACGCATACAGGACGTCGGCATTGATCGAGGAGTGACGCGTGTCCTGGCTGAAGAACTTGATTGAGAACAACTCGCCGTCGACCGGTCTCGTGACCGCGCACGCGGCTCTGATCCTCGGGTTGGTGGCGGTGCTCGGGCTCGGGCTGGGAACGCGGCGCGCCTTCGGCGTGCGTCTGGGGGTCGCCGGGGTCCTCTTCGTCGGACTTGTGTTCGGCCACTTCGGGCTCGGCATCGACGATACCATCCTCATCTTCGCGCGTGACTTCGGCCTCATCCTCTTCGTTTACACGATTGGAATCCAGATCGGCCCCGGCTTCGCGGCGTCGATGCGCCGGCAGGGCGTGCCGCTCAATATCATGGCGGCCGCCATTGTCCTGCTAGGGGCGGGTCTGACTGTGTTGATCGGCCGGCTCCTGCTGCCGCACCGCGACTGGCCGGCGATGGTGGGGGTCTTTTCCGGCGCTACGACCAATTTGCCGAGCATGGCCGCCGCGCAGCAGGCGATCACCATTCTCAACCCGGCGGAAGCCCACCTGCCCGGCGTCGGGTTCTCGGTAGCCTACCCGTTCGGCGTTCTCGGAATCATTCTGACGTCGCTGATCGTGCGTGCGCTCTTCCGCATTAACCCGAAGGCGGAGGCCAAAGCCCTTGCGGGCGAAGCCGGACAAGCCAGGAAGCTCGAAGCCGTCACGGTACAGGTCACTAAAGACGAATTCGACGGTGTCCGGCTCGAGGCGCTTCTCTCGCAGTCCGAGCGCCCGGTCGTCGTCTCCCGCGTGCTGCGGCCGGACGGAGCCCATGTGGCAACGGCCGACGCAGTGATCGAGCAGGGGGACGTCCTCGTGGCGGTCGGCCCCGCAAGCGACGTCGAGTATTTCACGCAGTTGATCGGCGAGGAGGCTCATATCGATGTCCGGTCGTCCTCGACGGACATTACGACCCGCAGCCTCCTGGTTACACGCAAGGAAATCATCGGCAAGAGCGTCCCTGAGTTGAACTTGCCGGAGCGCTGCAACGTCCAGGGGACTCGGGTTGCCCGCGGCGATGTGGAGATGGCGGCGACGGATTCCGTAACGCTCATGTTCGGCGACCGCGTCACAGCGGTTGGCGAGGAAAGCGCGCTCAAGAAGGCCGCGCATGTGCTCGGCGATTCCGTGGTTGTCCGCGACAATCCTATGATGCTGCCGATGTTCCTCGGGATTGCCCTGGGCGTCATGCTCGGGTGTATGCCGATCCCCGTTCCCGGCTTTCCCGTGCCGCTGCGCCTGGGACTGGCGGGGGGACCGCTCGTCGTGGCACTGATATTGGGGCGCATCGGCAAGATCGGCCCGCTCGTGTGGTACATGCCGCGCGGCGCGAACTTAAGCGTGCGCAAGCTCGGCATCATCCTCTTCATGGCCGGAGTCGGCATCAAGGCGGGCGCGCTGTTTGTCGAGACCCTCGTCCACGGGGACGGCCTTCTCTGGATGGGGTACGGGGCGGTGATTACCATTGTTCCGTTGCTCAGCGTCGCGCTCTTCGCCCGCGGAATCCTGAAGCTCAACTTCCTGCCGCTCTGCGGGCTGATTGCCGGCAGTATGACTTCGCCGCCCGAGATCGCCTTCGACAATTCGAGGACGCACTCCGAAGCCCCCGCGGTCGCCTACGCCTCGGTGTACCCGCTCGTCATGCTGCTGCGGATCCTCGCGGCTCAGGTCATGATCCTGAGCTTCCACTGATCCCCCCGTGGTCCGCGGTATAATGGTAGTCAGCAGGGGGACCATGTGCATGACGGTCAGCGATTTAGAATCCGCGAGAGTAGCCGAGCAAGGCTCGGCCATTTATGAAAAACTTCGTCTTGATCTCGAGCCAAGACTTGACGGTCAATTTGTCGCGATTCATATACAATCCGGTGACTATTCCACTGGCCGCTCCACCGCCGCAGCCATGCGCTCAGTCCGAAAACTCCACGATGACGGTCCGCTTTTTCTCAGAAAAGTCGGCTCCGAGCCGGAATACGGCCTCGCGGCCCGACTTCTCGAAGGAGAAATGCGCTCGGCTGCTAGCCGCCAATGATCTTGCAAGGTCACTTCCGAGATGGATTCCCGCGAATCACAATGGCTCTTCCAGCCCACAACGGCTTGCCAGTACTTGTAGATTTTGTCGTCGATACCGGTTTCGACGGTGAGTTGGCGTTGCCCGCCAGTCTCATCCACAGAATCGACGAGTACTACGATCCCGCGAACCGGGCTGAGACGAATCCGGTCGTGGTCGAGGTCGATTGATGCGGGCGCGAGCTATAGCTCCGGCCCGATATCGCCAAGGTTTAACTGGCGAATGAAGGAGATCGGCACGTACAAACGGGTCGGGTCGGAAAGGATGGGCTTGAGGCCGAACTGGAGTCCAAGATACCATGAACGTGCGTCTTCATCGATCGCGTCCAGCACGAGGGCGTAAATCCCGACTCGGCGGGATGCCGCTTCTGTCTCTGCCATGGCTCGAAGCAGCATTCGCTGCCCAATTCTCTGGCCCTGATATCGCCTGTCCACAGCCAGCCGTCCCAGGAGGACAACTCCGATCGGACCTTGGGGAAGGCGCTTCTCCGGCACGACATCCGATTCCACCGTGCGCGTCACAAGGGTGAAGTATCCGATCATGGAGCTCGCGCCGCTGGCCGGCACGACAACCTGTGTTACGCCAAGATTCCTGTCGGCGACCTGACGCGCGACTTCGCGGAGGTAACGATTCAGGCGCTCCTTGCCACAGTCAAAGGAACCGCGGTCGTGATACCGCGCCAGTTGCTCTACGATTGGCACTACGCTCCTGGCTCCATCACGGAATTGTGTCTCGAATAATCGGAAACTGCGGCAAGCAGCTTGTCGGACGGCCTGTCCGGCTCGCCGGATATTGCCGCCATAAACTCGGCGAACGCTTTCTCAGAGAGGATGATCCGCTCGTTTTCGGCCAACACCCTCGTTGCTCTTTCTTCCAGGGCCATTTGCGCGAAATCCGTCATCGACTGGCCGAGCAGACGCGCTGCTGCCTCGGCCTGTTCTTTGACAGCCGGGCGGATGCGGCAACTCAGCCGAGCACTCTTTTCGGGAATGAGTTCACGAATCATATGGTTCCTCCTGTACCCCATTCTGCCACACAATCACCGCTCTGTCAACAACAGGCGTGGCGAGATACGGTCCACGTATCTATCTCTTCGGCGGAGGCGGCCATATCTCGGGATCTTCTGCGATCGCATCGCCCGCGATATCCGGCGCTTTCCTCAAGAGCCAGCGGATATTGCGGATAACTGTGAACCAGATGGTCCCGAGGAGTACCAGCGACGCAGCCACGACCACCCATGTAAACACTACACCGGTGGGATTGGGCGCATCGCGTGGCATGTCAAACCAGGCGCCCATGATAAGGTAAAAGGCAATTCCCGAGACAACGGCTGACTGGACAACGCCGATCGCGACGCGGACGAGGATTCTCGGTGCGAGTTCCATGACCCATTAGAGCGCGGATTGCCACGAGCCATTCACGGGCTCAACGTCTCCGGGTCGTAGATGGCGCCTTCGGTCTGGAGAAACTTCCATACATTGCCGATAGTTGGTCAGTTCCAAATTCATGTTCATCATAGCGCGGCATAGCCGCAACCAAACTGCGGAGAAGAAGCGATTCCTCTTTCGTCCGGGGACGATTCTCCACGACAGACCACGATTTCATTCGTGGGTCGATTTCGCCGCCCGCGACGATCCTCACGATGAGTATCACAGTCCTCTTCAGCCGGCGGCGAGCGTCAGGCCGTAAACCGCCTTCGCACCCGCCGCCTTGAGGGCTTTCGCGCACTCGTGCAGCGTGGTCCCGGTCGTCGAGACGTCGTCGACGAGAAGGAACGACCGGCCGGCGGCCCGGGCGGGATCGACGACTGCAAAGGCGTCGAGGAGGTTCTGACGGCGCGCGTCCTGCGAGAGGCCCACTTGAGGCCGGCGGCTCCCGCGGCGGCGGAGCAAGGCGACGTCAACAGAGATGGTGAGCTCGCGGCCCAGCGACCGGGCAATACGCTCGGACTGGTTGTACCCGCGCACCCGCCGGCGGGCGGCGTGCATGGGAACCGGCACGATCCTGTCGAATGCCAGGCCGTCGAGGGCCGGAGCGCAGTTTCGCGCATATTCGGCCAGCAGGACACCCAGCGGATCGGCGAGCGCCGGCCGGTCGCGGTACTTGAGCAGGTGGATCGCGTGCTTCAGCGTCCCCTCATAGGCGCCGAGCGCCCGCGCCGCATCGAACGCCGGGCGACGCAACGTGCAGTGCGAGCAGGCGGTGTGCTCACCGAGCGACTGGCCGCAGAGGGCGCAGATCGGTTCGGTCACCGCCGTCACGGCGTTGCGACAGCGTTCGCATAGAACGGGCTCTCCGAGACGGCGGCAGACGGCGCACTTTGGCGGATAGAGCAGCGAGAGAATGGGATCGACAAAGCTGGACGGGCCGGGCATAAATGAATGCCTTAAACGCTGGCGTCGTCCAGCGCCTCAAAAAAAGCGATATCCTTGAACTCCTTGTAGCGTTGTGCGATATCCTCATGCGTCAGGGTGCGCATACGGTTCAGCGAGAAGTCCTCGACATTGTACGAGGCCATGACGCTGCCGTACACGACGGCGCGCCGGAACACCTCGGAGGTGGGGTTATCCTGACTGGCGACATAGCCGATGAACCCACCCTCGAAGGAATCCCCGGCGCCGGTCGGATCGGCAATGTCCTCGAGCGGGTACGACGGCGCCGCGAAGTGCTCGTTCCCGCTAAACAGAAGTGCGCCGTGTTCGCCCTTCTTAATAATGACCGTCTTGGGCCCGAGCGCCTGCAGCGCCTTGGCCGCTTTGACCACCGAGAGGTGGCCGGTGAGCTGGCGCGCTTCCGCGTCGTTCATGAACGCGATGTCGACTCGGCGGAGAACCTCGAGCAGGGCGTCGCGCTTGCCCTCGATCCAGAAGTTCATCGTGTCGCAGAGGGTAAGGGCGGGATTCTCGACCTGATTCAAGACCTGCAACTGGAGTTCGGGATCGATATTGGCCAGAAACACGTACTTGGCTTGCTTATAGTTGTCCGGAATAGTCGGCTTGAAATCCGCGAACACGTTGAGCTGCGTGTCCAGAGTCTTGGCGATATTGAGGTCGAAATCGTAATATCCGGCCCACCGAAACGTCTTCCCTCCGGGGATTCGCTGCACTCCACCGAGGTCGATGCGTCGCGTTGCCAGAAAGTCGAGATGTTCCTGTGGAAAGTCGTCGCCAACAACGCCGACGAGGTGCACCGGAGTGAAGAAAGAAGCCGCCACGCTCGAGTAGTTGGCCGCACCGCCAAGCGCATCGCGCACCTCGCCGCTCGGCGTTCGCACCGAATCGAGCGCCATCGACCCGACGATGAGCACCGGGGCTCCTGTCTGAGTAAAGGGGTTTTCCATCATTATCAGTCCTTCTCGTAAAGAGATCAATTGAGAGAGCCTATTCACACGTCTTTGAGAGGTCAGCCGAATCCACCTGCCTATCCGAGGCGTGAGAGATAAGTTTACCCGGTCCAGTGCGCCCGTTGGACAGTGAATCGTGATTACTGAACAGTGGATAGTGAACAGTCATCATGAATCTTCGATCCACCCGCTTATGGATGAAAATCGTGGGTTGTCCGAAGGACATTCTCCCTGGCAGCCCACGAATTCATTCGTGGGTCGACGTTGAATCGATTTGAAACGTCCTATTCTCTGAATAGTGAACAGGGAATCGTGACCGGGCACCACCAGGCATTCTTCCCTTTGGGGTCGGCGGGTAGAATGACGCCAACCGTTTGGACGCGAGAATGGGAGCAAGGCCAGTGCGAGGTGCGACATCGGCGCGCGAACTTGGCGAGTTGGCCGGGGTGTTTCTCCGGCTGGGTGCAACGGCGTTCGGCGGTCCGGCGGCGCACATCGCGATGATGAGGGGGGAGTTCGTGGACCGGCGCGGCTGGCTGACGGACGCCGAGTTTCTGGACCTGGTGGGCGCGTCCAACCTGATTCCGGGACCCAGTTCGACCGAGGTGGCGATCCACATCGGCGCACGGAGGGCCGGCGGGGCGGGGTTGGCGCTCGCGGGGCTCTGTTTCCTCCTTCCGGCAGCGCTGATTGTCACCGCAATCGCGTATCTCTACGTCCGATTCGGCAACCTGCCGCAGGCGGCGGCCATCCTCTACGGCGTGAAACCGGTCGTCATCGCTGTTGTCGGGCAGGCAGTTCTGAGTCTGGGAAAGGCAGCCGTCAAAGACCGCGTCCTCGCCGCGGCCGCGGTCGTGGCGCTCGTCCTGGCTTTTGCCGGCGCGCCGCCGATCGCCCTGATCTTCGGGGTTGGCGCGATGGTTAGCGTCTACGGCTGGTGGAATCGCGAGCCTTCCCGCAGCGTGCGGCCGCTGGTGAAGCTCGGCGCGGTCGGTGCGGTCCTGATCGCGACGCCGGCGGTTCTCTCGATCATCAACGTTCCCGCCGGAGGGAGGCCGGGCCCGGGCCTCCTGTTCGTGATGTTCCTCAAAATCGGATCCGTGATCTACGGCAGCGGATATGTCCTGCTGGCCTTTCTTCGCGCGGACCTCGTGGCGCGGACCCACTGGCTGACATCGTCGCAGTTACTGGACGCAGTCGCGGTCGGCCAGTTCACGCCCGGCCCGGTCTTCACCACGGCAACATTCATCGGTTACTTGATCGCCGGGGTTCCCGGCGCGGCAGCGGCCACTTTCGGAATCTTTCTGCCGGCGTTCGTGCTGGTATCCGTCAGCCGCCCACTGGTTGACCGCATGCGCCAGAGTCCCACAGTGTCGGCGTTTCTCGACGGCGTCAATGTCGCTTCGCTCGGGCTGATGGCGGAGGTGACCATCGAATTGGGGCGTTCGTCGCTCATCGACATCCCGACCGCGGCGATCGCGGGATTGAGCTTGCTGGCCCTGCTGCGAACGCGCGTAAACGCCGCCTGGCTGGTCCTCGCCGGCGCCGCCGCGGGGCTCTTGCTGCCTCGATGAGGCCGGCGGTACACTGCAGGCGAACGGGATTACGGATGAGGCATGACGCCGGGCGGGATGCCGGCGGCCGCGCGAATGCGGTCGAGCGTCTGTTGAACATCCTCCCAGCCGCCGATGGTTACCTCACGCTGTTCGAGGACCTGGTACATCTCGAAGAAGTGCTGGATCTCGAGGAGCGAATGCTCCGACAGATCGCTGAGCGACCGGATGTCACGAAAGCGAGGATCGGCTACGGCAACCGAGAGGACCTTGTGGTCCTCTCCCTTGCTGTCGTGCATCAGCAACGTCCCGATCTGGCGCGCGACGATCAAGCAGCCGACGAACGTGCGGTTCGTGGCCATGACAAGGATATTGAGCGGCTTCCGCTTACCCGGTCCCTTCGTACCGCAGATCCACCCGTAATCACAGGGGTAGTGCAGCGGCGAGAAGAGCGTATGGTCGAACCGATAGACGTCCGTTTCCTTCGCATACTTGTACTTGTTCGACGATCCCTTGGGAACCTCGATGATAGAATTGACTTCGGCCGGCGCGTTGGCGCCGATTGGGATATCCTCATGCGACATGGTGCGAATTATACCCCCCGCTGTACCGGCGTGCCGCGGCCGACTATTCCCCTAAATGGCGTACTGTGACAGCGACACGATGTAATGGCTGGCCGCCGGCAGATCCGGATATCACGATGAGTCATCATGAGTCTTCGATCCACCCGCTTATGGATGAAAATCGTGGGTTGTCCAAAGGACATTCTCCCTGGCAGCCCACGAACTCATTCGTGGATCGACGTTGAATCGGTGTGAAACGTCCTGTTTTCTGAGCAGTAACGCCACGCGATACCAATAGGATCCCAAGGCTCATCGCAATTCGCGCGCTGGCACGTCGGAAGCGTCTCTGGCATGAAGACCGGTTATTCGTCATCGTCATTTCATCGGGCGATTCGCAGTTCCAGACAAACATCACGTGCCATTCGGGAACACTGAGGAAGTCGACAATGACTCGGGCATTGTGCCCGGTATGGAATGGGGGAACCGCGGCAACGAAGAAAAGCACGGCGAACCGAACAGCGCCGAAGGGCGTAAACAGAAATCTTCATACAATATCCGTCGACGTCTTGACTTTCGACGAACGGGTTGTATACAATGGGGGCATGACGATTCTCCGTTCCCGGCTTCTGGCCGCCCTCAGTGTGTTGGCACTGGCTACATTCAGCCCGAATATCGCTCATTCCCAGACGGCCGCCCCCGTGGACGCGAACCCGGCCCCGGCCCCCGCGGCAGTTGCTCCGGCGTCTCCCGGCGTAGAGTCGCCGGCATCGACCGGTTCCGCAATCGTCGAACTGGATGCCGCCGCACGCGATCCGCGCACGCTCAACCCGTTCCTCATTCCGACCGACCTGGAGTTACAGCAGAACCTGGACCTGGGGCGCGGGATCGGCCAATCGAAGAAGGACTTGATCGACGTCCTCGATTCAGGCCGGCGTGGCTTCCAGTTCCGAAACGGCGGCATGCTCGGGGAGAAGCGTCGGGTGACCGGGTCGGCTATATGGGTGACACCGGGATTGGAGGCGCGATGGCGCGGGTTTATCGAGGGTCGCAACTATGCCGACGCCGGACAGCGCCAGGCGGATTTTGACGCCTTGCGCAACGAGATTACTCAGCCGCAGCGATCCCTGACATTCATTGTCGAGATTGGCGACCTGATCCCCGGCCACCCGGCTGATCCAGCCCAGGCACAAATCGACGCCGCATACGAATCTCTCGCCGGAACACACTTCGTTCTCAGCGACGATAACGATAACAACTACGCGCCGAGCAGTACGGTCGTCGCTCCGCACTTGATGGTGCGCCAGGATTTCTACGACGCCATCTCTCCCGGAGCAGACCACCTGACCGCAGAGGACGCCTTTAGTTCCGCACCGCAGGGCAGTCACCAGTTAGTGTTGCGACGGCAGCCGTATTCCGACCTCGCCGCGTTTTATATCGTTACGTTTAATGCATTCAATGCGGATGGGGCCGCCAGAATCAATCGCGACGTTCACTCGGTTGTTCTTCGAATCGTGACGCCGACTGACACGAAATACGCCTACTTCGACATGTCAAAAACTCCATAGAGTCAATCGCCCCTCATCTGACGCAGGCTGTTTGAGCCGCGTTTCCGGCGTACGGCGCCGCGAAACGCGGCTCGTTTCGTTTAACATATCATTAACAGTGACGTACAAAAAGAAGTGTGGCATGAAGGTCCGAACCTCGCGTGGTACCACAGCGAAATCCAACTAGCTCGGACGGGCACTCTATTATTCATGCCTGATATCAGTATTCATTCGAGAAGCGCAAATGCAGTCTCAACGAATCATTGACGTATGAAAAGAACGGCACGAGTTGTTTGCAGCAATGCCGGACGGGACACGAAGCCAGCACGCTTCACGGGTTATTCATACGAGATAAATACGCGCTACAGCGAGGAGCCAACGCGTTCAGCAACAATAGCCGTAACGCTAAATCACGCATGCTTACTTGTTCACAGGATTGCATCGTACGGACGCTATAAAAGTTTTTGTTGAAGAATTGCAATGTATTATGGTCTAATAAACCAACATAGTGACGTTGACGGCAGTCGAAGGTTTGTCCGGATCGCTGAAGCGGTTAAAGAACCTTACATACAAAAATACCGCAGAGCAACCGGTCATGTTAAACGACGAACGGAGATAACAGTCATGTATCGAAAGTGGAGTAAAGAGGCGATAGCCCTCGAGATCCTGAGCATGTACGAGTCCGGCGAGAATCTGAACTACTCGAACGTTGCGGACACAAATGTCACGCTGCTTCGCGCGGCAACTCGCTACTTCGGGACCTGGGAGGCGGCCGTCAACTTTGCGGGCCTGGACTACAGTCAGATCCGGCGGTACAAGTCCTGGACACGTGATCGAATCGTCTCGCGGATTCGGGAATTGCATTCGCAGGGCGTAGATTTGTCGTGGCGCAACATCAGCATGACGGTGGATCCGCAACTCGCCGCCGCGGCAACAAAGAAGAATCACTTCGGATCATGGCGGGAAGCCCTGGAAGCAGCCGGGCTGGACTACGACACCATCCGCCGATACCGCGAGTGGGACGATGCCCGAATACTGCGGATGGTGCGAGAGCTTCACGAGCGCGGTACCGGACTGAACGCGAAAAACATGGAGATGGAAGACATCACGCTCATCACCGCGGCCCGCCGCCGATTCGACTCGTGGCATCAGGCGCTCATTGCAGCCGGACTCGATTACCGTACCATCGTCCAGCGCGAGCCGTTCAAGCGGGGGCGCGGACGGGGACAGTATAAGCAGTCCAGGCTGGGATAGGCAATTCGCTTTCATCGAAGTGTCACGTATGGGGCGGCCGAATCGGCCGC
>JBKQWH010000476.1:0-3577 GCA_052139635.1 Capsulimonadaceae bacterium
CGGGCCCGTAGCGCCCGCCGCCACCTCGAAGCCGTACCTGTCACTTGTCAACGGTCTCGTGAGCTTTGCCCTCGTTGATCGTAGGGACCGCGCAAGAACCTTCTAGACGTCGCACTCCATGATCTCCCGACCGCCCTCCCGGACGACCCGTACCCCCAAGTTGACGAGGGCCTGATTGTGCGGGCTGTCGACCGTATAGAGAATCTTGCCTTGCGCCAGTAACTCGGTCACAAGCGCCTCCGTGCCGCCACCAGCCGACCCGTGCATCACAAGGACAACGTCCGATATCGACGCCACAAACCGATTCCTGGTGTCGGCGATGGTCGCCGTCATCCGACGCTGCCCTTCGCTGAAAGGAGAAAGGATCATCAGGCGCCCTGCGTCGAGTGGCGCTCGCAACTCAGCCGGTATCCGCATCCCGTCTATCTGCCGAGCCGGGCACAGGATCACCCCGCAGGTCCCGCGCAGCAGAATATCCAGGACCTCCCGCTCCATCGGCGAGTGGAAACCGCCCGCGAACGACGCATCCGCATTTCGCATCACCGATGCGAGATCCAGCGCCTTGAGGATAACATCGCCGGGGCACGCAATCGAGCAGGCAACGCCGACCCTGCGACGCTGCATCAAGTCAAAATTGCCGATGGCCGAAACCGGCGATGTTGACCATCCGGGGCAATTCTCCAGGATCGAAGCATGGTCGCGATTACTTCCGCCCATCACTCCTCGTCTTCCGGCTCGCCGTCGCCGGTCAGCCCCATTCGATATTTGATGTCGTAATTGATGATGAAGTCGAGCTCCTCGTCGGTAAATCCATAGTGCTTAGCGAGAACACGATCGATTTCGTCAATGATCGGCTTTAGCGTACGGGAATCTAATGAGTCAATGAGTAATCCGCTCTTTCGCCATACTCCAAAGCCCTGATTAGTTGCTTTCTCGAGCTGTGCGGAAAACTCGAGTAGATTATCGGACATCGACCGCGGCAAAGACGCCAAGTCAAACGGAAATTTCTTGACATCCGTCGGGTTTATGTGCCTTACGTCGGTATATGTACAGTAGTAGAAGTAAAAGCACGTGCTGTTTAGAACGGCGTAGATGATTCTCTGGGACTTGGCGTCCAAAGCATTAATCTGGTTAAGTTCGCCTCTCGGCTTGGCCGGCCCGCCAGCTTCCGGGCGCGCCATCGGAGGGTTAAGATAGAACTGGCAGAAATACCCCGGCACTCGAACCCAATAAACTGGGTATTGCTGAGACCTTGTTACGAGATGGAATTGAACTGCGCGGATTCTATTCATACGTGCAAGGGTCGCCATCGCTATGGAATCGCCCGCTTTCGCAACAGAGTCCTTCGTGTGAAGCCTCTCAGTTGAAATCCCATAGCGAATGCAGTAAAACAACACGCCTCGCCCACCATTTCGTCCATCCCAACGGAGAAGCTGGGTTGTAGTCGTTGCCAACAGCGGACTTCCGTATGCGCCAAGCAGAATCGCAAGCCGGTTCTGCGCGCCTTCGAACAACTGACCCGGCCTGTTTGAAAAATGCGAAAGCCATATTATTCCACTGTGGTCTCGAATGACTTCTCTTAGTGACTCGAAAGACTCCGATGAGGAAACCGAGATAGGGACGATTAGACCCAAACGGGACCGCAAACGCTGAACAACAAATGTGCGCTCAACCACCCATGCATACATATCACGGCAATCCTTCGTGACGATTCCGCGCGGAACAGGTTGTGTGACCTTCGACTTTTCAACATACGGCGGATTGCCGATAATGGCGTCGAAGCCACCTCTATTCATAATCCCGAAGAACTCAACAAACCAGTGGAACGGCTGGTGGGTTTCGACCCACGCGTCAAATCTTTCGGGCTCCTTCTCCGGGTCGACGCCGTACTGCCTGGCCAGGTAGCCGTTCAACTCGCCGTCGAGATCGCCGAGGCGGCGGCGAAGGTCTGCCTTGTCTTGCGCTGTCACTTCGTCGCCGCGCATTTGCGCTTCCACAAACCTGTGGTAGCAGCGGTTAGCCAGGTCAAGATGGTCATCAATCGCCTGTATCGGGTCGCCGTCGAAATGGAAACCTCCCTCAAAAACGGCTTTCTTCACCTCGGCGTGCGTTGCGAAGCCGACCAGGGTGTTGCCGGAGCGGACGTTGAAGTCGACATCGGGGAGCGGTTCCAGTCCCTGATTCGGGTGGGTGGGGTCCGGCTCAACCACGGAGGCCATTTTCAGGAAGAGGCGCAGCTTGCAGATCTCAATGGCCTCCGGCATGATGTCGACGCCGTACAGATTGCCCAGGATGATCGTCTTGAGGACGAAGTACGCCCGGTTGGGGTGCTTTGTCGTATCGTGAACACGTTCGAGCAAGCGCCGGAAGTCGGGGCATTTGCCGGAGCCCTCTGTGTCGGCGCGGGCCACGAACTCTTCCATACGTCCCAAACACGCCTTGTACAGGGGTTCCAGAATGCCCAGCGCGGCGAAGAGGAACGCGCCCGACCCGCAGGTCGGATCGAGCACAGACATCGGCGCGATTGGCGTTGCGTTCTCGCCCTTGATCTCATGCACCCGAC
This sequence comes from Capsulimonadaceae bacterium, assembly GCA_052139635.1. Taxonomy (GTDB): domain Bacteria; phylum Armatimonadota; class Armatimonadia; order Armatimonadales; family Capsulimonadaceae; genus JBKQWH01. The sequence continues at coordinate 2,564 of JBKQWH010000476.1, forward strand.
CAGCCATCGTGTACCAGACCGCCCGAACCACGTCCGGGTCCCCGGTCGATTTCACCACATCCTCCGCAAACTGGCGGATGTCCAGGTTCAGGGTGATGAGGTCGTCCACCGATCGCACCTCCCCGGCCGCGAGCTTCGCGCGCACCACCTCGTACCGTTGCCGGCGCGCCACTACCTCGCGCCATATCTCAGTCGGCAGGGCGAACTCCGCGGGCGCCGGATGGTTCCAGCCTCCTCGCCGCGACACGTCGTCTATGCCGGCCTCGATATCCGCCGGGAGATCGATGTCTACGCCCTTCTTGACCGCGGCGTAAATGTATGCGTTCGGGTCCTTTTGAAGGAGGTTCCACACCGGCGAGTGCGCGTCGAAAGCCTGCCTCCCGTGGATCTTCGCAGCGGACCAGATAAACGGAATGATGGTGTTCTTTGCTATATACTCCGTGATATCTTCCTTGGTGTAGTACGCCCCCATCTGCTTCTGGTTGATGTACTTCTCGAAGATATAGCCAAGAACGTCCGGGTTGATATCCTTCCCGGTCGCGAGCGGCCGATCGTCCAGGTACCAGTTGTAGCTATCGAAGAACACGAACAGGCGCACAAACGCCGCGTTCTCGATACGGATGGCGTCGCCGTATTCTTCCTCAAGCGGATGCTTGTTGAAGAGGCCGCCGTTAAGATACGGGATGCGGCCGAGCAGTGCGCGCTCGTCGGGAGTGCGTTCCGCCTCGCGTTTCGCGAACCCGGCGAAAAAGAGTGGGCAGAGGAAATCTCGATAGTAGTTTCCCGCCGCCTTATCCAGGTTTGCGCGCAGGTACCGGTGGTTCGCATCCAGGAAGCCCTTCGCCTGAATGAAGTAGACGAACATCAGGCGGTTGATCATGACCGACGCGTACCACCTGGCCGAGTCGGCGTCGGGGATGCCCTTGATGAACTTGCATATTCCACCACAAAATGATCACCGATTCCGATTGAAAATGATCACTGATTCCACCGTAAAGTGATCACTGATTCCGA
>JBKQWH010000477.1:0-3274 GCA_052139635.1 Capsulimonadaceae bacterium
AGCGGGCGTGTCTCACGCCGGCGTCGAATTCGGCGACTCCCTCTCCGCTTGCGGGGAGGGCCGGGGAGGGGTCGAATTCGGCGCAGCCCGCGCGACCGGCCGCTGGATGACGGTCCGCGACCAGGTCACGGTCGACACGATCAGTGTAAACGGTCGTACCGCTAGATTCCGTGAGTCACGGAGCTTGTTGCGCGTGCGTCAAGTTTTGCGGGGCGCCACGGAGAGAGGACTAGTCCATCCTGGGAACGGTGTCCATCGCGTCCATTGCGTCCATATGTCCATAAAGCTTGACGGTCTGAGGTGGAGCCTCGCTAGCAACGGATAATGGAACTGCACTCAACTACGCTCCGGTTACGACGAACCAGCCGCAGCCGCGTGGAGAATATCCAGAACCGGACCCGCGAGGGCCTTGTTAGTGGCGAGCCCGTCGCCGCCGTGGATGGTGGACACCCCGGTCCAATCCGAAAAGTGTCCGCCGGCCTCGCGCAAAATCGGTACCATTGGGGCGCAATCCCACGGACTCAGCGCCGCATCGAGCATGATCTCGGCACGGCCGGTGGCGACGAGCGCATACCCGAATGCGTCGCCCCATGTACGCTGAAGCTTCGTGGCCGCGGTAAGTCGATGGAAGGCGTCGGAGCGCTGCTGCGCGCTTGTCACGGAACTGGTAACCAGGAGCGCGTCGGCGAGCTGGTTGACATCGGAGACGTGGCAGGGGCGGCCATTGCAAGTGCAACCGAGGCCGTCAGCAGCGGCCACCATCTGGTCGACCGCCGGCAGGTAGATGACCCCCACCCTCGGCGTCCCCTCGACCTCGACGCCGACCAGTACGCCGTAAAGCGGCACGCCGGCGACGAAAGACTTGGTGCCGTCGATCGGGTCGACAATCCATCTAAACGATTCGTCCCCGGCCGTTTCCCCCTCCTCCTCGCCGAGAATCGCATGCGTGGGAAACGACTGCTCGATCCGTCGACGCAGAATCGCCTCGGACTCACGGTCCGCGATGGTAACCGGTGTATGGTCTGCCTTCAAGTCAGGACGGACGCCGGTTTGATAATACGCCAGCGTCCGCCGGCCGGCTAAATAGGCAGCGTCCATGGCAACGTGTAACAAGTTCGTCAAGGTTGGCTTCATGGAAAGGATTCTACCGCCTTTGACCGGGTTCCTGACTACCATGCCGTCGCAAAACGGCCCCGCTCGCTAAACGCGGGCGGGGCCGATGTCGAGAGGTTCTTTTGATCGAGCGATTACTGGACGGTCACGCTGACGTGACCTTCCACGTCCCCGATAGCTGCCTCGATCATGTAAGTTCCAAGCGGCGAGGACGCCGCCCGGTACTCGACCGACAGGCCGCTGCCGATGAGGGTACCGACCGGAACAGGAAGAATCTTCCAGACGGGAACGTTTGCCATTTCCACGCCGAACTGGTCATGGACGGTCTCGGCGAACCCCTTGACCTGCCCTGGCGCCATCGTAGCGCCCGGCGTGAGGAATGTCACGTCGATCGTCGAAACGGTCTGAATGACGTTGGCTGTTACAAAGCTGTTGACGGTCATTCCGGCCGGGTCGGTGATCGTGACCCCGAACACGTAGGTTCCGGGCTCCGTAAACGTCGCGGTCACGTTCTTGGCGGCGTTGGTACCGTTCGCGCTAAAGGTCACCGCGGCCGGACCGCTGCTCAACCACCAGGTGTAAGTCAGCGCCGATTCGGGATTGGTGTTCGGTGCTCCTAGAACCGTAAGGGTCGTTGTCCGGGTGGTTACTGACGATGGCGTGGCCGCCGCCGGAGTCGCCACGGTCGGCGGTCCGCCCTGGAACAGCATCAGGCTGTGATAACCCCCTCCGGCAATGGCGTACACCGGTCCGGGGATTCCGGTCAAGATCCCGTCGTTCATCTCGACGGGGATGTCGCTGTTGGTGGTTAGCCCGTCACCGAGTTCCCCATCCGTGTCGGCGCCCCAGGCCCAAACGGTACCGTCGGCGCGCAGTGCCAGGCTGTAATACTCGCCGGAGGCGATTGCGATCACCGCGGTGAGGCCGGTGACCTGCGTCGGAACGCTGCTATTCGTCATTGTCCCGTTGCCCAGTTCGCCGTACTGGTTGTCGCCCCAGCACCAAACGGTGCCGTCCGAGCGAAGGGCGAGGCTGTGAAGCCCACCGGCGGCAATCGCGGTCACATCGGTGAGGCCGGACACTGTTACGGGAGCGTAGCTGTTAACCACTGTCCCGTTACCAAGTTGCCCGGAAGTGTTCAGGCCCCACGCCTGGACAGTGCCGTCCGAACGAAGGCCGACGCTGTGCCCCGACCCACCGGCAACCGCAGTCACGCCGGTGAGGCCGCTCACTTGTACGGGAACTTTGCTCTCGACCGGATTCTCGGCCGGAAGTCCGAGCTGGCCGTACTCGTTGGCGCCCCAGGCCCAGACGCTGCCATTGGACTCGACACCCAGACTGTGATCATCGCCGGCGGCGATGCCTGTCACGTTGCTGAGGCCGGATACAGACGTGGGAACAGAGACACTTGCCGTGCTGTTATTCCCGATCTGACCGTACAGGTTCCAGCCCCACGCCCACACGGCGCCGGACTGAATTGCCAGACTGTGGTTCAGGCCTCCGGCAACCGCGGATGGCTCCGTGAGGCCGGTCGATTGGCTCACCTGCACCGGAGAGTCAGCGTCAGTGGTTGTTCCAATGCCAAGTTGACCATACTGATTATCGCCCCACGACCAGAGCGTGCCATTGGTCTGAATGGCCAGGGTGTGAGCGGAGCCGCCGGCAATCGTTGTCACGCCGGTGAGGTTCTGCGTCAGGCTCTGCACCTGCATGGGAACGCTGCTGTTCGTTGTGGTCCCGTCGCCAAGTTCACCGCAATAGTTATAGCCGGCGGTCAACGGGGACCCAACGCCGGTGAGAGCCAGGCTATGCGTCCAGCCGCCGGACATCGCAACCACGCCAGCCATGCCTCGAACCACTACAGGTGTGTCGCTGCTGGTCACAGTACCGTTGCCGAGTTCCCCGGAGGCGTTGAGGCCCCAGGCGCGGATAGCGCCGCCGGGCCCGGCGGCCAGACTGTGCTCCCCGCCCGCGGAAATCGCGGTCACCTGGCTGAAGAAGTAGTTGGTGGGATCGCTCGGGTCCAGCACTCGCACGGGAACGCTGCTGTTCGTCGTTGTCCCGTTGCCAAGTTCCCCGTACTGGTCATCGCCCCACGCGTACACCGAACCGGATGAGGTCAGGGCCATGCTATGTCCCAGACCGCCGGCTACGGCCGTTA
>JBKQWH010000478.1:0-5348 GCA_052139635.1 Capsulimonadaceae bacterium
GATGTTGGTAGTGGGTCAGTTTGACGAGCTTGCGTATTTTGCAAGCACCGCTTGCAAAATCGATGCAGCTTGAATTTTAGCCGTTAACAGCCCACTACCAACAACTCAGGTGACAGGCAGGGACACCTGTCCCACGATAGGACATGAATAATGCGGGCGTGCAATCGCTTCCCTGGCTATGAACGTTGCCCGCAGGCTCAGGCTGTCATGGCCCCCTCGCATCCGCTGCCGACACGGTCCGACTGCTGGAGAAGGGATGCGGCGGCGGCGGCGACGGTGTCGACTGTGTGGCCGGACATACTGCCGTCGGCGGACTCCAGGACGCGATGACGGTCGCCGTAATTTCCCCATTTGCGCGGGTTGGTGGGACCGAACAGGGCGACGGTTGGCACGCGAAGAGCGACCGCGGAGTGCATGACGGCGGTGTCGTTGCCTACGAAGAGGCCGAGATGAGATATGATTGCCAGCGATTCGCGCAGGTCGCAGGCGCCGACGAAGCTGGCGAGGCGCGCGGCGGTTGCCGGCGCGCAGGCGGCGAGCATCTCCTCAGCGATCTCCCGCTCGTCGGGGCCGCCCACAAGCACAATCCGGGCGCCCGGATTGGCGTCGACCAGCCTGTCGGCGACCGCTGCGAACCGATCGGCGGGCCACCTCTTCGAATCCTGGCTTGCGCCCGGCTGAATACCGACCAGGCAGACGGCCGACGATGTATGAACGCTGCCTTCAAACGCCGCCGCCAGCCTGTCACACGCCAGTGTGCTTTCCTCAGGCGTCACCCATAGCTCCAGGCCCGGTTCGAGCGGCGTTGCCGGTGCGACCGCCCGTAGAACGTCGAAATAGCAGGCGATTTCGCTCTTGTCCCGGTCGTACGCCACACGGCGGTTGAGCAGCGCTCCGCGATTTTCCGATTCGAAGCCGGACCGCGTGCCGATACCACTGAGCCAGGGCACGAGCGCGGAATGGAAGGATCGGTTGAGGACCAGGCACAGGTCGAAGTGAGACCGGCGAAGCCGGCGAATCAGGCGCCAGAACGCCCGATGGCCTTTGTCCCGGACGTAGGGATCGAACTCGATCACTTCGTCCAGGTAGGGATTGTGCTGCAGCAAAACGCGCGCATTTCGTCCGGTCAGCAGTACAATGTGGGCGTCCGGCCACTGGCGGCGGGCAGCTCGAAAGATGGGGATGGCAAGCAGCGTATCGCCGATAAATCGGAACTTGGTCGCAATCAGGATCCTCTGGAAGCGTCCACTCCGTTCCTGTGTTTCGGCAGTCTCATCCGTCGCTTCTCGCATGGCGAACACGGGGCGCGCGGCAATCTCCCGCACGGCCCGGGGGCTTGTGATAGATGTGACCGCCGTCGCCATGGGCAGACTCGCCACATGGGAGGCGCTTCGCTCGCGCAGGAGCGCGCGAACCTCCATGGCGGCTTCTTCCGGCAGGATCGCTCGCAGACAGTCGAATCGGTCATTGCAGGTGGGATGATTGAAACAGGGCGCGCACGGGAGCGCCTTGTAAAGCGTCCGGGACACTGTGTCGTATGGCCCGGTAACGCCGGGGTCGGTCGACCCGAATAAAGCAACGACAGGAGTCCCGACCGCTGTCGCCAGGTGCATCGGCCCGGAATCCGCGCTAACCAGCACGGCGCAGCGGCCAAGCACGGCGGCAAGCTGTTTTACGGAAGTGCGGCCGACCAGTGTGTGTGGCTTTGCGCCGTGAACGGCCTCGCCCACCTGTCGCGCCAGCTCGACATCGTCGGGGCCGCTGCCGACAAGGATCGAGGGGAAGCCGGCAAGCTCGTCGAGCAACCGTGCGAAGGACGCTGCGAACCAGCGCTTCTGCGGCCGGGTGGCTCCCAGGTTGAGGGCGATGAGGGGCTGGCCGGGGGCGATGTCGAACTCGCCGAGGAGTTCGTCCGCAAAGTCATAGTCCTTCTGATCGACTACCACTGTGAGCCGGCGAATCCCGGCCGGCGCCTCCGCCGCACCCACCGTTTCCAGCATCGCATCCGCCATGTGCCGGGCGGTTGTCGGCATCAGGTGGGTCAGAAACCGGTTCATCCCGCGATTGGCCTGCCCCATGCGAACGGGCGTGCCGGCGGCGAACACGGCGAGCGCGTACGCGGGGATTGCGGGCAGGATAATGGCGTCGGAATAGCCACTTTCGCGCAGGAGCTTGAATATCTGCGTGCATCTGCCCCAACTGCCCCGAGCGGTGCGGGAGATGATCCGGTTGACATCGGGATTGCCCTGAAGCACGTCCGACGCCGACCCAGCTCCCACGACCGTATCGATGCGCGCATCCGGGTTCGCCTGACGGAGGGCAGCCAGAGCCGGCGTCGTGAGGAGCGCGTCGCCCATATAGTTCATGTTTACGACAAGAATCTTACGCATTTCACTACCGAGAAAATGGAAAACAGGAGATAGAGAATAGTCTGATTTTCCAGCTATTTCCTATCCACTATCTCCTATTTCCTGCCTTCAACACGGCTTCCAGCACCGCAGCCGGCTCGATCGCCCGCATGCAATCGATTCTACCGTGGCAGGTGGGATTCCGATAGCACGGCGAGCAGGAAAGGTGCATATCCAGCACGACATTTCGGCCGCCGTAAGGTCCGCTTCGATCCGGGTTGGTCGCCCCGAACAGGGCAATCACCGGCGTTCCAACTGCGACAGCGATGTGCATTGGGCCGGTGTCGGCGCTCACGACCACATCGCAGCTTGCCAGAACGGCCGCCAGCTCTCGCAGGGACGTCTTGCCGGCTGTATCGACAACATCCGGGCTCGGCTTCAGGGCGGATCGGATGCGCTGCACAACAGTGGCGTCCTGAGCGCTGCCGACGAACACCAGTCCGGCGCCGGCTGCGGACAGGAGCTCCGCCAGTGCCCGCCAGTGGTCATCCGGCCACTGCTTGTTGGCCGTCGACGCACCTGTATTGAGGGCGACCCGGGGCCGCGGCAGCGCATTGATGCTGCGAATCAGGTCCTCAGGAGGATCGGATGCCAGGTAAGCCTGCGGCGAAAACTCGGGATGAGTCGCGGCGATCCCGAGCACCTCCGCGAAGCCCAACAGAATGTCGACCGCATGCCGATCCCTCTGACCGGCTCCTGCCGGTTGTCCGGGTACGACCGGGTGCGTCAAGAAGAGCGTGTTCTTCTCACGGTCGCGGTCGAGCCCGATCCGCACCGGCGCGCCGGACAGGAGGGTGTACAGTCCGCTCAGAAAGAGCCCCTGCATGTCCAGAGCGCACTGGTAACGACACGCGCGGAGCGCCTGCCGCAGGCGGCTCAGTTCGGCCAGACTGACTTTATTCTCGACCACATGGACTGTGCCCACATGCGGATTCCCGCGAACGATGTCCGCGCACCGCCGCCGGACCAGCCAGTCGATTGTGATGTCGGGTTTCGCCCGACGGATCGCCTCGACGATGGGTGTGGCATGGACGACGTCGCCTATGCTGCTCGTTTTCACGACCAGCAGGCGGTCGATCTCGCTCAGTGGGGGCACGGCTGACGGCATCTTCACTTTCGGGCTGACGGCAGGGCCGGCTCCCCGCTGTTCGCTGACGCTTCTGTTGAGGACTCCTTGCCGGAGGGGCGAATGTCCTCCCCTTTCGCTGACGCTTCAGGCGTGGACTCCTTGCCGGAGGGGCTAATGTCCACTCCTTTCGCTGACGCTTCAGGCGTGGACTCTTCATACTCGCGCTGCAAATGCTCAGGAACGGGGGCCTTCCACCGGTCGTGCATCCAGAGCCATTGTTCGGGGTGACGGCGGATGGCGGCCTCGACTTCGCTGGTAATATCAGTCATGATCCGCCGGGTGTCCTCCTCGAGAGTGCCCCGGGGAACGATATCGACTTCCGGCGACATCTCCACACGATAAGTGCCGTCGGGCTGGCGAATGCAGAACAGGATGACGATCGGCGTACCGACTTTGAGCGCCAGGACGGCCGGACCGGCCACCGTTCCGGCGAGCCGTCCGAAGAACGGCACGAACACGTCCTCGGACTTCTGGTCCGGGAGGATCGCGACGATGCCGCCCTTATGCAGCTTCTGAAGGATCGCCCTGGCCGATTTGCCGCGTGGCAGCACATCGTAGCCGCCGGTCTTGCGTATGTAATCGGTGACCTCGTTGAGGCCGTCGTCCGGGCTTTGCCGGGCCACGACTGCAAACCGGTATCCGTCGACCCCGCCGCGCCGGGCGAGAAGCTCCCAATTGCCGATGTGGGCGGAGATGACGATCAACCCCTTGCCGCGGGCCAGCAACCCGTCGAGAAAGGTGAAGCACTCCTTCGGCACCGGCACCATGCGCCGCACTTCCTCATCGGGGAGCGACGGCGCTTTTAAGAACTCGATCAGGCAGCGTCCGAAGTGCTGGAAGACGCGCCGGGTCAACTGCTCGCGGTCGCGGCGGCTCAGGGTATCGCCATAGGCGTTGCGAAGGTTGCGGTCGGCGACGCCACGGTACCGCTTCGAGAGAGCGCAGCCAAGGCTTCCCAGCGCGGCTCCCGTGGCCAACGCCGGCTTCCAGGGCACAAAACGTAACAGGCGCAGCAGGCCTCGAAAGGTGTTGCGCACGATCCACTGCCAGAACTTCTTCATGAACATCCGCGTCCATTTGGCCGGACAGCAGCGTATCGAGCGCCCGGCGGGGACAAGAGTTATTATACTTGATGCTGTCAAATGTCCGTTGTGCCGGCTCCTTCGATGAACGTCAGTCGGAATTGTTTCGTGAAAAATGGGTTTCGAGGATGCCGAGAATGTGCGTGCCTGCCGGTGCGACGGTTGCGGCGAGTGCCACGCTGGTGGTATCATGGCCGCACGAGGACAGAGATGAGGACCGGAACACCCCTGCCCGACCCGGAAGAAACCTACGTCGACTCGAAGGGTCGGCGACGGTGGCGCGTTAACGACGAGATCGGCGAGCGGCTCAAGGAACTGGCGGCGCTGCTGGTCATTGGCGGCTACGACGAATCCCACGCTGCCCGCTATCCGCGTCTGGCGCACACGATCTCACGACACCCGGATTCGGTGCTGGACATGCATCGCGCGGGCCGGCTGAATGAGCTTCCGGGCGTGGGAACCACCATTGCGGCCATTATTGGGGAACTGCTCGACACGGGGACCTGCCAGAAGTTCGAGGAGTGGGCTGCGGACACACCGCGTTCCGTGCTCGAATTGACGGAGGTTCCGGGCCTTGGCACGAAGTCGATCCGCGGACTGTACGTGGATCATGGAGTATCCAGCCTGGCCGACCTGAAGTCCCTCCTCGAATCCGGCAATCTGCAAGGTATCCCCGGGATCGGCCCGAAAACGGCGGCCTGGCGACGGCGGCCTCGATCGCAGCCACCG
>JBKQWH010000479.1:0-25507 GCA_052139635.1 Capsulimonadaceae bacterium
CGACAGCCGGCACGGCTTCGGCTGGCTCAAGGAGCGGCTCGATAAGTTCGACGAGACCCAGGGCACGGGTGGCAACCGCATGTTCTATCTCGCCACTCCGCCCAGCACCTATTCGACTGTCCTCCACCGTCTCGGTGACGCCGGGCTGGCGCGGCGAGACGAGGGCCCGAACTGCCCGTTCATCCGGATCATCGTCGAGAAGCCGTTTGGCGCCGACCTGGAGACCGCGCGCGCCTTGAACCGTGAACTGCGTAACGTTTTCGACGAGGACCAGATCTACCGGATCGACCATTATCTGGGCAAGGAAACTGTCCAGAATATCTTCGTTTTCCGGTTCGCAAACGCCCTGTTCGAGCCGCTCTGGAACGGGAAGTACATCGACAATGTTCAGGTGACCGTCGCCGAGACGGTTGGCGTGGAGCAGCGGGCCGGCTACTTCGATCGCGCCGGTGAGCTGCGCGACATGGTTCAGAGCCACGCACTCCAGATGCTCGCCCTGATCGCAATGGAGCCGCCGAACTCACTGACGGCCGACGACCTGCGCGACGAGAAGGTGAAGGTGCTGCGGGCGATCAAAGTGATGCAGGGTGCTGAAGTCGAGCATAATGTGGTCCGCGGCCAGTACGGCGCCGGGAAGGTCAACGACCAGGACGTTCCCGCCTACCGCGACGAGCCCAACGTGCCGGGAGAATCGGTTACGGATTCTTTCGTAGCCCTGCGCCTGGATATCCAGAACTGGCGCTGGTCGGGCGTGCCGATCTATGTTCGGGCCGGCAAGCGAATGCCACAGCGGATCACTGAGGTCAACATTGTCTACAAGGAGATTCCACCCATCCTGCTGAAGCAGATGCCGAAGGGCGGCATCGAGCCCAACGTCATCACGATCCGTGTCCAACCCAACGAGGGCATTTCCATGCGGCTCGGCGCCAAGCCGCCGGGGACGCAGACTCGCGTCGAGTCCGTCGACATGAACTTCACATATGGCACGAGTTTTGGACAGCGTATTCACGACGCGTACGAGCGGCTTCTGATGGACGCTCTCATCGGCGACGCGTCGCTGTTCACGCGCGACGATGAGGTGGAGGCCGAGTGGGCCATCATCACTCCGATCCTCGATGTGTGGCGCGAATGCGCACCACCGTCGATGCCCAACTATGCCGCCGGCACGTGGGGGCCCGCGGCGGCTGTCGACCTGCTCGCTCGAGACGGGCGTACGTGGCTGAATCGATAATAGAAAGAGAAGAGATGCCAACTATTACAGTTGAAGGTGCGACTCCGTTTGTCGCTGAAAGCGGCAAGAAGCTGGTCCTCGCGATCGAGGACGCCGGCATCGACATACTGCACCGGTGCGGCGGCTTTGCGCGCTGCACCACATGCCGGGTATGCTTTATTGATGGCGAGCCGGAGGTGATGGGCTCCGAGGAACGCGAGACCCTGGAGGAGGATGAACTGCTCGGAACCTACCGCCTCTCCTGCCAGATCCGCATTGGCGATGCGGACATGAGCGTGCGTGTCGTCAATCGCTCAAGCGCCGCCGGAGTTCCGCCGGGTTACCGTCCGGAAGACTGAAATCATATCGCGGACATTATGATCGATCTGGCATCTTTGACGCCGACCCGAGTTGTGGCGTCGTTCGACGAGTTGACGCCGGCGCTGCTGCGCGCGGAGGGAATCGAGGCAATCATTACGGACCTCGACAACACGCTGGTGCCGTGGCGCAGCGTCATTGTCTCGCCTCGATTGCGCGATTGGCTGGGAGAACTGAGCGTGGCGGGCATTCACATCTGCATCGCCTCGAACACCCACTTTCCAAAACGGCTGGACGCACTGGCGGAGTCCCTGGGCATTCCTTATGTCGCCGGCGTCAAGAAGCCGGACGTCGAGGGGCTCCGCCGCTGCATGGAGGTGATGGGATCGTCGATCGCCAACACGGCGATGTTCGGGGACCAGCTCTTTACAGATATCCTCGCGGGAAACCGGCTCGGCATCCGTACGATCCTGCTGCGGCCGGGCCTATCTTCGCATGAGTTCATCACCACAAGGCTGTCGCGGATGGTCGAGCAGGTCGTCATATGGCGGCAGACGCGAGCGGGTCGGTGGCCGGCGCCTTCGGCGTTCACTGTCGAGCAGGGCGGAGGCGGAAAGAGGCACGATTCCATGCGCTTATGAGGTCGCGGAGCATCGGTTAGGACACCGGAGGAGCCTCGCGACGATGGGTGACGTACCAACGTGTTTGGGTCAGTCTTCGTGAAGGCTGACCCAAACACCCTGGAGTTGTTACGTTACTCTCGTGGAAATCGATGTTGGATGTGGGTTTCAGTTACGCTTGGCCTCGACGTACTGATCGGTGCGGGCCTCAGGCTTACGCTGGTAGTATCCAAGCTCTACCAACATATCGCTGGGGTCGGTATCGAAGAATCGGGAAATCGCATGGACATAATCCTCAGAGGGGAGAGTGGTGGTGGACCCCGAAAACGGCTCGTCGGCCGTCATCATCTCGTTTGTCATGGTTCTACTCCTCAGCAGTGAATGAGCCCATCTGGCGCTGAAACCTACCGCATTCCCCCGGATGAAGGGTCCGCACTACGTCGCCAGCAGCCAAAACTCAAGAAATATACCACATTTCGGCGAAATTTATGCATTGGACCGCGGAAATTCTGAACCGAGTGAGAAAGACGCGCTTCTGCACCTGGCAAGATGCGAACGACGAAATTTTCGATACCCAGCATTATTTTGAGACATATGGACACTGTGGATGCGATGGACCGAGGGTAGATCGGACTGACAGGGAGGCCTGTCCTACGATAGATCCGGTTGTGGCTGGCAACCGTTTTGAGACACGATAAGGGCAGCGACAAATGCTGCCCTTATCCTGACAACGGTTTCGGGAACCGTCGGGCGTTCCGAGGTCGCCTGCGGCGACTGCTATCAGACCTTATGGAATGGAGATGCTATAATTGACATAGCACTCATTGATAGTGGCGTCGTACGAAGAGGCCGAGAGCGTGCGGGTAAAGTGATAGACCTCGCCGTTGGACATCGGAACCACGGTCTGGTGGGTGCCTTCACTCTCCGTGTTCGTGGTCGGATAGGGATCGTCGGCGACCGAGGTGGACGACGCATCGCCGAGTCCGTCAACGGCGGTTTGGACCGCTGTGGAGGAGTACAAGCCGCAAGCCGTGGCTTCGCTTGTTTCGGTGAGGGTTACCGAGGACGGCTGCGTGCCGCCGCCAACCCACTGAATGCTGCCCGTGTAGGTAAAGCTGCCCGACTCGCCGGTCGACCCGTTGTCAAAGACATCTTCGAAATCGTACGCGGTCGATGTGTTGGTGTTGACGAGGAGGCCGGTGCCCCAGGACCCCGACAGGTCACTGCCGCCTGCCGAGCTGGTGAGCTGCCAACTGCCGGCGTGTGCCGGTGCCGCACATACAAAGGCCGCCAGAGCGGTCGCGACTACGAACGTAAGTCCGCAATTATTCTTCATTATCATCCTACTTTTTTGTTAGTATGAGCCACAAAGGTACTCATCAGCCAATTATAGCAACGAGAACAATTGTTGTCAAGTAGATGTTGCGGACGTCACGGATAGTGCAAGCAGGCAGTCGTCTTATGTACCGGCAGGTTGAAAGTGGGTATCCCGGCCCGGAGGGCGGTATCCTCCGTTCGTGATAAGGGCAGCGACGAGCGCTGCCCTGATCACGGCGGCGGTTTAGTCAATCGTCTCGCATTTCGAGGTCGCCGCGGGCGACCGCACAGGCTTATGGGATGAAGATGCTGAACTCGACGACGCAGTCGTTCAGAGTGCCGTCGTAAGATGAGGCCAGGAGAGTGCGGGTGACCGTGACTACGATGGAAAGTCCGCAAATCTTCTTCATTATCGCATTACCTGTTCGATTTGTATGAGCCACATCGAGACTCATCGATAAATCATAGCAAATAGAACAATTGTTGTCAAGTAGACGGTGCAATCGTATCTGTCCAAGCAAGCAGCCATGTGTCTTTACCGGTACTCCTGCCGGCCGATGAGACAGGGAAACGACCGCGCTGTTCGATGTGCACGGGTTCCAGGGCTGCCATTCGATTAGCCCGATCGTTTCGTGTGGGGTCCTACGTGTTGTCCGCCATGGACGAGAATCCCGGCCGGTGTCTGCCTCCGCTCTGTCCGTTGCATTCATTGTGTCCGCTTCCGCTTGACTTAGGGGAGTGCGTTCTGCTATTGTGAAAGACGCAGCAACGATGCGGGAGCAGGACAGAAGCGGCGATGACCGTATATCATGCAATCGGGTTGGACATCGGGACCTCTTCCGTTCGGGCGATCCTCTTTGACCGGCGCGGTCGAATTGTCCCCGGTGTGGACGGCCCGACGGTTTCTCAAGTACCCTATGACCAGCACACCACGCCGGACGGAGGGGTCGAGACCGATGCCGACAAGCTGGTCGGCACAGTCGTCTCGTGCCTCCGGCAGATGCTGCACCGCAGAGGTGCGGCGCGCCGGTTTATTGCCGGTGTGGGCACGTCCTGCTTCTGGCACAGCCTTGTGGGGGTCAACGCCGGCGGAGCTGCCGTTACCCCCGTGCTTTCGTGGGCCGACACGCGCTCGTCGGCTGCGGTCCCGGAACTGCGGCGGCGGCTGAGTGCTGCCGAATACCACCGGCGGACTGGCTGCGAGCTGCACTCGTCATTCTGGCCTGCGAAGATCCTCTGGCTGCACAACACCGGTGGCGACCGCAATGTGGCGCGGTGGATGGGCTTTGGCGAATACCTCTATCTACGGCTGTTCGGGCGAGGCCCGACGGCGTCGATCTCGATGGCATCCGGAACCGGCCTTTTCAACCAATCAATGGCGGATTGGGACGACCAAACCCTCGAGGCGCTTTGCATTCCACGGTCGATGCTGCCTGATCTCTGCGACTGCGACGAGCCGGTTCAGGATGTCACGACTGAGTTTCACGGGCGTATCGAGCGCCTGGCCGCCGTCCCCTGGTTTCCCGCGATGGGAGATGGCGCCTGTTCCAACATTGGAAGCGGCGCGGCCGACTCGACCCGGGTCGGGCTCAATGTGGGCACATCGGCAGCCCTGCGCGTTGTGGCGCCCGCTCCTGCCGGAACCGACCTCGACATCCGCCCGGGCCTGTTTTGCTACCGCCTGAACCGGGACTATGCGCTTTTCGGTGGCGCCTTCTCAAGCGGGGGAAACGCACACGAATGGCTGATGCGAACGATCCGGACGTCGAGCGAGACGAAGTCTTTTGGCCTGCGCATCGCTCGAATCGCGCCGGACACGCACGGCCTGACCGTTCTGCCGTTCTGGGCCGGCGAGCGCTCGCCGGGCTGGCACGGCGACGCGCACGCGATGATCACGGGAATGAACTTGCACACGACCGGAGACGACATCGGGCGAGCCGCGATCGAGGCCTGCGTCTACGGCTACGACGACGTCCGAGAGCGTCTGCTTGCCAGGTTTCCGGAGGCGACCGAGATCCTCATCTCCGGGGGAACCCTGACGCACGACAGCCCCTGGACACAGATCATCGCCGACGTCTTTGGAACAACCCTGACGTCGAGCCGTGTGACGGAAGCATCCTCGCGCGGGGCTGCCATGATCGCCTTTCGCGGGATCGGCAAGCTTCGCGACTTTGACGAAGCAGGCGTCGTTCATGGACGTGTCTATCATGCCAATCCAGTGACGCGCGACGCATATTGCGCCGGCCGCGCACGCTATCAAGAACTTTATCGTAGAATTCTGGGAGAATCGTAAGAGATGGGACAGGACAGCATATCGGCGGGCAAGGTTATCCTTGCCGGAGCAGGGCCCGGCGACCCGCGGCTCATCACGGTGGGTGCGGCGGACGCCCTCAAGACCGCCGAGGTCGTCGTCTACGACCGACTCGTGCATCCCCGGCTGCTGGAATACGCTCCATCCGGCGCCGAGATGATCTATGCCGGCAAGCAGGCCGACCGGCACGCGATGCGGCAGGAGGAGATCAATGCGGTGCTGGCGGACCGAGCCGCTGCCGGCAAGCGTGTTGTGCGACTCAAAGGGGGCGACCCGTTCGTCTTCGGCCGCGGGGGTGAGGAGGCAGAGTATCTGCTCGATCGTGGCATCGGCTTTGCGATTATCCCCGGCGTGACCAGCGCCGTGGCCGGACCGGCTTACGCCGGCATCCCGGTCACGCACCGCGATGCAGCGTCGTCGTTCGCCGTGATTACCGGGCACGAGCGCGACGATGCCGGGGAGGGCGGAACGCGCACCGGCGGGGCAGCCGAGGGCCGCCGCCGCTGGGACCGGATCGCGAACGCCGCCGACACGCTGATCTTTCTGATGGGTGTCGAGAACCTCGTGGAGATTACGACTCGCTTGATCGAGAACGGCCGGGCGCCGTCGACCCCCGTGTCGCTCACCCGCTGGGCCACCTGGGCCGGACGGCAGGCGACACTGACCGGAACGCTGGCCGACATTGTCGAGCGCGTTCGAGCCGCCAAATTCGAGGCCCCGGCCGTCACGGTGGTTGGCGACGTGGTCGCGCTGCGTGACCGCCTTCGCTGGTTCGACATCGGCCCGCTGGCGGGAAAGCGCATCGTTGTGACGAGAGCGCGTGAGCAGGCATCGGATATGGCGGCCCTTCTTCGGGAGTCCGGAGCGGAGCCGATCGAGTTCCCCTTGATTCGGACCGCGGCGCCGTCCGACGGCTATGCCGCCCTCGACGCTGCGATTGCGGCGCTGCCGGGATACGATTGGATCATGTTCGCCAGCGCGACCGCTGTCGTGGCGTTTTTCTCCCGGCTAACCGCGTCGGCCCGCGACGCGCGGGCGCTCGCCGGCATCCGCCTCGGAGTGGTAGGACCGGCCACACACGAGACGCTGCGCGAAAGAGCCCTTCGCGCGGACTTTTCCCCAACCGAGGCAACCGGGCGCGCCCTTGCCGAACAGCTTCCGGGTGGCGAACACGATTTGCGCGGTGTACGCGTGCTCATCCCGCGCGCTGCCGCGGGCGAGCCCGGTCTCGTCGACATCCTCAGCGCGCGCGGCGCGGTTGTTGTACCGGCAACGGCTTACGAGACAGTCCTCGACGGCGCCGGAGCGGAGGGTGTGCGGGAGCGCCTCGACGCCGGTACGGTCGACGCGGTCACGTTCACGAGTTCGTCGACCGTCCGCAACTTCCGCGAGGCCCTGGGCGCTCTGCCGCCTGCGAACGTGCTGCTCGCCGCCATTGGCCCATCGACCGCGGACACGTGCGCGGAGGTCCTCGGACGTCCCGCCGACGTCATCGCCGATGATCACACGGTGCGCGGTCTGCTCCTGGCGCTGGAGCGGCATTATCTGACCGAGGACCCGACACAGGCACTAATCGTGTAGTCCGTCGAAGCCACGAGTATCGTCATTTACATTTGCCGATCAGACTCAGAAAACCCTGGGTATATCGTGAAAGCGTTGAACTACGTGAATTTTACTATGATATATATGCATTTTCATACCATTATCTAGCAGAAATCATTCAAAATCATGCGGTTCAATTGCGGAAATTCGTGGTATAAATGAGAGGGAAGGGGGCATTCAGCAATGAAGACTCGCACGATCGTCACACTTGCCGTTCTTGGTACAATTGTTCTGGTTTATTTAGTTATCTACGGTCTGGCGTGTCAAACGGGCCAACTGACGCTGGCGGGCTCGGGTATTGGAGACCGATCGCGAGGAAGTCTCAACGACGTGAACGTAGATGTGTTCGCCCTTCAGCCCAGCGAGTTTCGCTTCTGGTATACACAAGCGGTTACTCCTATTCCGGCCGACGGGGGCGTGAGCTATGTAACGACCAGGAATAGACTCAGTTTGGGGCTGATTGCTGTCGAGACGGCTACCACGGTGCAGAAAACTGGGGCTTCTTCCGTGACTGCATCGGTTGCACAGTAGCAAGGTAATTACTCGTCAGCAGATCGATAATTTGCGTCAGGCCGGCGCCCGGTTTCGCGGGGCCGGCCTCTATTTTTGAGCGGCAGCGCCACGCGCAAGCCGACGGCATCTTTGCACGCAAGCGGCAGCATAGACATTCGTTTTCATACCATTATTTAGCAACGTTAGTGGCAAATCCGCGCGTTCGCCGGTCAATACATCAAGCAAATCCGTGGTATAAAATAAGAAGAAAGGGGCCAGGCGTCATGAACGTTCGAAAGGTCGTATTACTCGCCGTTATTGGGGTGATGGCACTCGTTTACTTTGTCTTATACGGTCTGGCATGCAGAACCGGCAGGCTGGAGGTGGAAGGCACGAACAAGGATGATCTTTTCGTAAAGTCGTACTACAACGGGCCCAGTGTAGCCGTAATTCCGCTGCCGCTCAACGAATTCAGCATCTGGTACGCGCGGACTAACGCGTCTTCCCCGAGCGTTGGCGGTCAGACATTCGTAACGACCACGGACAGGCTCAGTCTGGGAATCATCGCCATTGAGTCGGTCAACACCGCCCAGGGCGGCCAATCGGGTGGCAGCGGCTCGGCCACCGCTTCGGCCGGGTCATAGCGAGAGGCCGCCGAGGGCGTATGCTCGACTGCTATCTTCACAGTAAGGCCGGGGCCGGTTCCGCGGCGCCGGCCTCAGTTTTTGTGCGGCAGCGCAGACGCAGGGGGCCGCGCGTGAGTAGGCGCCGGACGCAATATCCCGGTGGTTGAAACGTCCCGGCTTCTTCGCTTAATGGGACGATTTTATCGTAATAGACACACATTTTCATACCGTAAGTCAGCAACATTCGTCCCATAACCCCGGTTTTCGACACGAATGCATCACGCAAATCCGTGGTATATAATATGTAGGAGGGCCAAAGACCATGAGCGTGCGAAAGATCATATTACTCGCCTTTATTGCGACGATTGCACTCGTTTACTTTGTCTTATACGGTCTGGCATGCAGAACCGGTCGGTTGGAGGTGGAAGGCACTAACAAGGACGATCTCATCGCGAAGTCGTTCTACAACGGGCCCAGCGTATCCATACTCCCGCTGCCGCTCAGCGAATTCCGCATTTGGTATACGCAGACAAACTCGTCTTCCCCGAATATTGTGGTACTCGCCAGCGGCGATGGCAATCGCCTCAGCGACCGACCCGATCAAGCCGGTGTGACCTACGTAACGACAACGGGTAGGCTCAGTCTGGGAATCATCGCCATTGAGACGGTCACCACCGCACAGAGCGACCAACCAGGGAGCAGCGGCTCGTCCACCGCTTCGGTCGGGCCATAGCGAGAGGCCGCCGAGCGCGTATGCTCGACTGATATCTTCACCATGAGGCCGGCGCCAGTTCCGGGGCGCCGGCCTTTCTTGCCGATTCGTGTGATTCTACCTGTGGTAAATTCCTGGTTCAACCCCGAGTCAATCCAGAAATAGCATCCTTGCGTAATTATACGGATTTTACTATGATATATATACGTTTTCATAACATAATATGCCAGTATTCGGCGAAAAAAGTTGAAGTATAACCTTTAACTTATCAGCAGTCATGGTATAAATGATGTGAAGGGGCGCAGAGCAATGAAGATGAACACTCTTATCAACTTGGCGGTCGTCGGAGTACTGGCAGTGGCCTATCTCATCGTTTACGCGATGGCTTGCCAGTCGGGTCCGGTTGCACTGTCAAGCGGCGATTCCGGCAGCGACGGCTCCAGCTCCTACAAGGCCTACGCCGTAAACATGCTCGCATTGGAGCCCAGCGAGTTCAGCGTCTGGTTTAAGCATGCCGCGTCGACGATTCCGGCCAATGCCGGCCTAAATTACGTTACCACCAAAGATCGGCTGAGTTTGGGGATCATCGCCTTCGAGGTGGACAACACCGAGGAATGTAGCGCCGGCGCTCATGTCGAAACGGAATCGAACACCGCATCCGTGTTGCCGTAGTGGTGCATTCGCGGTGGAATAGTTCCAGTTTGGCCGGAGCCGGCAGCCGCTGGCCCCGGCCTTGAGATTCCGGCCCCAGCCCGAACTACCCCGGTCGACGTGCGGGCCGCCGGTCGATGGAACTGTTTCCGACCTTTTCGACGACCTGGGAGCCGGCTGGCACAGTGCGGTTGCGTCCCTGGCGCTTTGCGCGGTAGAGTGCCTGATCCGCCATCGAGACGAGTGTCTGCATATCGTCGGTATCGTCGGGATATGTGGCAATGCCGAGGCTGATTGTCTTGCTGAGGAACTCGTCCTTGCCGGGGGCGCCTGGAAACGCGGCCTGCGCCACCGCAAGGCGAATACGCTCCGCGGTGCGAAATGCGTCTGCTTTGGGCGTTTCCGGCATCACGATGATGAACTCTTCGCCGCCGTACCGCCCGATCGTATCCACTGTTCGGACGCTCTCGCGCAGCAGGTCCGCCATCTGTCGAAGGAGTACATCGCCCTGCGGATGTCCGAATGTGTCGTTATACGCTTTGAACCCGTCCACGTCGAGCATCACCACCGACAGCGATCGGCTGTACCGTTGCGTCCGGCGGCATTCGTCGGCAAGTACGGTTTGCACGTGACGCCGGTTCGCGAGGCCAGTCAATGCGTCGGTCACCGCCTGCGTGTAGACGTCCTGATGCATTCGGACGTTAGCGATCGTCGCCGCGGCCTGGCTGGCCAGCGCCTGCACTCGGGCGACGTCGCGGCTGCTATAGGAATGCAGGGCGTCCCGCTCGAACAGCGCGACGCCTACCGTTTCACCGGCGGATACCATCGGCATCACCAGGGCGGCGTGGAAGCGTCTCTGCAGGTCGGGCACGTCAACTTCGCCCTCGTCGACAATAGTAGCCTGCTGGCGGTCGGCAACCCTGCCGATGAGACCTTCCCCAAACCGCACCATATTCTGTAGGGGAATGGCCCCGCGCTGCACCCGGTCGTCGTCGATGCCGATTCCCTGCTCGGCGGTCAGCTCGAGGCCCGTGCAGGATGTGTCGGCAAGCCAGAGGCGCGCCCGGTCACACGGCACAAGCCGCATGGACAGTTGGAGAAACCGCTCCACAACGCGCCGAGGACTGCTCTGATGCAGAGTCACGGCGCTGATCTTCTCCATGGCCCTGACTTGCTCGCGCAGCGTGACCACCTCAAAGACGAAATGGACAAGCAGGCCAACCGCACCGAGCATCAGGGTCGAAAACGCGAAACCAACCAGTCCCAACCGGGCATGCGCCGCACAGATCAGGAGCGCGAAGGGCGCCACGGCGGCGAGCGATAGGGCCTCCAGGCGAAACCACGACCGCATCTGGCGCCCGACCGGATCGTCCTGATACTGGCCCACGTCGGTCCATCGACCGATGACGTAGACAGCGCCGTAAAATGCGGCTGCGACCAGTGCATCCGCCAGCGTCGGACGGCCGCCGTGCGAGTGAATCCGGAACGCTGCCCCACCAAAAACCGTCGCGAGAAACAGCCAGTAGCCCCGGAGCAGCACCAGACGCCGCGACGCAGCAGCGGGTCGAGTGGAGGCATGCAGTCCGTTCGCAAGGAGTATTGGGAGCGTGGCGGTGAGTGGCGGAAACAGGAGAGTCGCGGCCAGACCGGTCCCGGGCAGAAGCAGCAGCCGCTGCCCGCGCGGCCCGTTCACCGAGACTCCCACCGAAATCAGACACAAACCGCATGTCAGGGCGAACAGGATTGCGGCGCGCCCGCTCGGGACACCATCGACAACAATGGCCGCCACGAGCACGCACGCAAAGGCAATGGACGATGTGATCCAAAGCGTTCGGTCCGATCGGAACCGAGTTTGAAGCGGAGGGCGGCCAGCGGGACGTATCGGCCCCGGAGAATGGTCCGCGTCAAGCTGTGTTCGGCCTGGCGCCTCCGGCGGTGAGTCGGCTGCCGCGTCCGTCGATGCCTCTTCGAAGTGACGTGTTCGATCGATGTGCTGGGATGCGCGGACATACAACATATGATTGGTAGCTGTCCTCGCGACGGCTCACGAAATCGCGCGATAGGAACGCTTTAAGCAGGTAAACATTTAGTTGACACGATTAATCATTGTTATTATCGCATATTCAAGTCGATTCTGCGCCGTTTTCTGCAATTCGGCCGGTACGCGGCTGACACCGGGTACAAGGACCCGGTGTTGCCGGAGCGCGCGCCGAATGCCCGACGGCGCGGACGTGCCCGTGTTACGGGGTACAATAGACGCAAATGACACCCAGCAGCCACGCCCATGACGTCGATATTAAGAAAACGCGGCGTTATGCCCGTGAGTTTGCCTTGCGGATACTTTACCAGTTGGACATCGGTCGCCAACCCGTCGATGAAGTCCTGGAAGCAGCGTTGACGCAGGCGCAACTCGAAGGGCCCCAACGGCGGTTTGCCGTCGATCTTGTGAACGGATCGCTCGCAAATCACGAAGCCATCGACGCACTCTTGGAGCGCCACTCCGCCGAACGCTCCGTCGACCGGCTGTCGGCTGTCGACCGAGGCATCCTGCGGATGGCGGCGTACGAGATGCGGTATCGACCGGAATCGCAAGGACGGGTCATCTGCAACGAGGCTATTGAACTGGCAAGGAAGTACAGCACGGCGGAATCCGGCCGGTTCATCAACGGGGTTCTTGCCAGCTTGCTGAACGAGCCGGTAAGGACCGCTGCATTGACCGGCGAGGATGCCTCACCGTAGGCGGCGCCGGTGTTTCCCGCACAAAGTGCCTTCGCAACCGTGTTAATATCCGCGCGGGCGGATGTCGTCTTTTAGCCGCGGTTTCAACCGCCGGGATCTTGCGCACCCTGATGTCGCAGACAGGTGAAAGCTGCCGTCTCTTGCCCGGCATGGATGCTGGATAGACGCGCAGGTGCTTCTAACTATGCCTCGATATGAAATCCGCCCATTCCAGGCGGCAGAAGCTGAAACCGTCGCCTACTGGGCATCCGATCCGGAAGACGTTTGGCGACTTACCGGAGAGCGGGAAGGGCCGGTCACCGCGGAAGTTGTGGTCTCCTGGGTGTGGGTGACCAATTACTGCTTTACACTTCGTTGCAACGGCGATCTTGTCGCGTATGCCGAAGTACTCGAGGACGATGTTGAGAACGATGTCGAGATCCAGCACCTCATTGTAGCGCCCGATTCGCGCGGAGCGGGAGTCGGCCGCGCGATGCTGGACCGCGTTTGCGCCTTCCTCAGTGCCGCCCGGCCCTATCGAGAGGTGTGGATGCGCGTTGGCCGCGACAATGAGCCAGGAGCCCTCTGCGCAACCGCCGCAGGCTTTGTCCTTCAAGAGGCCCAGTCAGGCCAGCGATATGCCTGGTATCGCAAAGCACTCACACCCACTACTACGGAGATCAACCCAGACCCATTATGACTGCACTTATTCTCGACGGAACCGCCACGGCGACAGCGATTCGTAATGAAGTCGCCATCGGCTCGAAGAGCCTCCTGGACACCACCGGAGTGGTCCCGAAACTGGCCGCAATTCTTGCCGGAGACGACGCGGCCTCGGCCAAGTACGTACAGATGAAGCAGCGCGCCTGCGCTAAGGCCGGAATCGCCTCGGAAACATACCCGTTTACCGCCGACGCTCCCGAGTCCGTCGTACGCGACTGCCTCGCGCGTCTCAACGCCGACCCCTCGGTACACGGGATATTGATCCAGCATCCGCTTCCGGGGCATATGGATGAGAAGGACATCCTATTCCAGTTGCTCCCGGAGAAGGATATCGACGGGGTCACGCCGATTTCCCTCGGCCGTCTGGCTGCCGGCCTTTATGCGTATCCCTGCTGCACGCCGGCCGGCATGATCGAGCTGCTCAGGCGCTATCAACTGCCGATCGCGGGAAAGCACGCCGTCGTGGTCGGCCGCAGCGTCATTGTCGGTAAGCCGCTTGCCCTGATGCTGCTCGCGGAGCACGCGACAGTGACGATTTGCCATTCCCGCACGCCGGACCTCGCCGAGCACACGCGCCGCGCCGACATCCTGTGCGCCGCGGTGGGACGCCCGGAGATGATCACAGGTGATATGATCAAGCCCGGAGCGATTGTCCTCGACGCCGGCTATAACAGGGTCGACGGCCGCAAGGGCGACGTCGGCGACGTGCACTTCGAGAGCGCCGCCGGCGTCGCATCGGCGATCACACCGGTACCCGGCGGCGTGGGTCCAATGACCGTCGCGATGCTAATCCGCAACACGCTGCGGGCCGCTATTGCCGCTTCGGCGGCGGATCGAATGACCAGATAGGCGTTACGCATCATAACCAGACCCGAAGCGGTCCGGCTGGATCGATACCCTGTTTGGGGCAAGAGTTGGTATTTTGAAAGGGAAGGACCTGCGTTGACGGATCTATTTGAGTTTCTGCAATTGGCGGACCGCGATATTCGGGATTATCTGGACAAAAGCAGCGCGTCGCAATACTTTCATCCGGCAATTCTGGAGGCAGAGGTTTGGAGCTACATCCGGCGCCCGGCGAAGCGCCTCCGGCCTGCCGTTCTCCTGATGGCCTGCGGCAGTGTCGGCGGGGATCTAAGCAAGGCAATCCCCGCTGCCGCCGGGATCGAGGTGTATCATACCTGGACCCTCGTTCACGATGACCTCATCGACAACGATTCCGTGCGCAGAGGGTCCCCCACCGTGCACATCTCCGCCGCGCAGGCGGCGATGCGCGATCTCAATTTGAGCCGTGCGAAGGCGGAGGAGTACGGGCGAGACATTGCCGTCCTGGTCGGGGATGCTCAGAACGGCTGGGCCACGACGCTGTTCGCGGACTGCGCTCTGGTTCGTGGCGTGGATTCGCACGTGATACTGCACTTAATCCAGCGACTGCAGTCCTATGTATTGGGGAACCTGGTGTGCGGAGAAACGCTGGATGTCGAGTTCAGTCTGGTTTCCGACGGCCCCGAAGGAGCGATCGACGAGGATGCCATTGTGAACATGCTCTGGCTGAAGACCGGCATTCTCTACGAGTTCGCCGGGACGGCCGGAGCCATGATCGGCAAGAACACATCCGATATCGACGACGTGCAGGTGGCTGCGCTGGCGAACTTCGCCGGGAAATGCGGAACCGCGTTTCAACTGCAGGACGACATCCTCGGAATCCTCGGCGACGCTCGCGAGACGGGGAAACCGGTGGGTTCCGATATCCGCGAAGGCAAGATGACCGTGATCGTTTTCGAGGCGCTCAAGAACGCGAAACCCGGTGAGCGGGATCAGATCATGGCAGTTCTCGGAGACCGGCAAGCCACCGACGAGCAAGTTCACGCCACAGTCGCCTTGTTGCGCGACCTCGGCGGCGTCGATCGCACGGATCAACTGGCTCGATCGTACATACGGGCCGCCATCCCATCCCTGGACGCGATCGACGCGTCTCAGTACAAGGACCTCCTGGTCATGTGGGCAGACTTCATGGTGAACCGCCGATTCTGACATGACCGGACGGGCAATCCCTCGGCCTTCCGCTCGTGTGGGTTTAACGCCGTCTTAACACGGCGATCGGTATACTCAATACCGATCCATGTATCGCAATTCTCAACGATCGGAATCCAATATGCGCACTATCAACCTCCTTGTTTGCCTCGCCGCGGCTGCGATCGCCGGGTGGGGCTCGGCTGTGGCCGCGCCGCCTCCCGCAACGCCGGACCCTGCCGTGCGGACGTGGGCCGTGCCGGCCGGGCATGAGCCGAAACTGACGCGCGATCAGGAAATCGCCCTGCTGCGCCGCCACGTCAAGTACGTGTTCGTTCTGTACCAGGAAAACCGCTCCTTCGATTCCTACTTCGGGACGTTCCCTGGCGCCGAGGGGCTCTATTCCAATCCGGCCGACCAAACCCCCGGCTTCGAGCAAGCCCTGATCAACACCGACGGCACTTTGACCACGGTCCACCCGTTCCGACTGGGTCCGGCCGACTTCGCCGCCGATACCGACGATATCGACCACTCGCACAACGGGATTGTCAACAAGATGGACATCACCGCCGCCGGTGTTCCTAAGATGGACAAGTTCGCGGTCTCGGAGGAGATGCGGCGGACTAAGACCGGCAATCCGAGTCTCGCGGCCAAGCAGTTTGGCGAGTTGACCATGGCCTATGAGGACGGCGATACCATTCCGTTTCTCTGGCGGTATGCGAACCGGTTCGTGCTCTGCGACCACATCTTCCAGCAGATGACCGGCCCATCGACCCCCGGAAACCTGGCCATTATCGGCGCTCAGACCGGCGCCACGCAGTTAATGCGCCATCCCGAGCAGGCGGCTCAGGGGAAATCCGGGCCCGGTGTTCCCGTAATGAACGACGCCGACCCGCTCTGGGGCTCGAAGGACGGTCCCGCCTCCGGCGCGATGCTGCCGGCCAACCCGAAGGACCACGGGGCGGCGCAGTATAACCTGACGTACGCCACCGTTCCGCTGACTTTGGCCCGCGGGGATGTTGCGGATCAGGTCAGCACCGATGCGGACCCGGCCGGAGACCTGGACGACGTCAAGGAGGACGTGGGCGCGATCAACGCGGGTGGGGGAGCCGCAGTTGCCTGGGGATGGTATCAGGAGGGCTACGACCGTGAGCCGACCGACGTCCCCTCTACCGCCAGCGCCGATCCGGTGGACGCCGAAGGGCGCCACGCGTCGTATGTCACGCACCACAACGGGCCCCAGTATTTCGGCTACATCGCGAACAATCCCCGCATGCGCTCGTCGATGCACGGCCTCGACGACTTCCGGAAGGCCCTCGACACCCGCTCGCTCCCGGCGGGAGGGGGACTGTTCTACATCAAGGGCGGATACCAGAATATCCTTGGCCTGCATCCGGCCGATCCCGACCCGAAGGTCCAGGCATCCTTTGTTGGCGACGACGATCATCCGGCCTACTCGGACTCGCAGATCAGTGAGGCCATGATCGCGGACGACATCAACCGCATCGCGCGCAGCCCGTACTGGTCCAGGTGCGCGATCATCATCACCTGGGACGACTCCGAGGGCGACTACGACCACGTCCCGCCGCCGATTCGCAGCACCGGACCCGACGGAGTCGCGGCGTCCGACGGCCCCCGCGTCCCGCTGATCGTCATCTCTCCCTATGCCCGCGTGCACACCATCGACACGAATCCGGGTGACCACGCGTCGGTTGTCAAGTTCGCCGATATGGTCTTCGGCCTCAAGCCGCTGGCCGACCTGCCCGACGAGCTTGAGGGCCGCAAGATCGGCGAGCGCCAGGGCCTCCGGAACGAGGGGCCGTTCGACGATCTGACCGAGGGCATCACCGACCTCCTCGGCGCCTTCGACCCGGCCCGCCTCGACGGCAAGGCTCCCGCGCTTCCCGCCGACTATGCGGTCATCCCGGACAAGGTCGTGATGACGATCCCGCCGCCGATGGGCTGGCACGACATTGGCGTCACGCCGAGCGATTATCAGCTTGGCATCACGAACGTCCTCCCCCCGCGAGATTTCAATCCGCGGCCCAGGACGAACCCGACACCCGATGCCGCTACGGACGTGAAGTAGCTCCTCATGCTGACAAACTGTATTGTTCATCGTCCGTAACGGACTGAGTCCAAAGCCCCTTCGGGCCTGAAGAGGGGACACCGATATGATGGTCCTTTCCTCTCAGCCCCGAGGGGGCTTTGTACTCAGTAGCCCGATTCTTCAGCGTCGGGTTACCGCCTTTCTGCCGGGCGAGAGCATCGTAACGGCGCCGGGGCATGTCTTGACCGTCAAACCGGAGCGAGCTCAGCCTCCGTTGTCGCAGCCGGCTCAACTTTCGGCAGGAGCGAGTACATGACGGGCAATACGAACAAGGTCAGGATCGGCTGAGTGCACAGGCCGCCGATGATGACGATGGCAAGCGGCTTCTGAACGTCGGACCCGATGCCGGTGGAGATCGCCGCCGGGATCAGACCGATGCTCGCCAGAATCGCCGTCATGAGTACCGGGCGGAGCCGAACCACGGCCCCTTCGAGGATCGATTCGCGGTCTCCCATGCCCTCGGTGCGCAGTTGCTCGATGTACGACACCATAATGACGCCATTTTGCACAGCAATTCCGAAGAGCGCGATAAACCCAACCGCCGCGGACACACTCAGGTGGAAATGCGTGATGAATAGCGCGAATATGCCTCCTATCAAGGCCAGTGGAACGGTCACCATCACGAGCAAAGCCCTTGATGACCGCCCGAACAACAGGAAGAGCATAATAAAAATCAGCAGCAAAGTTGCCGGAACGATGATCGCCATGCGCGCGGTTGCACGCTGGAGGTTCTCAAATTCCCCGCCCCAAACCGTGTAGTATCCGGCCGGGAAGCTGACCTTCTGTTGTACCTGCCTTTGCGCATCTGCTACCGCGTCGCCAAGAGCACGACCGCGAACGCCAAACTTGATGGCGATATAGCGCTGGTGCGCCTCGCGATAGATGAACGATGCGCCTCTGGTGTCCTTGACATCGGCTAATTGGGACAGCGGGATGAACTGGCCGTCGGGAGTGCTCACCTGAATGTTCCGGATTGCCGCGAGACTGTTTCGGCTTTCCGGTGTGAGTCTCGCAACGACGTCATATAATCTCTCGCCTTCCACGACCTGCGTCACGGCATTAACGCCGATGGCGGTCTGGACGACATTCTGTACGTCGGAGATATTGAGACCGTAGCGCGCGATCTTCTCCCGGTCCGGAATGATCTGAATCTGCGGCTCGCCGGTCTCGGTGAATGTGGTAAGGTCGACGACGCCGGGGACTTTGGACATGACATTCTGGATCTCAGCAGCCTTGTTGGCCAGCGTATCGAGATCGTCGCCGAAAAGCTTGACGGCAAGCTCCCCCTTGACTCCTGTTACGGCTTCCTCTACGTTGTCCTCGATGTTTTGCGAGAAGTTGATCGTAACGCCCGGAATCTGTGTCAACTTGTCGTTCATCCTGTTGATCAGATCGTCCTTGTTCTTGAAGCCCTTCCACTGGTCGGCGGGCTTGAGGTCGGCGAAGAACTCCGCGTTGTAGAAGCCGGTCGAGTCGGTGCCGTCGTCGGGCCTCCCAAGCTGAGATACGACCATCTTGACCGGCTGGAAACCGGCAATGATTCCCCGGACCTCGGGCATAAGGCGCGCCGACTCCGTATAGGAGATTGTGCTCGGCATCGTCATGCGAATCCACAGGTTGCCTTCGTCGAGATGCGGGAGGAACTCGGAGCCCAGGTTGGGCACGATGGCGAACGAGATTAACAGAAGTATGACAGCCGCCGCGAGAACGGGAAGGGGATTGGCTAGCGACCATTTCAGCGCGCGCGTGTAGCCGCAGCGTACGGACGCCATTACCCTCGGCTCCTTGTCCGTGAGCTTGCCACGCAAGAACAGCGAGCAGAGGATCGGAAGAACGAGCAGCGCCATGATGAGAGAGCCGAGGAGCGCAAAGCTGATAGTGTAGGCCATCGGCGAGAACATCTTCGATTCCACGCTTTGCAATGTGAACAGCGGCACGTATGCCGTGATAATGATCAACGTGGTAAACGCGACTTCGCTCTGAACTTCGCCGGTGGCATGCAGAATCGAGTGCATGACGGTCTCGTCGGATTTTCGCGTCGCGAGCCGGCGAAATATGTTCTCGGCCATGATGACCGAGCCGTTCACAATCACCCCGAAATCGATCGCGCCGAGCGAGATAAGGTTCGCGGACATATGGTTCGCATTCAGGCATGTGAATGCGAACAACAGGGCGAACGGAATGGTCAGGGCAACGATCGTCGCGGCGCGTATATTAGCAAGAAACAGAAAGAGTACGACAACTACCAGCAGCATCCCCTCAACCAGGTTTCTCTCGACTGTGCGCGACGTCGTATGGACGAGGTCGGTTCGGTCGTAGTAGGGGACGAGCCGGACACCCTTTGGCAGTTCACCGTCGGTATTGAGCTTGTGGACTTCCTGACGGATCTCGTCAAGGACGGGACCCGGGTTCTCGCCGCGTCGCAGGTCGATAATTCCTTCGACACCGTCATCCGTGTCGGCCCCTCCGTCACCGGGATGCCAGCCTACCTTTCCCAGGCGAGGCGCGAATCCGATGCGAACCGTCGCCACGTCGCGGATATAGAGCGGCGTCCCGTTAGTATGGGCGATGACCACGTTCCCGATGTCGCGCGTATTCCGGAACAAGCCGATGCCGCGGACGACGTACTCCTCGCCGCCGCGCTCCACGTAACTGCCACCCGCATTGGAGTTCGCGCTGGAAAGCGCGTTGGTGACAGCCGAGAGCGTGACGTTGTACGCGACCAGCTTCGTGGGATCGATCTCCACCTGATACTGCTTCACGGTTCCGCCGAAGCCATTGACGTCGGCAACGCCGGGGAGGCTCACGAATTTTCGATAGAGAGTCCAGTCCTGGAGCGACTTGAGATCCATTGTCGGGGCGCCGGTCAGAAAGTATCGGTATATCTCACCGGTTGCACTGGTCATCGGCTGCATGCTGGCCTGGACGCCGTTGGGGAGATTTGCCTGGCCAATCGCTTCGTTGACCTGCTCACGAGCAAAGTAATCGCCCACGCCGTCGTCAAAGGTCAGCATGATGTCGGACAAACCGAACAGTGAGCGGCTCCGCAGATTCCTGACCCTGGGAACGCCCGCGAGGGCGGTTTCGAGCGGAACGGATATCTCCCTCTCGATCTCTTCGGCCGCATGGCCGGGCCACTGCGTGATGATCTGCACCTGGGTGTTCATCACGTCGGGGTACGCCTCGATTTCCAACTGGGTGAAGCTGTAGGCGCCCCATCCCAGCATCACCGCGGCCACGATCAAGACGAGAGCGCGATTGTGCAGTGCGAAGTGGACTATCCGATGGATCATCTAATCACTCTCCACCTGTCCACCGAGCAAGAGTGCTCCCTGGGTCACCACGTGGTCGCCGGGCTGCAATCCAGCCGTTATCGCACATTCTCCGTTCTTCTCATCGCCGACGCGCACGTTCTGCCGGGCGTACCCGCTTCCCTTGCGAATGTATACGTAGTCGGTGTCGGCGTCGTGCTGGACGGCGTCGATCGGGATCACCGGCTCGCGGTCGCTCTTGCCGGTGAGAATTGTCATCTCCGCGAACATGCCGTCCTTGAGAAGCCCCGATTCGTTCGGGATCTCCGCGCGGACGGAAACGGCCCGCGTTTGCGGATTGAGTGTTGGCGCGACACGAACGACGGTCCCGGTAAACACACGATACGGGTAGGCATCTACTTTGATCGATACAGGCTGGCCCGGGTGGACTGCCGCCAGATCGCTCTCATATACGTCCGCCGTCACCCAGACCCTGGCGGTATTGCTCACGACCAGGAGCTGCCACGGGGTCATCTGCGACTGGTCGACCATCTGGCCGGGATTCACGTCGCGCTCAACGACCACACCCGAGATCGGAGAGGTAATGGTGACGCTTCCGCTCTGGCTGGAAATTCCGAGCAGGTTGAGTGCTGCTTGCGCGCTGCTGACGGCGGCAACGGCATTCTGGTAGCCGTTCTGGGCCTGCTGCAAGTCGGCAAGTATGGAGGCCTTTGCGATCGCCAACGCGCGAGTATCCGCATCGACCTGGAGAATCGACTGCCGGTAATTACCCTCCGCCGTGATCAGGGCCTGGTCGGAATAAAGATTCGCATCGAAAGCCTTCTGCTCCCGCCCCAGAGCTTCGGAGGCAAGGTTGAGCACCTTCTGGTTGGCATCGACACTCGCTTTGGCGTGCGCCAGGGTATTCTGCGCGGCGTCAAGATCCGACTGCGAGTTGACGCCAATGGCGACAAGCTTGACCATTCGATCGTAGGCGCGTTGTGCCGTGTCAAGATCGGCCTGCGACTGGATCAGGCTGGACTGGTCCGTCACCACCGCATCGTTCGCGGCTTCCAGGGGCTGCTGGCTAAAGCCGCCGATCTGGGACTGTTCCTTAATCTTATCGAAGGCAGCTTTGGAAAACGCCTCGTTGGATTTCGCCTGGTCCAGAGTTGCCTGAGCGGCGGTGACTTCGGGCGTTCCCAATTGGAACTGGCGCTCGGCGCGATCGAGCGTGGCCTGCGCCAAACGGAGGTTTGCCTGGTTCTGCTTGAGGGTCGACCCTGCCGCCGCCGCATCCGGACTGTCGATGACCGCGACCGGCTGCCCTGCACTCACATGGTCTCCAACCTGCACGTAAACCGAACTGATACGTCCGGTCACGCGTGGCGCTATCTTCACGGTCGAGTTTGCCGGATAACTCAACAGTCCCGTCGCAGCGACTTTGCTGTCCAGAGCCTCCAACTGGACGGGCTCAGTTCGGATTTGCGCGACCGACTGGCCAACGTCCGACACGGTGATCACGTCCGACGACGCGACCTGCGCAGAATCGGGGGCCTTGCTTTCGCCGTGCCCGCGTAGCGCGACCAGTGCCCCAATACCGAGCACGATCATCGCTGCGGTGATGGACCGAGCAACCCTGGACGAACCTTCGGCGGCTGTCCCTCCGGGCTTGTTCCGGTTGGCGACGCTAACCGAATTGTTGTCTGACATAATTCACCTCGTACAAGAATCACCTAATGGCCGGAGTTGTCGCGGCGGTGAAATCACCGCCGACCGCCCGGTTCAACTGGTCAACGGCCTGGTCATACGAACCGATCGCCGCGTAGTAGCTGTTGCGCACGCTGCGGTAGGTCTGCTCGGCGTCGATTATATCCAGGATCGTGTTCGCCCCGAGAGCGAAGCCCTTGGTGACACGATCGAGAAGATCCTTCGTTTGTGGAAGCACTCCCTGTTCGTAAAGGACAACGGTTTGATCGGCCTGCGTGAGCGCTACATATCCGTTTTGAACGTCCTCTGTCACCTGGAGCCGCGCCTGTTTCGCCTGGGCCTCCTGCGCTTTCGCTTGCTCCCGCGCGCTCGCTACGGCGCCGTGAATGCTGCCAATGTCGATCGGCATAACAGCGCCCACTTCGACCGGTGTACCGTCCGGCACCTTGCCCAGCGTGGCATCGGGAACATATTGGGCCTTCGAAAGTCCGATATTCGCTCGTGCTGCGTCGACGCCGGCGTCCGCGGACTTTACCTCCGGCCGTTGCCTCACCGCCAGGTCGAGCAGGAGGCCCTTATCGGGAATGGGCACCTCGTTAAATGTCAGCGGAACGGCAGCATCGACCGGCTCGCCGGCGGCCCGGCCGAGTTGGCTGTTCAATGCCGCGCGCGCTGAGAGAACCTGACTTGCCGCCGCAATGAGGTTCTGGTGCTCCTGGGTCAACGCAATATCCGCGCGGATCGCATTGGTCTGTGGTGCGGCGCCGAGTTCGAACTGCTTGTGTGTCAAGTCGCTCAACTTCTGAACCAGGCCATAGACATCTTCCTCGTTTTCCAACTGGCTGTTGGCCACCTGAAGTCCCCAGTACGCGTCCGCCACCGCTTGCCGGATCGTGAGTCGTGTCGTTTGCCCTTCGGCTTCCGCCCCGCGAAGCTGAAACTTTGCCTGGTTCGCACGAAAATGTTCCGCCCCGTTGGTTTCCACCGGAACGTACAGGACGTAGTTCGACGCGTCGGATAGTGTCGTGTTCGCCACTGTGTTGTTGACGCCGGAGTAGTTGAGCGTCGGGTTCATAAATGCCTGCTGCGATTCGTAGTTGTCGTTTGCGGCGCTAACCGTGTGCTCCGCCTGGGAGATTTGCGGGTTGGTGTTGGACTGAGCAATCGCCTCGGCTTGCTGGAGCGTCAACTGCCGGTCGGGCGCGATTGGCGGCGGGAGTTGGACGTCGGGCGGCAGCACAGTTTGCGCGCTGATCGGGCTCTGCGCACCACTGGGGCTTACGCAATACAACACCGATGCGCTAACCACAACCGCGAATACGAGATGTAACAGATGCCGGTTCACCTGTAAGTGCCCCTTCTAATCTATGATAAGTCATCAGTCGGGTAGTCGCTGCCTGATGCACTTCTGCGGATTACACGTACGGCCATTATGGCAGGTGGTGTCGTAGTAAGACGAATAATCGGGACTGATTGCACATAAAGAGCGATACTCTGTACCGCCTTGAGGATGGTAACGGCGGAACGATCCGCTGTACGGCTCCAGCGCTCACGGAAGCGTCAATAATCCCATGTGGAGAGGGCTTTGCGTGCTGAAACCGATCCGCATCGGATAAGTATGGAGACTAATCCGCGCGACAATGCAAGCAAGGCGAACCTTGGATCGAAGCGAATATCCTGCGATGAAGAATAGCAATTGCGAACGTCGAGCGCTGCACCTCAGGTATGACTCGTTTCATTGAGATTACGATTGAGCATCGGTAGCGATCCACATTCGTTGGACGATACAAACCTCGTGGATCGCAACATAGGGACAGTATTTCGCAAATGATGATATAATGATTGCTATCGGCAGGAGCAGGGATTACGTCCTATCTATCGGCCTCCCATGCAACCGGCCATGCAGCACCATCCATCGGCGCAATCCGGCCAACCAGGCCGACATGATCTGCACGCGCAGTCCACCGGGGGCGGGTCGAGATAATTGAAAACGACTTGTTCAATCGCGGGCATGGAGAAGCGATCGCGGTGATGCTTCGCGACGATCCGAAGCATCGGCACGGAAACGGCTACCGCTAGGATTGTGACCAACACAAATCGAAACGCCGTACGCCTGGACCGACGGGCATTCTCCACGGCGTCTTCGTGTGTCGGCGCTGCGGGCAGGCCAATGACGTCGCGATAGGCAAGCGCGCAAACCAGAAGAACGACAGGGTATCCCAGAATTAAGCCCAACCCAAACAGGATGGCGCTGACGACCGGGAGTAGTTCCAGGACGACGACGACAACAACTAACTTCGGAATTTGGCGTGCCATCGCACGTATGCTTGCGACCACAGCCAGTCCGGGCGGAAATCCGTCGCAGGCCATCGCATACGCCGGGGCCGTGAATGCAAGCACGATCGCGTTCGTCAAGTATTGCAGAAGCGAGATGGTGATGCCTTGAATTGCGATGCGACACTCGGCCCATGTTGCGCCGGCGGGGCTATATACGACCCGATTGTCCGCGCTCCACTCCTGAAATCCGGAGTCAACCGCGAAGAGAGCCATCGGCACGAGGCTGGCGAAGAGGATTGGCACAGCGTATGGAAGGCCCGAAAACGCATCCAGAAGGCAGATCGACTCCCCCTTAACCTTCTTGACTGCCATACGCAACATGGATGGGCCTGTTACGAGCAGGCCGGCGATCGCAAGCCCATAGTAGATCGGTCCGCTCAATGGCGAGGTATCCGCATAAAGAAACGGAAAGGGAAGGGTTGGGTTAACATGCAGCAAGCGTTGCTGCATGTAACTTCCAAACCATCGATTGACGGTGACGGTCGCACCGATGTATAAGCTGCCGTAGATTAACGTAGCTCCGATCCAAGTCCATTTATCCACCAGAAAGAGCTTCAACGCTTCCCATATCCAGTCAAACGTCACTCCGAAGAATGGGTTCTCAGAGCGCGGCCCGTTGTCTGTTGATTTCATGTTGGCGCGCTCCTTCTGAGACACCGAGACATTCGTCAAGTATTGCAGAAGCGAGATGGTGATGCCTTGAATTGCGATGCGACACTCGGCCCATGTTGCGCCGGCTGGATCACTTGAGTCTCGGAACTTGTTGTCCGTGAGTCAAGTTTGCGACAC
>JBKQWH010000480.1:0-30749 GCA_052139635.1 Capsulimonadaceae bacterium
CCGTGAGTCTCCGATCTTGTTGTCCGTGAGTCAAGTTTTGCGACATGCCGATAATTCTTATCGTGGGACAGGCCTCCGTGCCTGTCTTCCTCCTTGTCCATCGCGTCCATCGCGTCCATCGCGTCCATCGCGTCCATATGTCCATACATCTTGTCGGTTTGAGGCGAAGCCTCGCTAGAATGCGAGAAGGTCACGACGACGCGGACGGGAGTGAACAAATGGGATGGGCAATCGTCTTACAAACTGGTTGACCGGCGCGGCGTTTGACGTTCGCCTCGACGTTTCGCATCCGGCGGCCATGGGTAACGTATTGCTGTTCTATGGGAGGCAAGCTAATATGAAACTGAAGTCGTTGTTACTGGTGGCTATGGCCGCCGCTGTTCTCTGTGCCTGTGTCGTCCCTGCATCGGCCATGCCCGGCCGGCACGGAACTCGGACGGCATGCTGGCATCGATATCATCGATACCATCGCCACCACCACCACCACCACGGCATTCGCATCGTGCTCTAGAATCGTCACGGGGCAGGGAAAGGCGGGCAGCATGGCCCGCCTTTCCCGGGGTTCCTCAGTCGTCTCGCTCGATGATCATGGTTGGACTGTGTTCCCGGTGTTTCACGCAGGGTTCCGTCGCCGGTCCGGTATAATGTTCGCATGGACACCGCCACGCACGACACTCAAGACGCTCAATCTCCGTCCGCGCTTCTTGATGGTCTCAACCCCCCGCAGAAACAGGCAGTCCTGCATGAGAGCGGACCGCTGCTCATTTTTGCCGGCGCAGGATCGGGCAAGACGAACGCACTGACTAAACGGATTGCCTATTTAATTCGAGAGCGGAACGTTCGGCCGTACAACATCCTGGCGGTCACATTTACGAACAAGGCCGCCGCCGAGATGAAGGAGCGCATCCAGCGCCTGATCGGCGATTTGGTCATCCATCTCTGGGCCGGCACATTCCACTCCATTTGTGCCCGGATGCTTCGCGAGCGAGGCCGGCTGATTGGTCTCGACCGAACATTTGTCATCTACGACGATGAAGACCAGATGACGCTGATTAAACAGTGCCTTCACGAACTGAATATCGACGATAAGCAGTTTGCGCCGCGCGCGGTGCTCGCGCAGATAAGCCACCTCAAGGAGAAACTAACGGAACCAGGAGAGAAGGGCGGGGGCCATGCTCCGATGGAGAAGGTGGTTGCCCGCGTCTATTCCCGGTATCAGGAGAAGCTCGTTCGCGCCAACGCACTCGATTTCGACGACATCATTCTGAAAGCGGTGGAGCTGCTTCAAGAGTCGGCGGAGGCGCGCGAACACTACCAGGAGCGGTTTCATTACGTCCATTGTGACGAGTTCCAGGACGTCAACGACAGCCAGTACCGCTTGCTATCCCTCCTCGCGGCAAAACATCGAAACATCTGCGTGGTTGGAGACGATGACCAGTCCATCTACGCATTTCGAGGGGCAAATGTCGACCTGATCCTCAATTTTGACACCGATTTTCCGAACGCAATCGTCATCAAACTCGAGCAGAACTATCGCTCGACGAAGACAATCCTCGACGCAGCTTATCATGTCGTCAAGAGGAACCGCGGCCGCGCCGACAAGCGGCTTTGGACCGACAATGCGGAGGGAACCCCAATCACGCTGATCGACACGCGCGATGAGATCGAGGAGGCGAACTCGATCGTCCGCATTATCCTCGACGAAGTCGAACGGGGCCGCCGTTCCTACTCGGATTACGCTGTTTTATATCGCGCCAACATGCAGTCACGCGCGATCGAGGAACAATTCGTACGCAGGCAGATCCCGTATAAGATCATTGGCAGCATGCGATTTTATGAGCGCAAGGAGGTGAAGGATGTCCTTGCCTACCTGCGGATCTGCATTAATCCGTACGACAGCATCTCGCTTCGCCGGGTGATTAATGTTCCCGCCCGCGCGATTGGGGCCACGACTGTCGACCGCCTTGCCGACTTCGCGGCTCTCTGTGAGATCGGGCTTTGGGACGCCTGCCGGCGAGTCGGGGAGATCGGACTCGCTTCGCGAACAAACGCGTCCGTTGCGGGCTTTGTCAAGATGATAGAGTATTTGGGGGCTCGGGCGTATTCGAAACGCGTGACCGAGTTCCTCGACGACGTGCTTGTCACCACAGGATACCGCGCAGCACTGGAGATGGAGAACACTGTGGAGGCGCGCGGACGCCTCGATAATGTGCTGGAGCTTTTCACGTCCGCGCAAGATTTCGAGGGCCGCGGCGGCGATGACGGGGATATTTCGCTGGCCGCCTTCCTGGAGTCCATTGCTCTCGTTGCGGATGTCGACTGGCTCGATAGCAGCAGCGAAACGGTCACGCTCATGACACTGCATGCTGCCAAGGGGCTGGAGTTCGCCGCCGTATTCCTTTCCGGGATGGAGGAGGGGATTTTTCCGCACATCCGCGCGACTAGCCGGGACGAGATAGACGAGGAGCGGCGGCTGTGCTACGTGGGGATGACCCGCGCGCGGGAAGACCTGTACTTGAGCTTTGCCAGGGCGCGCACTATGTTTGGGTCGACTCATCGCAGTGTGATGTCCCGGTTTTTGCTGGACATTCCGGAGTCGCTCTTTGTGGCAAAGTCGCAGCGCCGGACCGTACCGAGCTCGCCGGCACCGGATCTACGCCGGGTTGAGCCCGTGCCGACCTGGGAGGAAATGGCCCGGCCGGCCGTGCACCGAGGAGCCGGGGTGGCAACGTCCGGCAACCCGTTTCGCCATGGCCAGAAGGTCCGCTCGGCGAAGTTCGGCGTCGGAACGGTCGTCAGCCTGGATGGCAGCAGCGTGGTCAACGTCGCGTTTGCGGCTCCAGTGGGCATCAAGAAACTGGACATCAGCATCGCGAAGCTGGAGAGCGTTTAGTTAAGTATACGCGTCATGAGGTATAATGGCACAGCTTATGCGAGGGTAATTGGCTTTACTTGCAGGATCGCCACGATTCTCGCTCACTATGCCCGCCGGTAGGCGGTACAGGAGGTCGCCCCTGCGTCGGGGCAGCGATGCACGGAGAACATCACACGAGAGAACGTCGTCGAATTGGCCATTCGTCGTCGCCGTCGCCGGGTCCGAGTGAGCGGCCGTTCGGACGAGAGCGTGGACGGCGGCGATCGCCCATCGTACCCAAAGGAATGGGATGGATAGTAGACCATCCGTTAGTCGTCGCATTCATGGTGACGGTTATAGTCGCGATGCTGACGGAGATGCCCTGGGTACCCACGGATATTCGCGCCATCTTGCTCAAGGTCGCACCTGCCGGATTTCTGGCCGTCGTGATGGGCATGGGCGCGGCGCAGGAGGATCTGAAGGGTGCGCTCACGCGGGGGCCGGCTCCATGGCTTCTTGCGCTTCTTCTCTGGTGCGTGATCGAGGTCTACCGACCGCCCTACGACTTGTTTAACGAACCGACCGAGCTCCGCCCGTACGCAGGTGCCGAACTGCTGCGGGTTTTACTTAACGTGAGTGTGTGCCTCGGCGCGGCATATATGCTTCGCCGCAGTGATCTTATTCCTCTCGCTGCGGGGCTAGTGCTGTTTGGAACTTGCATTGCGGTGTTCGGTCTTGCCCGGTTGGGAGCCTCGGACCATGATGAAATCGACGTCATGGCGATATTCGGCAACCACGAACAGGCGGGCTCCTTCTTGATGATGTTCCTGCCGATCGCCGCGGCGTTTGCCCTGCAGCGCGGAGTGGGGGAGAAGCTGTCATGGGCTGCTCAAGTGTCCACTGTAATACTGGCTGCTACGGTCATCTTTACGCGCACGCGTTCGGCCTGGATCGGGGAATTTGTCGGACTTTGCACGCTCGGCACTCTCTCATTTTTGTACGCGCAGCGGTCACAGGTGAAAGAGAAGATCTCGAAGCACCAATTGATTGGCCCGGCCTTGATTCTGATCATAGGTTTGGTAGCGTTAGTACTTTCCAGTGACACCCAGCAACTCCTATCCAAGCGACTGGCCACATTCCACAACCTTTCCGACGACGGATCCCTGGCAGATCGCCTCCACAGGTGGAGGGCCGGCTGCAGCATGGTATTCGAGCGGCCGGTAACCGGTTGGGGCCTGGGGTCGTATCCGGTACTTATTCGACGGTGGACAGGGACAAGCGATCCACCAGCCTGGGTCATAGCCCACGGGACAGGCCACCAGAATCTTGCACATAACTTTTGGGTGCAATGGGCGGCGGATGCTGGCGGAGTGGGGCTTGTACTGTTCATCGGAGCGGTCGTGACCTTCTTGATTTGCGGAGTAGTCACCCTTGGGCGGATGGAACTTGGCCATCGACGGACGTTGCTCACGGGGTGTATCGCTGCCGTTGCGGGCTGTTGTGCGGATATGGTGGGAGCGCCCTCATATGACTATCCGGGAGTTTCCACACTCTTCTTTCTGCTAATCGGCATTGGGATTGCAGCGTGTCGGGGAGGTCAGGGCGACCTGGACTTGGACAAGTCCTCGGTATTATCCTCGATGCCAAAATGGATACCTGTCGTCGCCGCGGCGGCCGGTCTTGCTGCCGTGCTGGTGATCATGAATGTCGGATCGCGCTACCATCCACCTGCGTCGATGGCATCGCTTCTCACTGACCCGACGGTGCCGGTGCCGCACGGTGTGTATCCAAAGAACAATTAATCTCTCGGCTAACGTCCGCCGATAACTGTGTGTCGTGACGGTCGATTGTTGACGCCGGGTAAACGATTCCGGTATAATGCCTAGTGGCACGCGCGATACCATCTCATACGTCGTGTGCAGGCTAGCTTCAACATTTTGCCCTGTGAATTGCCCTCAGAGGTCGTTCTCCGCGATATTTGCCCAATTATTGAAGCTAGGGGACCCGGCATGGAACTTGCACTCGGAGCGTCGGGCATATTAGGGGACGAACAATGATCATCTCGAGGACGCCATTGCGGGTCAGTTTTGTAGGTGGAGGAACGGATCTCGCGGCCTTCTATGAGCATGAACCCGGCGCCGTGGTCAGCACTGCGATTGACCGGTATATCTATATCAACGTAAACAAGAAGTTCGATGACAAGATTCGTGCCAGTTATTCGATCACGGAGATGGTGGACAATGCCGGCGATCTACGCCATGGTTTGATTCGTGAGGCGTTGCGAACCGTTGGGGTCAGGAATGGGATCGAAATCACGTCGATCTCGGACGTGCCGTCGGCGGGAACCGGGCTGGGCTCCTCCAGCACGTATACGGTCGGTTTGTTAAACGCGCTGCATGCCTATACCGGGACGTATGCGGATTCGAAGCGGCTCGCGGAAGAAGCCTGCGAGATCGAGATCGAGCGATGCAAGAGTCCCATCGGCAAGCAGGACCAGTACATCGCGGCGTACGGCGGCTTCAAGTTCATTCAGTTTAACCCGGACGGCTCCGTCTTTGTTGACCCAATTGTCTGCAAACCAGCCACAAAACACACCCTCCAGCGCAGGCTGATCGCTTTCTATACAGGCGCGACACGCTCTACAAACACGATCCTGGAGGAACAAAACGCCAACACGAGGAACTCGGCGGCAACACGTAAAGTTCTTGCTTCCATGGCTCGATTGGCATTCGATTTACGCGCGTCCTTGCAGGACAACGATCTCGATGCGTTTGGCGATGTCATGCATGAAGCGTGGATGCTCAAACGTCAGGTTGCTTCCTCGATTAGCAGCTCGCAGATCGACGAATGGTATAGCCGGGGACGTCGAGCCGGTGCTATTGGCGGGAAGGTACTTGGGGCAGGCGGCGGCGGCTTCCTGCTCCTTTACGCCCCTGAAGAATCCCATGACTACATTGTCTCCAGCCTGAGCGACCTTAAGGAAGTCCAATTTGGATTTGAACCGCAGGGCAGCAAGATCATTTACGTAGAGGAGAAGCCGGAAACCGGCAAATAGTAATACTCGTGGCTAACTTTATCAGGGGCTATCTGGCCGATGTACAGCGGCTGCTTAGTGAAGTGGACGACTCTGCGGTAAACGCGGTTGTCGAGGCTCTTGCCGGCGCGTGGCGTGACGGAAAGAGGGTCTTATTGATGGGCAACGGTGGCAGCAGCAGCACCGTAAGTCACATCGTGGCGGATTTACAGAAGAACATTCAACTCGAGACGGGAAGGGCTCTCAAGACGCTTTGCTTGACCGATTCCACGCCTCTTTTGAGTGCTTGGGCGAACGACACGGAGTGGAGCAATGTGTTCGCACCGCAGGTTGAGTGCTGGGCGGAGCGCGGCGATATCGTGATCGGGGTGAGTGGAAGCGGCAATTCGTCAAACGTGATTCGCGGCATTGAGGCCGGTAATCGAGCCGGCGCAATCACGTTCGGCCTTGCCGGGTTCGAAGGGGGAAAACTCAAGGCCACAGCACAGCACTGCATCACGGTTTACAGCGATAACATGCAGCGAATTGAGGATGTGCATATGATTTTATTGCACGTCATCTTTTCGGATCTTTGCCTCCGTCTGAAGTCCGCGACCGAGGCGTAACGCCGTGCCTGTTCGGAACCTGCCCCGGTTCGTTTAGGCTCGCCACTTAAAGGGAAGGGTAAAGAGACCGACATACACGGCGCCGTCGGGCGTGCGCACCCTGCTGCCGATGGCCGATGGGAAACGCGTTGTTAACCGGAACCTCAACCGTGTGTCGATGCGGAGTGTCGTGATTATAAGATTGTCGATTGCAGTTCTGGAGGGTTGGCACGGAATATGCATGTTAGACGATAAAGGCGTGGATACGCACCGAAAACTTGTAAATCTTCGCCTTTAATCCCCGAGTAGTAGTGTCATTACGGACAGGAATGGGGACCCCGGCCCAACTTAACCGGAGGCGAAACTCGACAAATAGGATATTGGTTTACGAAGCGGAACCATTGCGCCAGCCGGGTAATTAAGTTAACATAAGCGTTGCGTGCTGGCCGTTGACGGCCGGAAGGAGTCCCTCTCGTTGGAAGAGCAATCAAGTGTGCCAGGTATTTCGCCTGTTGAGTTTATCCAGATTCTCGGGCGGCGGCGCGCTATTATCATCCAGTCAATTCTCATTCTGACTGCTGTATGCGTCGCAGTTAACCTTCTGGAACGTCCTGTCTATCAGGCTACTGCCAGGCTTCTAGTGCAGGCTCCGGGCTCGGGTCTTGCAGTGAGCGGAAGCGATAATCCCATTTCGCAACTCCTTCAGGCCACTCAACCCCAGCCGGCGGACACACAGGTCGAGGTACTGGAGTCGCCGTCGCTACTGAGACGCGCAAAAGTCGAGAGCGGGCTTGCGGTCAATGACGATAACAACCTCAGGGTCTTGCAGATCGACGATACAAACGTGATCGAGGTAACCGCCGAGGCCCATACGAAAGCGCGCGCCAGGCTCGCCGCAAACACCCTCCTGAACGACTATATCCAGGAAGACACGGATCGTAACTTATCGGAGATTGAAACTGCCCTGGCATTTGCAGAGGAGCAGGAGACTCAATCCGGACGTGATCTGGATAATTCGGAGAAAGAGATAGAATCCTATCTCAGCGCTCGTCACA
Source organism: Capsulimonadaceae bacterium (assembly GCA_052139635.1). GTDB lineage: Bacteria > Armatimonadota > Armatimonadia > Armatimonadales > Capsulimonadaceae > JBKQWH01. The sequence goes on from JBKQWH010000480.1 coordinate 7,528, forward strand.
TACCCCACCTCGAAGACCAGCGCGCCGATGAGATCACCCGAACCGGCGAATTGACAACCCAATACCGTTTGGTCGGATCAGAACTCGCCGCCGCGAGGAACGAGCTAGTGACGGATCAGGCGCTCCTCGCGAAGCAACCGAAGTCAGTATTTGAGACGGCCCAAAACACGAACCCGGAAATCGGCTATATCATCGACAAGATTGATGATCTCAGAGCACAGCGCGAGGCTCTCTTGCAGCCGGGCCAATATACTGCGGAGGCCCCGGAAGTCCAGTTTGTGGATGCACAGATCCATGTTCTCCAGGCGCGCCTCAATGCTCTGCCCACGCTGGTAAGTGCCGATGCCGTGACTCCCAATCCGCAGGTACAAAACCTGATTAACGATATCCAAACGCAGAAGGCACTCGTTTCCGCCTACGAGGCGCAGTTGACCTCGATGGGGAACGATTTGGTTGCGGCGAAGTCTCACCTCGACAAGTACTCGGATTGGGCCGTCGAACTCGACCGGTTGGCCCGCAACCACCAGGAGGCGCTGGACCAGTTTTCGCTGTACGAGGACAAGATCGAGGACCTGACTCTGCGAGAGAAAGCGATCGAGCCCCCGGGTACCATCATTCAATATGGGACGGCGTTTCGTGATCCGGTTCGGCCAAGACGATTGCTGAATATGGTGCTTGGATTGCTGTTGGGTCTTCTTGTCGGCACCGGCCTCGCTATGCTGCAAGAGTTCCTGGACGACCGGATCGCAAGTGTCGAGGACGGCGATCGAATTCTTCGTCTTCCGTCGCTGGGCTATGTGCCTGCGCTTTCCACGGACGACGCTAAGCTGCTTCCGTTGATGCAGTCGTTTGCACCGGCAGCGGAAAGTTACCGTGTACTCCGGACGAATATCCATTTCGCGTCCATTGACAACCCGGCGCAAACTCTATTGATTTCGTCGGCGAATCAGGGAGAGGGAAAGAGCACAACATCCTTGAACGTGGCGTACGCCATGGGCCTCGACGGGAAGCGGGTCATTATCGTTGATACGGATTTGCGGCGCCCGTCACTCCATCGCATGTTATCGATTCCGTCCGTTCCCGGCGTTACCGACGTGCTTCTGGGCAATGCGCCTCTCACGGCCGCATTGCGACAACTGGAGCATCATCCGATGGTGCGGGTGCTTCCGGCAGGCTCAATTCCGCCTAATCCGGGTGAACTGGTGAATTCTAAGGCGTTTGTTCAACTTATCGAGCAACTTAAGGGTATGGCGGATATCGTCGTGTTTGACAGCCCGCCACTGCTGGCGGCTGCCGACGGAGCGATTATCGCCTCTATGATGGACGGCACCATTCTCATTGTCGAAACAGGCCGCACGAAAAAGGGCGCTGCCGCACGCGCACACCGGATTCTCCAGGGTGCTCGAGCCAAAGTCCTTGGGGTTGTCTACAACCGCATGAGTGGTACCTCGGACGGATACTACTACTATTACAACTACAAGTATACGAGTGCGAACGCGGCTGGCGCGAAGGACGGAGCAGCGGCCAATGGCGTTGTCAAGCAGCTTGCCGGAGTGGACAAGGCGGATACAGCCAGCGAGGCGGAGAACAGATGAGATATACGGTCGCAACATTGATTTTGGCATTCACCTTTAGCATTGCGGTCGCGGCGATCGCGGACGTGCCCGCGACGGAGACGGGAACGGCTTCCACGGTTCGCACTGGTCTGCCCACGTCGGCGGCGATCACCGCTTACACGGCCACCGAAGACCTGCCGACGGATTATCGACTTGCCCCGGGAGACGAGATTGATATCGCGGTGCTCGGCCATCCGAGCTACAGTACGGGTCTCTACGGAATTAACGGCAGCGGCGCGCCAATTCCGATACTGCCGGACGGCACGATCGACTATATTGTTGTTGGCCGAATCCAGGCCGCGGGGTTCACCTGTGACCAGCTCGCCAACGAGATTGAACAGAAACTCGGACGAATTCTCAACAAGCCGCATGCGAGTATCACCGTTGTTCAACAGGCCCACCCGGCGCAAGTTAGTGTTATGGGAGATGTCAAACTCCCGGGCGTTTATGACTATAAGTCCGGCTGGCGTATTATCGACGTGCTTGCCGCTGCTGGTGGACTTGCGCGGCCGCCGGACATGACGGATTTGGTCCTGGTGACCGATAATGGCAAGACCAGCGAGAGGGTCAATGTCGGCGCGCTGATGAGCGGTCAGGACATGACTCAGAACCTGCTCGTGCATCCGATGGACTCGGTACTGGTTCAGATGCGAGATCCCGCCGTTTCCCTCGTGCAGGTGGTGGGCGAAGTTATCAAGCCGGGCGAATACGATGTTCCCGGGAATGGCGCGCCCGTTCTGTCTTTGTTGGCTGAGGCGGGTGGTCCTACACCTGTCGCCGCGTTATCTAAGGTGCAGGTCATGCACAACGGTAAGGTAACCAACGTCGATCTTCGTAAGGTCGTCAATAACCTGGGTGACCCGGGCGTTGAGTTGTACGCCGGCGACGTGATGCTTGTGCCGACGAACACGAGCGAGATCGCTGTCCTGGGCGAGGTTAAGACCCCGGCCGTCCAGCCAATTCCGGACGGGCAGATCGTCTCTGTTGCCCAGGCAGTTTCCGCGGCCGGCGGCTTCACCGACGCGGCCAATCGTCTCAAGGTTGACGTCATCAACTACGGCACTGGCGGCAGTCCTGAGGTTCACGAGATTAGTTTGAGTGACCAGAACATGGGCACCGCTGGAACGTACGTATTGAGCCCGGGAGATGTCGTATTTGTGCCGACGCGGCGTAAGGGGCAGAAGCTTTCGGAAGAAAGCGCTCTCCTGGTGGGGCTTGCGGCGGTCGCAAAGCTCCTCCTATAATATCGCCGAGATGCAAGCAAACGCCGACCTACACTCTTGTGTTTCGAGTTGTTTAAGTGCGCGGCCGTTGTCTCCATACAAGCATATCGCCGCTGCTGCGTGCCGGTTTACTGGTTTTCGTTCCGGGGTAAGTAGGCGCAACAACTTCGCGACTTTGCGCTTGGTATTCAAACCTATGACGAAGTGGCAGAAGCAGTAACACGCGGCTTAGGTGTCACCCAAAGATAACCGCTGCGATTCATTCGGACCTTGAGAGAATGAAGCAGTTATTCCAGAGAGCGTCGCCTTGGGTGCCACGTAGCGGAGGGAATTATGCTAAAAGACTTCGAAATCCCGAGAATGATAGTATTACTGGCCGCGTTTGGGCAATTGAGCTCAACTGCGGCCGTCGCCGGGACGCAATCCATGGTTCACCAGGTTGCATACTTCAACAGGTTACAGGCAACGGAGCATGTGTCGGTGCCCGCCGCACCAGCCGACCCGACGGCCGTTGTGGGAAATGCACGAATAGAATTGATGTGGGCTCCTGTCGATCGAGCGACGAGCTACAATGTGTATATAGGAACGGCCCCCAACGGGGAGAGCACAACTGCCATTGCCACCGGTGTTTCCGGCGTATCATATATCAACACTGGCCTGAGCAACGGGACCACGTATTACTACAAAGTTGCCGCCGTCAACGATGCGGGAATCTCCGCGATCTCGGGCGAGGCGACTGCCACACCGAGCGCAAGCACTGGGATCACCGTTTTTAAGGGGAATGCCGACGGCGTCACCGACAACCACGACGCTCTCGTTCAGGCGCTGAAGACGGGAATGGTCATCAGCGTTCCGGCTGGTGTGTACCACTTTACACTCGACCAAGACGAGCAAACGATTCTTCTGCCGTCCGGCGCTGTCATCAAGGGCGAGCCCGGTACCGTGTTCGAATTTAGCGGGTGGGGTCGGCCTTTACTTGCTGCGGTGGATCAATCTCAAATCGAAATCAGCGGAATTACATTTGAGTTTTCAGGCACGGACGACTGGACAAGTGCGTCCGTGCGGCACCCGAGGCCGCTTTTTGGGTGGCCTGCGGTGATCCCGCCGTACGAGTATGCCTCGACCCTCGCGTTCATGGGCAGCGACCACGTCTACATACATGACTGCGACTTTCACGGCGCGTCAACCAACAATATCCAGAACTGCGCCATTGAGTTCCGGGGACACTGGGATGGCAGTTATTTCAGAGCTGTGTCCGCCAATCGAATTGAGAATTGTTCCGTTGCAGACTGCTGTCAGGGTATCGGCGCGGGCCAACAAGCCGGTCTCGAAATTCGGAATATTCATATGCCTCGCTATAGCGAAGACTGTGTGCAGTTGTACGGCCCGGGGCATTTGGTCTACTTATATCAACCACCATTGGAGAAGGATGGCACGCCAAAGGGAGATCCAAGCACGGATGTTCAGTTAGAAGATATTACCGATGACGGGGTCCGAGTGGGAACAGTGGGATACACCTCCGGCGGCAGTGCAATATCGGCTAAATGGGTGACGCACGGGTATTTTCACCATATTGTCAGTCACCGGCAAGAAGGTCTCCTCAATTTCATCGGTCTGAAGGATACTGAAGTGAGCGACTGTTCGTTTGAGAACAACGATCCGGATAGTGATTCTTACGGCGTGATCTACGGAATTGGAGCCACGATGCCCGGGAAGTACACCAAATCCGAAAACGACACGTTTAAGGATATTACGCTAATCAAGCATAATTCCGACGTGGCGTTGATTTCCCTCATCGACCCACAATTGATCAGCAATTCGACCTTTACGGATATTCACCTGGTAAAGGACACCAATCCGGGCGATAAGTCCGCCGCGATAGACATCGCCGCTGACCATTGTACTGCGCGGGGACTGATGGTGGATGCGGGACGTGCCGCCGATGTTATAAATGTTCGGTCCGCCAGTCACGATAACGACATCGAGGTCGGTCTTCCGCATCAGCCCACGGATCGTGATCGTATCCGAATGACGCCGACACGCGATAAGGATTCCGGGCAGATGCTGACACCGGGAGTCAACCGCATACGCTTGTTTCAATCGAACCAGTAGTTTTGTCCAGAGGCAATTAGACGCTTGACGCGATTCGCCGATGGCTTGAGCGCCTGCCGGGATGGACAAAACCATTCCGGCAAAAAAAGAGAGTGCTTTTGCTTCCCGTCGCATTTATCGCGTAGCGGGAGCTCGAAGATACCATTCGAGTACTATTGAGGCACACGTACCCGAACGAGACAGGAGATCCTCATGGCTACAGACGCAGTGCTGAAACCGACCCGAATTCGTCCGCCGAACGCGCTTGAGAGGACGATCGTTGGGGTGGCAGATTCGCGCGGGATATCTATTGGTAGAACGGCTGATAAATCGCAAGTCAAGGCGCTCATCGAACGCCTGCATCCCGTCACGACCAGCAAAGGGCTGATTAGAATTGGCGGCGAGGAAGACGGGGGATATCTTGTTCCCGACGACTTCGAGGGTATCGTTGCATGCTTTTCTCCCGGTGTTGATGTGGTGGCCTCGTTCGAAGGCGCATTAGTCGCGAGAGGCATTCCGTGTTACCTCGCGGACGCGTCGGTGACAGGCCCGCCGATTACCGATCCGCTCATCCATTTCGATAAGAAGTTCCTGGGTGTCGTCAATGACGAGGTGACGACTACGCTCGACTCGTGGGTGAAACGCTATGCTCCTCCCACGGGAGATCTCCTTCTACAGATGGATATCGAAGGAGGGGAATGGCCGGTCCTTCTCAACGTCAGCGACGAAGTGCTTCGGCGGTTCAGGATCATCGTGTTGGAAGTCCACTGGATCGAACGGCTCATTGATAAGGTGGGCTTCTCGATCATTTACGCCACGTTAGACAGATTACTACGCGTCTTCCATGTGGTGCACAACCATCCCAACAACGTGAAACCGCCGTTGAAGACCCGCGATTTCGTGATACCCGGCTTACTCGAGATAACTCTGCTCAGACAGGACCGGGCGGCGCCCACGGGATATGCCACGAGTTTTCCGCATGCTTTAGACCGCAAGAACATTCCGGCCAAGCCAGACGTCGTGTTGCCGGACGATTGGTTTCGAAGGAAAGGGTAGGGAGGAAATAGGAAATAGGATACTCGGGTTAGGAGACAGTTTCCGGATCAGGCTTACCGAGTATCCTCTTCTGCTGTTTTCTATTTCCAAGATTCGCGGTATCGTGTCGAGCAGCATCACGTCGGTCGATCGGCAGATCAGCCGGTCGTTGTCGATATCAGTTTCGGGATCTCGTCACTTCGGATTGACTGGTCGATTTTTTTCTTGAAGCCGCATCTCGTAGATCTTAGCATCAACGAGGAATCGGAACCAAAAGGCCTGAAGAACGTGATAAACCAGGCCAGGCTTTCCATCCAGAAAACCCAGCCGGAAGATATATGAATACAGAAAAAACAGGAATGGCCGAACGAATAACGGTGTCTTATACCATATCTGGTTTTTCAGCCATCGCTTCTTCATTCGAATATCACCGGTGAGGCTGCCCTTTAGAACCCGCCCCGTTTCGCCCTCCGTCTGTGCGATCGCCCCCATTTTGAGGAACTCCATCGCCTCGGCTGTTGCCCAGCGGTTGTGCGATGAAGTCCACTTGTCAATCGTGGTAATCTGAAGATCCAGAAGCAGCCCTCGTAAAGAGCCCGTTGGCCCGTCTACAACATAGTGCTGGTCGTACAACCGGTCCTCGCAACCGCCTTTTCCAGCCCGAAACAGTCTCAAATGCCAGCTCGGATTAATGAACCCGTGGCGGATCGGATGCCCGAGAAAATACGACAGCCGTCTGACGAGAAATCCATCGATGTTTATCGTCCCCGGGGTTAGCGCTGCTGCGATACTGTCTCGAAGCTCCGGTGAAAGCACTTCATCGCTATCGAGGTGGAGAACCCAATCCTCGGGATCCAGGTCGGCGTACTTCTGTGCCCACTGGCGTTGAGCGGAGTAGTTGTCGAACGAATGCTGCACCAGTTCGCAGCCAAGTTCCGTCGCAAGTTCAACCGTGCCGTCGGTGCTGTAGGAATCCACCACCAGGACTCGGTTGGACAGGCTCTGGCACGACTCGACAACCTGACGGAGCGATTCCTTCGAATTGAATGTCAGAATAATGACTGTGACAAGTCGTGGGCCTACGGCCGATTGCTTGCGTGAAGTCTCGATTCGATCGACATTGGTCATAGGTTCAACCTGGATGAAGTGCTAGGCGACACCTGCGCCGGACACGCCATGCTCATAGAGTGTTCTTAGAAGACTGGACGCAACATTTTCAATGTCGAACCTCTTATCGAAACAAGCCCGCGCTGCCACCCGCATTCGGCCGGACTCGACACTGTCGAGAGAAAGCCATTGGTCAATGAGTGATGTCGCTCCGTCGAGAGTGTCGTCGGCGACGATGCCGGCGGAATCCGCCTGGATCTCACGCCAGATGTTAACCTTATTGGTGACCAGAACCGGCAAGCCGCAACCAAGCGCCTCGACGACGGCAATTCCGAAGTTCTCCGCGTGAGACGGGAGCATGAACACATCCGCGGAATAAAACGCGCCCCACTTGAGATCGCCGGTCAACATGCCGGTCCACTTCACGCGATCTCCAATACCTTCCTTTTCCGCCAAACCTTGCAGTTGCGACTTCCACCCGGTTTGATCGGGACCAGCCATGACCGCAACGAGCGCCGGGTCACGATCGGCGACACGCGCCATCGCCTGGATCATGAGATCACAGCCCTTCTTGTTGTGAATGCGGCCCAGAAAAAGAACAATACGCTTTCCCGCTAACTCAGGGAATTCTCGATGAAATGATTCTCGGAAGGCGGGGGCGCCCTGGGGAGCGCGGCTCGTTCCATAGCTTACGACGACTTCATGGCACCGAAAAGGCTTGAACGATTGGCGCGCCAGTATTCGTTCTTCCTCGGTTGTAAAGAGCACTGCCTTCGCGTCACGGAGTACCTTATGTTCACGCAATATCCAGTAAACGGATTTTTTCGCGTGTTTCAGCGGGTACGCGTGCTTAAACCAAGGGTCAAGTATTCCATGAGTATAAACGAAGTACGGAATGGAAAGCGCCGTGAGCACTTGCCAGGCGCCGTAGTTCGAATATAACCAGACTCCGTGCACAAAGATGCAGTCGAACCTCCGAGCGTTCTCCGTCAGCCACGGTGCGAAGGCCGGTGAGTAACGGTAGGACGGCGTGGACGGGCCAAGCGCATGCACTTTCAGCGGAAAACCCGGGATCCAGGGGTCATCCGGGGAATCGAGACATGCGACTTCCGTTTGGTGTCCGCGTGCCGCGAACACCGCGCTGATCTGCTTGACGCCCTCGATCGGGCCGCCGTGCTTCGGGTCAGTTGAGTTAATTATGCGCAAGATCCGCATGTCTGATCTCCCCATAGAGATGAGGCAAAATCGTGGGCCGCTCGGCCGGTCCATCAGGTTCCGCGCTCAGGCCGGCAACCCGGTGCGTTCGCGCATCTTCGAAAGGAGTTGGGTCGTCGGCCGTGAGAAACAAAGATAGTCACACCGCTGACGCTGCGCATCGACAGCCCTTTGGTATCGATCGTGATCGGCCTCAAACATCGCGATTCGGTCCACCAATTCCGCGAACGACGAGACAGATGTATCGGTCGTGAACATAGCGCGATGCTTGAACTCCGCAGGGTTGCCGATCACGAGGCACCCGGCGGCGACCGCCTCGATCATCGCGTTTCCCCAGAGGGTATTACCTCCGAGCCGTAAGAAGTACTTGCGGCTCATCAGATTCGAAAGGAAATGTTGGGTTCCTCCCGAAGTAATGTCGACTGGTCCGAAGCTCTCCAGTTTGGCGCGCTCGCCGGCGGGCAGGACCTTCGAGGTGTACCGCTCGAGCATAGCGCCACGCCGTGGACCGTCTTCGTGCGGCTTCAGGCCGAGGTCCGAATAACACCCGTAATACTGAAGGAAATATGGAAAGTCGATCAGATGGGCTGGTCCACGGTAAGAAGTGGGCAGACAGCGAAAATGCTGGCTCAGGAAGACATCGTAGCCCTTTAAGGGCGCAATTCGCGACTGATCGTAGGAGCGCATACAGGGCTCTCCGATATAATAGGCCCAGGTCGTCTTTCGATGTTGACGGGTAATCCTCGCGGGAACGGGGCACTCATAACCGACGACGATATCATATTGGGACCAATCGACATCGGCCACGGATACGCTGAATCGGTCGTGCCCAGGGCCCGGTTCCTTCGTCCCGACCGGGAAGGTGCGCTCCCGCAGTTTGCGGTAGACTTCCGTCGAGCGCGATCCGCAGTCCCAGCACTTCTGCTTCCAGATGTTGCACTCCGGGTCGGATTCGGTCTTGACGATCCAGAAATCCGCATTTAGTTTAGTGAACAACCCAACCGGACCGGTGCGCTGAATGGTGGACAGCACGATATCGCGTGGCGACGAATGCGGTGCGCAGCAGTAAAGGTCCTGGTACACATCCTGTTTCACGACTGCGATTTTCGGCAGGTTTCCAAAACCTGCCAGTGCTTCTTCCACGGAAGGCACGGGCCCCGGGTATGCGTCTTCCCATGGAACTTCCCTGGGATACCAGAGCGGTCGCATGCCACGCCGGTATGCCTTGCCAGGGAACGATGCCAGTTGCATTATTCTATCGTTCATTTAGATTTCTCAGTCTGTCCTTCAGAATCCGCCGGAGATGGACAGGTCAGGGTTTAACGACGGCGAGTGCTTCCGCGCCAGTGGTCTGTATCCTGCGAATAGTCGCCTGGCACGCGCCCCAGACCTGCTCCGCCGTAATGTTTGTCATGCACGGATGGCCCGGCACCGTGCAATCCTTGAGGCCACAGCCGCCGCACGGCACCTGGTGGATGAGGACGACGTGCCGATCCCCGAGGGGTGTCCATTGCCCCGCGGGATCACGATCGGCATAGAGAGCGACACACGGAAGCCCCAGGGACGCCGCAAGATGGGTTGTTCCGGTATCCAGTCCTACCAGGAAATCACACAGGCTTAGTAGAGCCGTTGATCCGAGAACCGAAAACTGACCTGCGGCGTTCGCTCCTGCGTCCCATGCCTCCACCATCTTTCGGCCGGCAACGCTCTCGGTCGGGCCGCCAATGACAACCGGCTCATATCCGACATTGATCAGCCGCGAGCCGATCTCGATAAAGCGTTCAAGCTGCCAATACTTTGCGGGCTGATTGGCGCCGGGGCAAACCGCAACGAGCGGACGACCCGGAAACCGCCGGTTCTGGTTCAGCCACTCGACCGCATGCTTCACGTCATCCCCGTTTGCGGTTACAAGGGGAAACGCCAGGTCTTTTACCTTATCGCTGAACACGCCGTCCATTGCGAGACGTTCCAAACGTATGTCGGCCTCATGCGGAACCGGGGCCAGGCGCCCCGCGTCATCTCGCTTGCTAAACAAGCCGGGGGCATGCGGATGGAAACCGATCAGTGTCCGGATGCCGCAGAGTTGAAAGAACAGCTTGTCTCTGAGAATCGCTCTAGCGCTTCGTTCTCCGGGGCCGATATAAACTGCTGCGTCGAAACGGCGTTTGATAACCTTTAGTAAGAGTTCAATGGACGTTGCGAACGTGCTGCGTCCGCCGGATTGATGAAAACCGAGGTAATCATCCACTAATCCCGATCCGGCAAGGACTTGCTGCGGCGTAGCGCGCACGTCTTTCGGTATATTGTGAACGACACATATCATAGCCTTCTCGCCAAAGTGCCTCCGCACTGCGCGGTAGGTCGGGATCGACACAAGCGTATCGCCGAGAGAGCCGATTTGATAGACCAGGACTTTCATATGCCTTTTACTGAGATCAATGCATGAACACCTCAGGTCGAGCGTCCTCAATACATCCTGCCAGCACATCGATGCGCCCGACAGTGATGTTGACTGTCATTCCGCGTTGTTGGACGTTGGCGTGCTTAACGGCGATATCATATGAAGCGATTCTGCGCTCACCTGAGAGTGAGATCGGTTAAGGCTTGTCTCCAGCGAGTTTACGGGCCTCGGGCGGAACTGGAAGGGCCGAAGGCAACAGTCAATGAGGAACAACGATAGTACTTCACGGAGCATAAGGAACCAGGATGCCGTGGTCGACTGCACGTTTAACACGGTTAGAAGAATAGCCGTAACCACGGATACCCGAACGATCGGGGTCATCGTACGCCTCGATATGTAGAGCACGATACTCAATACACCGAGCGTGAAAAACGCGTAAATCGGCAAGCCCACCTCACGAAAGTCCGTGTAAGCAGCACTCAGCACGGTAACTGCCGAGTCGACATTCGGTCCCTCCAACCGGAGAATCCGATTCGTTACCCTGTATTCCAGCATGCTCTTAGAATTCTGAGACTTCTCCGGAAGAAGCACGCTTGGAGTTGCAGAAATGAGCGCGTTTTGCATCACCGCGCCACCGCCGTACAGGTTTGTATCACTATTTGTAACACGTGCCAAAAAGGCGATCGGGCCGAAGGCTCGTGTCGTGAGGTTCGCCTTGGTCTGCCCAACCGCGTCATTCTTCGGTTTCTGGCTATCTGTTGTCAGGATTTCGTATGCGCGACTGACGATAATACCGATATCCGTGCTTTTCGTTTGAACATAGGCGAGGCGGCAGGAATAGAACGCAATCCATCCGACGACGCCCAGGGCGAGAAGCATCGCTAATGTGGCTGCCGTCGTCGATTTCGCATATCGGATTTTGCGGTTCATTACCAATCCGAAAATACAGAGGAACAGGAGGATAACGAAATTCCTGCGTCCCTGGATGAGCACAAACGCCGCCGAAGCGAGGAAGATGGGCACGGTTAGCCAGAGGTTCTTCTTCGCTGTAATGCGGTATCCGCAAAGTATCGGCATTATATAAATGAGTGGCTGACAGATCCATGCCAATGGATCCACATGAGGGTCTTCGGTCGAAACCTGAAGTCCTTCCAACCCGATCTTGTGACTCAAAATGAGGTAGCCATAGAGTGAAAGGATCAGGAAGCTGATTACTCCGAACTGGACGGTGCTTTCCGACATCTCCCTCAGGGTTTTCATCAACGGAGGACTCGGCGTCGTGAGCACCCGCGCTTGTTTCATTGCGACGAAGTTCACGAACATTGAGAACAAGAGCGTAAGTATCAGGGCATATACTACGTGACCATCGTCCGCGCGCGAGCTGAGCAGCACTCGATCCAGATGCCTCTTATCTAACATGGTGTAGGAAATGATAACGCCAATTCCCGAATAGAACAGAAGCGCTGAGATCAGCAATAGATGATAGTAAATCGCGGTCGGCAGCAAGCGAAAGAACTGGCGCATGTACCAGAATGAGGCCAATACGACAATCGCGGATAGCGGAAGGATGAGCACTATCATAAATGTCTCCAGGGTAAGAACTTACGCGTCGGTTATGCCGAGGAACTCGACACTGTCCGCGCTGGGAACATTCCGCGAACCTTCGTCAATATCTTCGATCGATCGTCCCGGTTCATCCAGATGATCCACATTGCGGCCAGGACCGGAATAAAAGTGATCGTTCCCACTTCGACCCAGCGGAGGATGTTCGGTCCACGGGCAACGGCATGTCCCCAACCGCCTGCCGCGATGCCGATAAAGCAGAGGGACGCAACCGCCAACCACGTCCTGGCTGCGAACGCGGCATATTTCTCCTTGACGAGGAAGCAGGCATCCTGAACGACGAAGTGATAGCACGATACGGCTTCCCCCACAATCAAGCCGATTGGCACTGCGATAAGGCCAAGGTGCCTGAGCAACGCCGCCGCGACGCCGACACCGATCACGCTTGAGGCGATATATGAGGTAGATAGATGGCGGTGGCGGTTAATCGCGATCGCTATCGTCGAGCAGCCTCTCCATGGGGCCTGAAGGACCGTGTAAAGGAGCATGAGGTGCAGGAAGGTCGGATCTAAATGGAGCTTGCCGTGCGTCCAGCGTGTTACTATCTCCGGCCCTTCGAACCACAGCGCAGTCGCCGTTGCAATACACAGACTTGTCGAGGATGCCACGAGGATGCGATGGATTCCGCGAAGACGCTCCAGGTTACCTTGCGCAAATTGAATGGTAATGTTGGGCTGGGTTGCCATATTAACGGTCATGAATACTTGCATGACCAGGTTGGTGAGCGTGCGTGTTGTGACGAATACGGCTACCGCGACACCACCCAAGCCTCTCGACAGAACGAGGACGCTCCCTTGCTGGGTAATTGCTACCGCTATCATAATCACGGCGAACTGCAGGCTCGGCGCAAGCAGCTCTCGCATGACGGCTTTCTCCGCCCGACGAACGCTGGGAAAAAGATGTGGCGAACGCAGTTTGATGTGCACAAGAACGCAGCATGTCACTATCACCGTCGGGACAAGCTGCGCAAGAGCGAGTTCAGGCATCGTCGCGTGCATCGCCAGAGCCGTGACCGTTGTGCAGAACATCAGGATATATCGACTGTTGGTCACCCATTGTGTTCTAGCCGGATCGCCAATGGTGCGGTAAATGTTTCCGACGAAGCCGCAGGGCAACATCCAGAGCACCTGAAGTCCGAGCAGCCAGATTGTCATGGCCGCGTCGTGTTGCGAGACACTGTGCAGACGCAGCAGCTTCGAGACCGGCAGTGCCCAGCTAGCAAGCCCGGTGGCGATAGTCGCAGCGATGGCCAGCGAGCCGTAGAACATCAAGGCCGAATGCTGGCATCGGAGGTAGTCGTCGCGGTCGCCACGGGCGTGAGCCACCATCATCCTGTTGCCGACGGCAGTGTTCATGCCGAGATCAAGAGTGGAAAAGTACAAGGCTACGCTGGAAAGGGCCAGCCACTCTCCGTAAACCTCGGCGGACCAGTGTCGCAAGAAGAGCGGCACAAGGAGAAGGCCATTGGCGAGGCTGATCGCCTGATTTCCTATGATTGCGACGAGATATCGCGTCAAACGCCTGAGCAAAGGTAGTTCCTTCTAATGTTCCCGGTTGAATACATAATACACCATAGTCCCCATCGCCAACCGAGCGCTAACAAGTTTCGATCGGCGCGATGCGTTGGCGGCGGGCATTTCGTCCGTCGCACGGAGTTCGGCATTACGTCGTAACTTCGTCGGCGGCTTCGGACCGTATCGCGGTCGAGTCCGTTGGCCTGGGGCTGTCCGCTTGCCGGACTTCATCCGCGGGCGGGCGCGGCATCGCGTGTCCTCCGGTCAACTGGAGAAGGGTTTGATAAAACCGATCGGCAATGACCTCTGTAGTGTACTTCCTAACCAGCGCCATTCGCGCATTTCGGCCCATTTGGGCTAACTCCGTCGGCCGCGTCGCCATTTCGGAGATGGCATCGGCGAGCCGCCGCCAATCGCCTACCGGGAGCTGCCGTCCGCAATTGTTCTCGTCAATAATGTGCGCGACCTCGCACGCGGGCGACATCACGGCGATCACGGGCCGTCCGGCCGCCAGAATCCCGTAGATTTTGCTCGGTACGCAGATGCCTTCCATACCGGCTTCGAGCGTTACAAGCGCCACGTCCGCCGTGGCGAGCAGGTCCGCATATTCCTCCTTCGGTACGAACGGAAAAAGGCGGACGTTCGAGAGGTGCTCCACCTCGCATCGCTTCTCGATATGCTCCTTCTGGATTCCGTCGCCGATGAGGAGTATAGTGATGTCGGGGTGGGTTTGACGCAGCGACGCGGCTGCGTCCAGCATAGTGTCGAAGTCGTGATATCGGCCAAAGTTCCCGGAATACAATACCGTAAAGCCGGTGATGCCATGCCGGCGGCGGAATCGCGAGTCGCGTGATGAGGGAACAATGCTGTTGGGATCTGCGCCGGTCGCGATAATCTCGATGTTGTCGGCAGGGATATGATACGTCTTCACCAGGTAGTCACGCATGCAGCGACCGAGCACGATGACCTGGTTTGCAGCGAGCAGCCACCGGCTCTGGGCGGCCCGAAACATTCGAGCTACCGGGTGAGTCGACTTCAGGACATTCATCACCACGGCACGATCTGGTTCGAGGTCATACACGATATAAAGGAACGGTGTTCCAGTGATCGCCCGGTACCATCGTGCAGCCATCGGTGCGACGGGTGGCGCCGTCGCCACAATCACCGCGTCGTATCGGGGAGCGCGCAACAGCGCCAACAGGGCGCAGAGGCCGAAGTGCATGTTCACAACCAGGCGCAGAGGAGTCGGCAGGCCGTTCGGCTTTGGACTTGTCAGCCGGTGTATACGAATGCCGTTCCAATCTTCAAAGGGCGCAAGCTTGGCGTCGTCACGATATTGATTCCGGCTTGTCAGGATGTCCAGATCGACGTTTTCGTAACGATCCTTGAGCGCGCGGCACATCTCGGACAGGACCGTGCCCGTTCCACCGGTCTCGTCGGGATGGAAATACTCGTTAATAATGCAAATGCGCATTCCGGCATGTCTTTCGTGATCGCGCAACTAATCCCAGCCGCTCGTGTTCACGTCGCGATAAACGCTCGTGATGCCCTCAGGCAGCTCGATTTTATGTCGCCACCCCACGCCGTGCAGCCGGGACACGTCGAGCAGTTTGCGCGGCGTTCCGTCCGGCTTCGTACTATCGAATACAATATCACCGAGAAAGCCGACTACTTCCTTGACGATCCCCGCGAGATCCGCGATCGAGACATCCTCGCCGGTACCCACATTGACGATTCCCTCGTCGCTGTAGTGATTCATCAGGTAGACACAGGCGGACGCAAGGTCGTCGGAGTGAAGGAACTCGCGGCGCGGCGTTCCGGTGCCCCACACAGTAACCGTGCTCTCGCCACGCACTTTAGCAGTGTGGAATTTGCGGATTAGCGCCGGCAGCACGTGGGAGGTATCCAGGTTGTAATTGTCATTGGGGCCGTAGAGATTGGTCGGCATCGCGGCGATAAAGTCCGCTCCATACTCCTGCCGGTAGGACTTGCAGAGTGTGATCCCCGCGATCTTGGCAATGGCATAGGCCTCATTGGTGGGTTCAAGCTTGCCGTCGAGAAAGCTGTCTTCCCGGATGGGCTGGGGCGCGAACTTGGGATAGATGCACGAGCTGCCCAAAAAGAGCAGCTTGCGAACGCCGCACTCATAGGCAGTTGTGATGACGTTGTCCTGGATGCGCAGGTTCTCGGTCAAAAACTCCACGGGGTATGTCTTGTTTGCCAGGATACCCCCGACTTTGGCCGCCGCGACCAGTACATACTCCGGACGCTCGGCGGCGAAGAACTCGCGTACATCGGCCGTTTGCCGCAGGTCGAGTTCATCGAGCGAGCGCGTGATGAGGTTAGTATATCCGTGTGCCCGCAGCCCTCTCATGAGTGCCGATCCCACCAGTCCCAGGTGTCCAGCGACATAAATCCGCGAATTCCGTTCCATTAGTGATGTCCTCGCGTTAACACATGCCCGGCGTTTACCAGGGTCCGTTCCTTTTCCGCCAGCCGCAAGTCTTCCTCGACCATGCGCTTCACGAGATCGTCAAAGGAGTGTCGGGGCTTCCATCCGAGGAGCCGGACCGCCTTCGAGTTGTCCCCTCGCAGATGGTCGACCTCCGCGGGTCGAAAATATCGCGAGTCAATCTTCACGTATCGTTCGGGGTCCAGGTCTAGCAGTCCGAACACCTTATGAACGAACTCATTGACCGAGTACGACTCTCCTGTCGCCACAACGAAGTCGTCCGGCTCATCCGCCTGCAGCATCAGCCACATGGCCTCGACATAGTCTCCAGCAAAGCCCCAGTCGCGCTTGGCGCAGAGGTTGCCCAAATAGAGGGCATCCTGCAATCCCAGTTTGATCATGGTTGCGGCGCGCGTAATCTTACGGGTCACGAACGTCTCGCCACGCCGCTCGCTCTCGTGATTGAACAATATCCCATTCGAAGCGAACAGGCCGTAACTCTCACGGTAGTTGATGGTCTGCCAGTAGCTGTAAACCTTGGCGCAGGCATACGGGCTGCGCGGATGAAATGGCGTGGTTTCCGACTGAGGAGGGGGCGCCGAGCCGAACATCTCGGAGCTGCTGGCCTGGTAGAAGCGAATGTTGTGCTCGGTGCGATTACGATAGTCGCGAACCGCTTCCAAAAGACGAAGTGTTCCGACCGCATCGACATCGGCGGTGTACTCGGGCTCGTCAAACGAAACTCGCACGTGAGATTGCGCGGCAAGGTTGTACACCTCGTCGGGCTGGATCTGCTCGATCAACTTGCGAAGGTTGCCGGAGTCGCTCAGATCGCCGTAATGCAGGAACAGCCGTGCATCCGTGCGATGCGGGTCGACATAGAGGTGCTCGATACGGGACGTGTTGAACGTGCTTGAGCGCCGGATGATTCCATGTACTTCATATCCCTTATCAAGGAGTAGTTCCGATAGGAACGATCCATCTTGTCCCGTAATTCCGGTGATCAGGGCCTTCTTCATAGTGGGCAGACAGTCCTTTCTGGTTTTATCAATGTCCAATCCGCTAGTGCCGAGTTGCTGCTGACCGGCGCCCCGTCGCCGAATGCCGGTCGCCAGCCCGCCAACCCGAATCATTTACGAGTCGAAAAAGGACACCGTCCTTCTCACGCTTCCAATGAACAAGGCGGGCTGGGCATAAAGTTTAGATCGTAAAAAAACGCGGTACGCCCAATGCTAGCGCACTATAGCGTCCGCCCTGTGAAACATTATACTCAGGTTTACCGCTCGCCCGATTGCGTTCACTATGCGCCGGTGATGGTACGGCATTAGACGGTGCGTTGCTCGGAGCGGTTCATGCCAGTTCACATCTGCATATTCCGTGCCAAGGATCCCAGTGGTCGCCCGCAACTCGCGAACATCAACGTTAAGGAGATGAGGCAAGTAAATATTATTGCTAATAATGTATAACGAGGGTTATCGCGAGAAACGTACGTTAACGCGCCCGTCGAACCGTACTGGAGTATCTGCCAGTCGTACGAGTTATATCGCGCGATATACTAATTCATCGCCACTCGAATGCCTGTGTAGCATCCATCCGCAGTTGAGATCGCCGCGTCGCGGTCCTTTATCTCACATGAGGTACCATAAACTTTTATTATCTGAGATACACGTGATATCTGCGTAAACCATACCTGGTAGATAGAGCAGTATGCACGAATATCTTTTCCAAGTCGAGGTTGAGGGCGTGAGTAGAACCGGTCTGTACATTGTCGCGATTGCCATCGCGCTGGCGGCTAAGCCGGGTGACGCTATCCCGAATGGGGGCGTGGACCGTCAAATTGCCCTCACGCAATGTGCCGGCGCGTCCGCAGGCAACCTCATCGTTGACGCCGGCCTCGATCAACCCGGGCAGTCCGGGATCCCTGCTGGATGGGGCCCGATCTGGGACCGTGATTCCGGGGCAGCGTCAGTCGACGTCGATGCGCAAGCCGCGCGCGGTGGACCTGCACTTCGGGTCGTCAGTACTGGTCAGCGCGACTGGTCGCTGGCGCAGGCGGATAATGTCGTTGTGCATGACGGTGAGATTCTCCGGCTGGCCGCGAAGATCAAGTGCCAGTCCGTCCAGTATACCCAGGTGAATGTTGTTGAACGCGACGCCGCCGGGAGGGTCATCGACTGGAATGGCGCAGGGATTTCCGTGTCCGGCACACATGACTGGCAAACGTTATCACGCTCGTTCGTGGTTCCGCCCGGTTGCTGCAGCATTCAGTTTCGGCTCATCGGCGCCGGGACCGGGACAAGCTGGATGGCCGAACCCGTTCTGGTTCGAGTGGGCGACCTCGACGCCATCGTCGCTCGGTGGAAGGGCCGCACCTACGTGATGAGAAGCCCCGTGTTAACGGCGCTTTTCGATCCCTCGACCGCGTCGTTCACGGTGACCGACCGCCGCACGGGGACGGTTTGGCGCCAGTTCTCCGCGGAGCGGGGAGCGGTCACCGTGGCTGTCGAGGTCCCGCACGCCGGCTCAGAACAGACACATAATCAAGCGGATTCCGAGGAGATCCGGTATACGGTTCAGGACATTACCTCCGGACTGATCCTGCACGTGCGGGCCGTGCTTCCGCGGGATCAGCCGCAAATGCGGCTCACGCTCAGCGCGGAAGGGACCCTGGTCGATTCCGGCGCGGCCTATCCGCTTTCCTTCCTGACCGAGCCGGGACAGAGCCTGGTTGTGCCCATGAACGAGGGAATCCTGTATCCCGTGGATGACGCCGGTGTTGAGCCGCATCCATTTCCCGCATTTCAGGGGCACGGAGGCCTCTCCATGCCATGGCTTGGACAGGTCGACGCGCGGGGCGCCGGCTTGATCACCCTCTTGCGCACGCCCGACGATGCGCGTATTGACGTTGTTCGGACCAACGGTCTGCTGTACGCCGCCCCGGTCTGGCTGCCCTCGCATGGCCGATGGTCTTATTCGAGAAAGCTGAGTTATGTCTTCCTCGACCGCGGCGGCTATGTTGCACAGGCTCTCTGGTACCGTCGCTATGCGCAGCAGTCCGGCCTGCTCGTGACGCTTAAAGCCAAGACCGCCCTCAACCCGAATGTCGAACTTCTGCTCGGCGCGGCCGACATCTGGACCTGGCAGCGGGATAAACTCGCCATTTGCAAAGAGATGAAGTCGGTTGGCCTGGACCGCGTATTGTGGTCTTCCGGCGGTTCGCCCGACGAAGTCGCCGCGATCAACGCTCTCGGTTACTTGACCGGAAAGTACGACAATTATCAGGACGGATACCAGGCCGATGCGCCAAACGGTCTTCTCAAGGTCCGCTGGCCGCAGGACGTTATGCTCGATCCCGGCGGTCAACCGCTTAACGGCTGGCTGACTATCCGGACGGAACCCGACGGTACTACGAAGAGCTGGCAGTCCGGGGTTGTCAGCAGCGGCGTGGCACTCTCCCTGGCGGAAGAATCGATTCCAGCGGACCTGAAATCCACTCCCTACGGCGCCCGCTTTGTGGACACCACCACGGCCTCCCCCTGGCGCGAAGACTACAACCCGGCTCATCCGCTCACCCGATCGCAGGATCGAGCCAACCGGCTTGCCCTGCTTGATCTCTGCTCGCGGCATCTCAAACTGGTAACCGGGAGCGAAACGGGGCTTGACGCCGCTGTGCCGTGCGTCGATTACTTTGAGGGCATGATGAGCCTTGCCAACTACCGGTATCCCAATGCGGGACGAAACATGCAGCGGATTGTCGACCCGACACCGGACATCCTGAAGTATCAGGTCGGTCCCTTCTACCGGATACCACTCTGGGAGTTGGTCTATCACGACTGCACCGTCTCTTACTGGTATTGGGGAGATTACAACAACAAGATGCCGTCCGTGTGGCGTCGCCGGGACCTGTTCAACATTCTCTATGCCACGCCGCCGATCTATATGTTCGACCGCGCGTTATGGAACGCCCAGCGAGACCGGTTTGTGGACAGCTATCGCCAGACGAGTTACGTTGCCAGGCAATTCGCCACGGACGAGATGCTCACGCACGAGTTCCTGACACCCGATCACACCCTTCAGCGCACCCGCTGGTCCTCCGGTTCGTCGATCGTAGTCAATTTCTCCGATCAGCCGCAGCGCACTCCGGAGGGTGTGAGTGTCAACGCCATGGACTGGAAGATCCTGCGAACTACAATGGGACGACCGGCCGGCCCGGGGACCGGATCAAGCCTCGGACGGGGGAAAAACTCGACGTGATTTATTTGCCTGAGTATCCGAACACCAATCTGCCGTTTGCGTATTCTCAATACTGACGATCCGTTGAACTGGACCACCGCTATTCGGCCGTCCCTAATCGCCGTCCGCGAGACCGCGCCTGAGTGCTTGACATTATCGGCTGTGGGCCGCTATAATATCGAGATACCGAACCTTTAACTCCGTCCAGCGAGGCGGGGAAGGACCGGCCTGCAGACGCAGGCATGCGCCGCATCGGCGCCATTTTGCGTCGCTACGAGCCACTTCCCCTCCCACGCCTCAAGAAAGCGAAGCTATGTCTGGTCCGACCGACCTCTACGAAAGTGCCGTCGTGATGGATGCCGAGGAGATGCGGCGTGCCTGGATGCGCGTGGCGCATGAGGTGCTGGAGCGCAACAAAGGCGTCGACGGCCTCGGGATCATCGGCATTCTGCGGAAGGGCGCCCCCCTCGGCGACCGCCTGGCAGCCGCTATCGAGCGCATCGAGGGCAAGCCCGTTCCCGTTGGGCGCCTCGACATTTCCCTCTATCGGGACGACTTTCGCACCTACCAGCCGAAGGTGGGCACCACGCAGATCCCCTTCGACATCGAGGGACGCACGATCGTCCTGGTCGACGAGGTCATCTTCACCGGCCGGACCGTGCGCGCCGCGCTCGGGGCCCTGGTGGACCTTGGCCGTCCGGCCATTCTACAACTCGCGGTCCTGGTCGACCGCGGCCATCGCGAGCTGCCGATCCGTCCCGACTATGTCGGCAAGAACATTCCGACGAACAGATCCGAGTTCGTTCGAGTCTATCTGAACGAACTCGACGGTGTCGATCGGGTTGTCATCGCCAAGCCGCAATGAGGGGGCAGGCGTATTGATCTGCCTATTGAGAAGACATGCCAATGACAAGACGTAAAGACCTGCTGGACCTGCGCAGCCTGGATGCGACGGAGATCAACTACCTCCTCGATACAGCCGCGTCGTTTCGTGAGATCCTGAACCGCCCGATCAAGAAGGTGCCGACCCTGCGCGGAAAATCGGTCGCGACCCTCTTCTTCGAGCCGAGCACCCGCACGCGCACATCGTTCGAGTCGGCGGCGAAGATCATGTCGGCCGACACGTACAGCCTCGCCGGGACGACCAGCAGCGCGGTCAAGGGCGAGTCGATGAAGGATACGATGCTAACGCTCGACGCGATGGGCATCGACGCCTTCGTGATCCGGCACAGCTTCAGTGGCGCGGTCGAGCTTGCCGCGCGATATGTACCGAAGAAGCCGGTGATCAATGCCGGTGACGGAACCCATGAGCACCCGACTCAGGGGCTGCTCGATCTGTTGACGATCAGGGATGCCAAGGGCCGGATCGAGGGCCTTGAAGTTGCCATTGTCGGCGACATCGCGCACAGCCGTGTTGCACGCTCGGATATCTGGGGTCTCACCGCATTGGGCGCGCGCGTCCGGCTGGTCGGCCCGCGGACTCTTTTGCCGGCCGATGCCGACCGGCTCCCGGTTACGGTCTACACGGACCTGACGGCCGGACTCGAGGGGGTCGACGTGGTGAATGTGCTGCGCATCCAGCTTGAGCGGCAGGATTCCGCCTTCTTTCCGTCGGTGCGTGAGTACGCCCGCCTGTTCGGCGTGAACCGTCAGCGCCTGGGTGTGGCCAAATCCGATGTTGTCGTGCTCCATCCCGGCCCGATGAACCGGGGGATCGAGATCGCGTCGGCCCTGGCCGACGACCGGGATATTGCGGTCATTACCAATCAGGTCACCAACGGCGTGGCGGTCCGCATGGCGGTCCTGTTCTGGCTGATGGGCGGAGGGGAGGAGCGGAAATAGAGGGGAGAGGAAATAGTGGAGAGAATAGTGGATAGGAAATAGCAGGATGTCCATCGTCTTGATCTTTCAGTGATTTCCTATTTACTAACCTCCTATTTCCTATGACTGAAAGGGGGTTTACCGATGAGTGGCAAGAAGCTGTTCCATTATCTCTGCGGGCTCGTTGTGGCGACCGTATTGCTTGCGGTTTGCCTGCCTTTCTTTGGGGTACCGCAAACGCATTATCTGCCGCCGAACATGGTGTACTCCAAGGCGGCGGGGGTTACCGGCGGGAAGATCACCGATCGGCACAACGTGCCGAGCAGCGACTGGTTCCACATTGGGGATCGGTGGTATTACCTGGATTACACGTTTACCGCGCCCGAGGTGATCAACAAGTCGATCCTTACGCCCAAGCCACAACCGACGAATGGGGAGAGTGCGGAGCACCTGGCGAAAGTGGAGGCATATGAGGAGGCACATCCCAAGAACATTGTGTACACCGGCGAGGTGCAGGTGGACCATGATACGTATCACCAGTTTCAACTCGGCAACTTTGTTACCGTGCGTTACGAGAAGGCATACCCGCAGGTTAACGGCCTCGACAAGCCGCCGGTTGGCCTCGGCCGCGGCGACGGAAGCAATTTCTGGGGTGGGTGGCTGATCTGGCCGGCAGCCGCGATTATCGGTGGGTGGCTGGTCATGGTCCTGATCGAGCAGTTTACCGGCAAGGAAGATTTCTAGTGGGTCGTTTTCTTTGCTAATAGGCAATTGGCATTCTAAGGGCAGCGGAACCGGCAATGCGTTTCTCCGTAGGGGCTCGAGTAGGGCGCATTGCAGTTGGTTTATATTCTAGCAAGCCAATTGTGCGCCCGGAGCGAGCCCGCGCCA
>JBKQWH010000481.1:0-25393 GCA_052139635.1 Capsulimonadaceae bacterium
TGTCCTCCCCTTCCGCTAACGCTCCAGGCGAGGACTCAGGAAATAAAGCATCTTTATGCCGGCGGACCGAGAACAACATGAGCGGGACTTGATGGCGTGCGTTCACTGCGGACTGTGTCTGAGCGCCTGTCCCACGTACCGGGTCAACGGCAACGAGGCGGACAGCCCGCGTGGTCGGATCGTTCTGATGCGCGGGATGCACGAGGGGACGCTGTCCGCACGCGATGCGGACGTTGCACTGCACGTGGATCGATGTCTCGGGTGTCTCGCGTGCGAGCCGGCGTGCCCGTCGAACGTTCCGTACGGCCGTCTGATCGAGGTGGCGCGCGCGGCCGTCAACGACGCCCACGTTCGACCGGGGGCAACCGACGTGGCGCGCGCGGCCCTGCTGGCCACGGTGAGCAGCCCGGCGGGCCTGGCCATGGCTACGGGGGCGGCGGACATCCTGACGGGCGGGGACGTGCCTGCGGCCGCGGTCCGGCTGTTGTCCGGCGATGGGGCCGCGCGTTCCCTGGCGATGCCGCGCGCAGTGCGCGCGGAGCCGATCCCGGAATATACGCCAGCGTCCGGCCGGCGTCGATATCGAGTCGGGATCCTGACCGGCTGCGCGATGCGGGTGCTTTACGGGGATGTCAACGCGGACACGGTGCGGATTCTGGCCGCCAACGGCTGCGAGGTGCTCACGAATCGGCGCCAGGAGTGCTGCGGCGCGCTGCACGTGCACGGCGGGCACACGCAGGACGCGATGCGAATGATGCGCCGCCTCATTGACGCGTTTACGCCGTTCGACGGTCTCGACGCGGTCGTGGTCAATTCGGCCGGCTGCGGGAGCACGTTGAAGCACTGCGGCGAGATCCTGGCGGACGACCGCCGGTACGTCGCTCGCGCGGCCGCTTTCTCTCGCAGGGTGCGCGACGTGAGCGAGTTCCTCGACGAGGCCGGGTGGGTCGCCGCGCTCGGGTGTCTTGCGGATCACGAGGTGACCGTGGCCTACCACGACGCCTGCCATCTTGCGCATGGCCAGGGAATCACGGCGGCCCCGCGTCGCCTGCTTGCCGCAATTCCCGGCGTGCGGCTTGTGCCGCTTCCCGAAGCCGACATGTGCTGCGGGTCGGCGGGAACGTACAACGTGACCCAGCCGGAGATGGCGCGCCGCCTGCTGGCCCGCAAGGTTGAGAATATTCGGCAGATAGGGGCCGAGTATGTCGCCGCGTCCAATCCGGGCTGTCTGGCCTGGATCGAGACCGGCCTGCGGTCGCTCCCGAACCGCCCGCGCGTCGTCCATCCGGTTACGCTCCTCG
The DNA here is from genome assembly GCA_052139635.1 of Capsulimonadaceae bacterium. GTDB lineage: Bacteria > Armatimonadota > Armatimonadia > Armatimonadales > Capsulimonadaceae > JBKQWH01. The sequence goes on from JBKQWH010000481.1 coordinate 1,302, forward strand.
CGCGGGCGCTCCGTGTGGGAGAAGAGAGCCGCTAGCCTGGTTTATTCAATAACATCTCAGATGACAGCCAGATTACAGTCAGGGACGCCTGTCCCACGATAGGACATGAATAATCCTACCCCTCCTCGAACGCGGCCGCTTCGGCGGACTCGACGGGGGTGACTTCCCACCAGTTGTGGCCGGTCTTGACGTCGGCGCGCAGGCGGACGGAGAGGGGGTACGCGGATTCCATGCACTCGCGGACGAGGGAGGCGAGGCGGGGGACTTCGTCGGGGACGGCCTCGAAGAGGAGTTCGTCGTGGACCTGGAGGACCATCTGGGCGGTCAGGCCCGACGTCGCCATCGCCGCGTCGATCTTGAGCATTGCGAGCTTCATGATGTCCGCGGCCGTGCCCTGGACCGGCATGTTGCCGGCCTCGCGCTCGGCGGCCTGGCGGAACTGGTAGTTGGCGCTGTTGACGTCGGGGACATATCGTCGACGGCCGAGGAGGGTCTGGACGTAGCCGCTAGTCCGCGCGGCCTCGAGGGTCTCCTCGGCGAAGCGGCGGACGCTCGGATAGGAGGCGTAGTAGCTCTTGATCAGCTCGCGCGCGGCCGACTGCGGGATGCCGAGCTCGTTGGAGACGCGGAACGGGCCGGCGCCGTACAGGACGGCGAAGTTGATCGTCTTGGCCTGGCGGCGCTGGTCGCCGGTGACCGGCTGGCCGGGCGGCACACCGAAGATGAGGCGGGCGGTGCGGACGTGGATATCGTCGTCGTCCTGGAAGGCCTTGGCCAGGGCCGGCTCGCCGGACATGTGCGCGAAGACGCGCAGCTCGATCTGTGAATAGTCGGTCGACACGAGGACGCGGCCCGGCGTAGCAACAAAGGCCTTGCGGATCTCACGGCCGACCTCGGATCGAATGGGGATGTTCTGCAGATTCGGGTTGCTGGAACTCAGTCGACCGCTGCTGGCGACCGTCTGGCTGAGCGACGTGTGGACCTTCCCGGTAACAGGGCTGCACAGGGTCGGCAGCGTGTCGGCGTAAGTGGACTTGAGCTTGGTTAGCTCACGCCAGGCGAGGATCTTTCCTGCTATCTCGTGCCCCTTCGCCTCGAGGTCCTCGAGGACCTCGGCGCCCGTGGAGTATCCGGTCTTGGTCTTGCGCTGCGCGGGCAGCTTGAGCTTCTCGAAGAGGACCTCCTGCAACTGCCTGGTCGAGCCGATCGCGAAGGGTCCGCCGGCAAGGGCGTGGATCTCCGTCTCCAGTACGCCGATCTGCACCGACATCGTCTTGCTGACCTCGCGCAGCAGGCCGGCGTCGATGGTCACTCCGACGGCCTCCATGCGCGCGATGACCGGCGAGAGAGGCAGCTCGATGGTGTCGTGGATGTCGAGGAGGCCGTCGGCCACGAGCTTCGGACGGAGGATATCGGCCAACTGAGCGACTGCGGCAGCCTGGTCCATCGCCACTCCCTGCGGATCGGCCGGATCGGCGAGCAGGTCGATTCCGGCGTGCGCGGCGGCGATATCGTGCAGGGGATAGGACGCACGTGTCGCGTTGAGCAGGTAGGCGGCCAGCAGTGGATCGAAGGTGACGCCGGCGATATTCATGTCCTCGACCTGGCGCAGGACGCCCGCGGTGACCTTGAGGTCGTAGACATACTTTGGAAATGCGGCCGATTCCAAAAACGACCGGAACGGCGTGATCATATGGTCTCGGGGGACATACCAGGCGCCCTCGCCGGTGGCCACGGCGATACCGTGGAGATCCGTTCTGTGGAACCCGGCCGTCACCGGGCCCGTATGGAGGTGCACTCCGGCGTGCGCGCCGGACTCGCTCAGTCGTCGCACCAGCGCCTCGATATCCCGCGAATCGGTCAGCGTCCGCCGAATCCCGGAGAGGCGCTTTCTCTCGGTGACGAGGACCGGCTCGGGCGCTGTGGCGACATTCTTAGCACGCCGCACGGCCTCCATACCCTGTATGCGCCGCAGCAGGTTCTTGAACTCGAGGCGGTCAAATAGCTCGCGGACCGCGGCGTAATCCGGCCCGATCTCCGGGTAGTCCGGTGCGAAGTTGACCCACTCGGGCAGGGGCACGTCGCAGACGATGGTGGCCAGGCGCTTGCACTGACGGGCAAGCTCGACGTTCTCCTCAATGGCCTTGCGGGTTCGGTCCGGCAGTTCGGCGGCGTGCTCGATGATGCCCTCGACGCTCTTATACTGCTGGAGGAGCCTGGACGCGCCCTTCTCGCCGATGCCGGGGACCCCGGGCAGGTTGTCGCTGCTATCGCCCTTGAGGCCCTTGAAATCGGGAATCTGCGAGGCGGTGATGCCGTAACGGTCGACAACGGCCTTCTCGTCGTAGAGAACGGTGTCGGTGACACCCTTGACGGTGATCATGACCTTAACGGGACCGTGAGAGTCGTCGACCAACTGCAGCGTATCGCCGTCGCCGGACACGATGAGGACCTCGTAGCCCTGCTCCTTGCCGAGGCGCGCGAGGGTTCCGACCACGTCGTCGGCCTCATACCCGTCGACCTCGACCACCGGCACGCGAAACGCCTCCGCCGCCTGCCGCGCGAGCGCCCGCTGCGGCTTGAGATCGTCCGGCGTCTCCTTTCGGTTGGCCTTGTAGGACTCCATCTCGACGTGCCGGAAGGTGGCGACCGGCGGGTCGAAGGCCGCATAGATCTTGTCCGGCTTCTCGCGTTCCAGGATCAAGAGCAGCATGTTGACGAACGTGTGCACCGCATTGGTCGGCGTCCCGTCGGCCGTCGAAAGGTACCGCATGGCGTAGAAGCCACGGTAAAGCAGGCTGTTGCCGTCGAGGATGACTAGTCTGGGCATATGGCGATTGCTCCTGCCGACTATGATACCATCCCGGCGACGTCGAGCGGGCGGGGTATGGACAGACATATGGACGCTATGGACGCGGCCGGCGCCGCCTCTTCGCCGAGACCGTCTTGTAGATCCGCCCGACCCAAATCAGAGGCCTAAGGATCGCGGATATTCAAGGATAGTAGTATACTCAATCACATGGCGTTGCGCTTCGAGTGGAATCCGAACAAGGCACGTGGCAATATCAGCAAGCATGCGGTGTCGTTCCAAGACGCTGTTACGGCCTTCGCTGACCCGTTGTCAGTGACGATACCGGATCCGGCGCACTCAAATAATGAGGCACGGGTGGTCCTGATGGGAATGTCTGCACGACGACAACTCCTCGTAGTCGTTCACACTGAGCGCAGCGGATCCATCCGGATTATTAGCGCCCGCGCGGCAACACGCAGAGAAAGAGAACAGTATGAAGAAGAAGCAAACTGACTCGGGAATGCTCGCCGAATACGATTTTAGCAAGGGAACGCGCGGAAAGTATGCCAGAGACTACTCCGAGGGGACTAATCTCGTCCTCATTTCGCCGGACCTCGCTCCGTTCTTCCCGGATTCGGAGGCTGTGAACGCTGCACTGCGTAGTTTGGTGGACCTTGCAAGGCAAGCAGTGCCGGACTCGAGCGCAACCGCAAAGCGGATCGGCTGATCGAGATCGCTCGTCTCCGAATTGCAATCGTGAACGCCGTGGGCTACAGCCGGTAGAGATTTCGGAACCACGATACGAACGCGGCGGCATGCGGGGACTTCGGGTCAAGAACGCTTTTGGATAATGCGATGCCGTAACTGTCGCCGGGCGGGTCCTGCCAGGCGAGGTAAGTTCGGAGGTTTGCCTTTGAAGTGTGGACGTTATGAAAGGCAGCTCCGAGCGCCTTCGCAGCCGTCGTTGAACTCTGCGCGTGGCTCCAAATTGGCTCAAGGTCGGCGGGAACGAGGTAACGCAGGAACGTCTCCAAGTAGCCGTCCGAGGCGTTGTCCGGCATGATCCAAACACCCAGCCTCTTTCCGTCGTCGTTATCCAGGATCAATCCCGTCGCGGGAAGCGTCTCGGGAAAGGCTGGAAACAAGCCCTTGCACAAGCCGCGAATCTGACTGTATCGGCGAGCGACGGAGACCTCTGGCGCATGGACATCGACGAAGTCGGCGTCGACAAGCACGCCCAGTACCTCGACTTCTGGGGACTTGAGCATGGTCGGAAGATAGTGGGGCTTAAGGATCTTCTCTACCCCGTCCGACTTGTGGATGTGGACTGGCGGATTGTCCTTGGGCCAGTCAATGAACGCGTCCATCAGGAATGCGACAGACGTAAGATCATCGTACCCTTCCACGACAAGTCGATTAGTTGGGAGTGATTTCAACGAACTTCGATGTTCCATTCGGCTGCGGCCTTGATCTCCCCTTCCGTGTACGGGACGGACTTCGGTTTGCCAGGTTCAATTCGCTGGACCGTGACTGATGGAGCCGACGTTTCGTCTTCATTGCAAATACCGGCAAGACTGTAGACACAGTCATGGCTGTGGGTGCTCGCGAATACCTGTACGTCGAACTCCATTGCGGCATTGAGGAGAAACTTCCACGTGCTCGACATGACCGTGTAGTGCAGTCCGGCATCGATCCCGTCAATGAGCAGTACTCCGCCCTGGCACTGAGTTATGGCGATTGCCAGGGCGAGCATCCGCCACATTCCTTCGCCCATGCCTCCGATCGGGACCGGCTTATCGCAGCCCTTGCGCTTCACGATGAATCCGCCGCGCGGGTGGCTCATAGTCGCCGTGCTGACTTGAACGGCGATGCGTTCGACGTCCGGATCGAGGAACTGGAGCGCCCGGAGAACCACGCCCTCGTTCGGCCCCAGTGCAACGCTATCCCACAACTGCACAAGTTCACTGCGTTCGAGCGACGCCGATGAAATTAATAGAGAGGCACTGCCCGGAACTCGACACGGGAGTGAACGCTGTGCCACGCGGGTTTCGAAGGCTGGCGCAAGTCCGCCTTCCGGCAGCAACGCGATACGACTAAACCTTCCGGAGGCTTCAATCGACAATTGGAGCGGTTTAGCAACACCGATTGCTGCAACGTTCGAACGAACAATGGATAATGTGACCGCTCTACGCCGAGGCGGCAAATCCGACGAAATGACAGATCGAGATCCAAGACTGAGATCCCTGCCGTGAAAGAGTTCGCACACATCCTGTTCATCAAGAATCGACGGCATCCCGGAGTTGCTCTCAGCCACAAGCCGTCCGCCTCGATGAGAAAGGATATGAAATAGCGCAGCCGAATCACCAGATGTTGCCAGCAGGTATAAGGCTTCCAGAACGGAGGTCTTACCGCTGTTGTTGGTTCCGACGAGCAGATTAACGCGCCCGAGACCGGTCATCTCGAAGTGCTCGAAACCGCGGAAATTGTCGATTTGCAGATCAGATATCATGATAGACAGGGCGCGTCACGTACTCAAACTCGTTGATGATGTCGTCGACGGTCTCGGTGGCGAATCGGTTGTACTTGATGTCGTCGAGCCCGCGCAAGATACTGTCGATTGTCTGCCGTTTCTCGGCATTACGGCGAAGTAGGTCGCGGGGATATTCGCTCGACGTGGGGTCGACGTCATGGTTACTCATTTGCTCGTCCACAATTAGCAGTCCCTTCCTGGCGAAAGCATCTCAGGTCCAGTTGCCGTGGGGAAGCCGGGCACGGGCTGGGCGAGAACCTCATCCCAATCGACTCCCGCGAAGAGTTCCTTCATGAAACCGCCCTGCCGCGGCCTGACCCGTGTGCCCGTGAGACGCTCATACTCCTGCGGCGACAAAATGATGGCGATTGGCTCGCCGTGGCTCAGCACGGTCACCGGTTCGATTCTGGCCATCTCCCCTATGTCGGCAAGCGGGTTCTTAACGGCGGCTGCGTCAATCGTTTTCATGCTCGGTCTCCGGTGGCGTTACAGGCTTGAAATCACGTGCGAACGGTTGGGATGTCCGTCTGAGTGAAATCGTTTCCTTTGCAAAGGATTGGCTCGCCGGTGGCCTTGGCCGCGGCGTAGACGCAGCAGTCGCCAAAGTTCAGGGAGGCGGGGTGGTTTCCCTTGCCATAACGCCGCCATGCCCGCCGAGCAAGTTCCGCCTGGCGCGCGTCAAACGGCACGATCTCGGCACGGGTCTTCAGGAGCCAGAGATCAAGGTCGGCTGCCCCGGCAACACCATACCGGCCCTCAATAACCATTCCCGATTCCACAACACTACACGCGGAAACCATCACAACCGGATCGTCCAAAATCGCGTTGAGAAACGCCGCTGTTTCCGGCTCCCTGGCAAGTATTGCGACGATCGCCGACGTATCGATCATCATGTCGGCAGTCCGTGACAATCGTAACCGAGGATCTCATCGGCAGATCGGTTGTCCAGGACGGGGAGCGACGCACAGTGTTCGGCGATCTCGAGAAGTTCCTCCATTCGTACAGCGCGGTCATCGAGCGATTTTCTCCGGTCGAGCGTTTCCGTCAGCGCAATTCGTACCGCCGACGTCAACGTGACGCCAAGTCGATCGGCCAACTGTCGGGCAAGGTCGTAAACCCCGGCATCCTTAATGTTCAATGGAGTGCATTTGGTGCTCATCAAGTACTCCTTTCCTCCATATTATACCCTGATCCTCCAAATAGGGTTGCGGGAGCGGAAATCGAAGGCGCGGGCTCGCTTCGGGCGCGCGAATGGCTTATCCGGATACAATACGGCAGCAGTGCGCCCTACTCGAGCCCCTACGAAGACGGAACAGACGGCAGGTTTACTCGGTCAGCCGGTCGCGGCCGTCGGGGTGCTGGAAGACGAGGTGGCGGAACTGGGGCCACTGGGGAAGGTCGGGGGCGTAGTCCTCGGGATCGTCGGTGAAGAAGTAGTCGTAGGCCGTGAAGGCTTGCTCGAAGGGCAGCGCCACGGCCGTGCAAAGGTCGCCGACACTCGGACCGGCGAATTGACCGGCGTTGTTGCGGGCGGCGGCCAGCATGTGCGCGAAGGCGTCGTCGGTGATTTCCAGGATCGGGCCCACGGCTGCGGGGCTGCCGAAGTAGAGGTCGGCCTCGGCGGCGTCGACCGTCAGCACACGAGGATCGTCGGCAAATCGGTCAACCACAACGCCGTTCTGCCAGTAATTGTATCCCCAGTTAACGTCGTCGGCCACCCAGACCTCCAGCACCTGCGACTGGAGATTCTCCGAGATGCGCCGCGCCAGCAGGCCGCAGTCCTTCCAGTCCGCGGCGTAGACCGTGACCCAATCATTGTCGGCGTGACCGCTGAGGATTAGCCCGTACCAGTCTTCGCCTTCCGGCAGACAATCGTCGTTATCCACGACATCCGCGGCAGGGTCGTCCTGGATCAAACGGAATTTCTCCGCCGCCAGCGTGTCCACAAGCGCCTGGTAAACCGCGCCGACACAGTCCGCCTTCACATTCACATTGATGTAATACCCACCCATACCTCACTATTGTATCATAATAAGCGGCGAAGCTGGCAACACGGGAAATAGGAATAGAAATATTATTTGATGTGAACACTGTCTATTGCTATAGACAGATGGGAGCGCTCCGGACGAGCGGGAGGAACCGCTAACACTATTGAGACATGGCCATGTATGCCTTTACTTCCGGGTTCTGCTTGTACACGGGAAACTCGGGTACAACATATTGTACAACACCATCGAGCATGCTGAAGTAAACGAGGCCGTCGCGTTCCGTCAGGCCGATCCGGCCATGCGTATCAAACTCCGCTTTGTAGCCGTCGGTTTCGGTCGACATTCCCGTGCGGACGAAGGCGCGGTAGTGGCCCATCTCGTGCAGCATCAGGGCGGCCTGACCGATGGGCGTGGCCTCGACAAAGAACCGGGGTCCGAGCACAATGGCGGTTGGTGATTTGTCGTGGGGGAGCGTATATGCGTATGGAGTATCGCCCGATTTCTCCGAAGCGCTGAGGAAGGGGTCATCCGGGCGTGCCGCTTTCCAGATTCCGCGCTGTAACAAGTTCGATGCCAGCGCGGCGTCGCCGACCAGGCCGCATCGTGACATCAGCGCAATCGCCGCGGTCACGACGCCAGCCTGGTTCGCAGTCAGGGCCGTCCCGATAGCGGGCGGGGGCGGGCTGGCGGTTCGGCCGATCCCGTATCCGGTTGCCGCGGCCATAAGCAGCACCACGGGGAGCATTCTCATTGTGGGAAAGACACGCTTCATCCCTCATATGTACCACAAGATGACCTGCACGGACGCCTGTCACACGAAAATGCGCCATGCGCTGCTGCCGTACAAATCCGCCGAAATGGGGATGGATATGGAAATATCGATACTCCATAATATTAGAGAATCCGAATTAGGAACCAGGGATATAATACGGCCGAGCCGGGCGATCGTGCCCGCGGCCACCCGGGTAGCACGCGAGATCGTCAATGGCAGTCGGGAGTGCCGCGTGTGAGACTACAACGAGAGTAGTTGACGACCGCTTAGCATTCCTGCCATTACAGGAAGAGGATTGACACTATGCATTATTCGATGTCCGAGTTCCACGGCGCCGTGACTCATTTTCCGATCGCGATGTTGATCGCCGCCCTGGCATTCGACATTGGCGCGCCACTGTTCCGCAAGCCGGAATGGCGCATTGTTAGCTTCTGGCTGCTCGTGGTTGCCGTGGTTAGCTGCATCCCGTCGCTGATGAGCGGCTGGGTCATCGGCAATCAGTTTTATGGAAAGGTGCCCCATCCGCCGGACATCTATGTCCGCCATCGGTTCGCTGCCTTTGCGACATCGATCGCCGCAACGCTGCTTCTTGCGTGGCGGATTGGGGTCAAGGACAAGCCGTCGACCGGCGCACTGGTCGGGCTCGTCACCCTGACATTTCTAGCATGTGTCGGAGTCAGCTATACCGGCTACCTGGGCGGGCTGATGACAATGGGCTCCGGAAGCAGTGATGAAACCACAACGTCGACACCCGCTCCCGCGGCATCGACAGCAGCCTTGCCGGCGCTCGATCCGGCGCTGGTCGTTGCCGGCAAGGCCCTTTATACGAAGAACGGCTGCGATGGGTGCCACGCAATCGGGACCACGGGCGGCTCCGGCGGGCCGAACCTGACCCACGAGGGCCTGAAGCAGCCCGATATCGACTGGCAGGTCGCTCACATGATGAACCCGCAGAAGATGAAGCCTTCGTCGACCATGCCGGCCTACAGCACGCTGTCTCCGGACCAACTCAAGGCAATCGCGGAGTACATGTCGTCGCTGCGATAATCTCGCCCACGAATTGGACCGATCCGACCTGTCGGATCGGTCCAATTGGCATGTGTCCGGGATCGGTCCACTACGCCAACAATCCCCGATAGTAGGCGGCGGTGCGCCGGCCGATTTCCTCAATGCTCTCGGACCTGGCCATTTCGGCCGCGCCGGCAGCAAGCCGGGACCTCAGGGATGGGTCCGGCAGCAGGGCGGCGAGAAGGTCGCCGAAATCGGTGTTGGTTGCGGCCTTGAGGCAGTTAGCGCCGTGATTCAGCCAGCCTCGATAGGCCGGGAGGTCGCGCACCAGGAGCGGCAGCCCACTCGCTCCGGCTTCCAGTATCGCCATGCCCTGGTTCTCCTCGTAGGACGGAAACAGGAAGATGTCGAGCGAGTTCAGTGCCGCGACAGCGTCGTCGACAAAGCCGGTGAATCGCACGTTCGCGGGCAGTTTGGCGGGGATCCCCCTGGCGAGCGCGGCCGGGTATATCTTCCCGTACCAGATAAACATCGTCTGCGGGAATTGGCGGGCGAGCGCCACAAAGGTGTCGATCCCCTTGCGCGGGATGGCGAGGGCGAGCGTGCCGACGACAGTGCCGTCCAGGTCAAAGCGTCGCCGGTAGTCGTCGCGCCGGGCCGTGTCGGGCGTAAACCGCGTCAGGTCGACACCGTTTGACAGGACGGCCAGCTTGCTCTCGGGTATTCCGTACGAGGCAACGATGCCGCGGGTGTACTCGGTGGGGCAGAATACTCGATCGGCCAGGCCGTAGGCACGGGCAAGGTAGCGCCGAGTGAGCGGAAAGGTCGCCCGCGTAAAGCGGAACACCCCGACCAGGTCCTCGGCCGTCATGTGAGCCCACGCGACAACCTTGCCGCCGGCACGCCGCGCGCGCCGCATCAGGGCCAGTGTCCCCGGTCCGGGAGTATTGACCTGCAGGATGTCGCAGGAGTCGTCCCACGACTCTACGAACGGGATTCCCGCGCCGGCCAGAACCGCCTTCTGATTCTCGTAAGAACTGACGATCCCTGTCCCGACGTTTCTGTAGAGCGCCCCGCCAAAGGAGTGGTAGTGCTCGAGGAAGAGGCAAACCTTCATGTCGGCACGGCAACCGCCCCGCGGTAGGTCGTCTCCCATTCGTCCATCACGCGGTCCGGCGCGAAGTCGAGGGCGTAGGCGCGGGCGGCCCGCGAGCGCACATGCAGCGTCTCCGGGTCGCAGAGAAGCGCGACCACGCGGCGGGCCATTTCCTCGGGCTGGTCGGGCTCGACAAGGATGCCGTTCGCACCGTCGTGGACGATCTCCGGAAGGCCCTTGCTGTTGACCGCGGCGACCGGCAGGCCGCTTGCCATGGCCTCGAGGGCCGAGAGGGGAATGTTTTCGGTCTTGCTGGCGGTGATGAACAGGTGCCCACTGCGCAGGGTTTGGGCTAGCTCCTGTCCACGTAGCAGGCCGGTGAAACGGACGAACTCGGAGATGCCGAGATCGGCGGCCTGTTCCTCGAGGCACTGGCGCTCCGGCCCGTCGCCGATGACCGTCAGTGTCGCCGACGGGATCTCGCGCCGCACTAACTTAAAAGCCGTCAAGACCTGGTCGAGGCTTTTCTCGTAGCTCAGGCGGCCCATGTAGATCAGGCGCGTCTCACGGCTTTCGTCCGGATGGGGCTCCGGATGGAACAGCTCCGTATCGATCGGGTTGGGCAGCCGGCGCACGGGTGTCTCGAGACCGTTTTCACGGAGCTCCTCGGCCAGGGACATCGACGGGCATACGACCAGATCGCACTTGTTGTAGTACGCCACGGTCAGCTTCCACGACATGCTTCGCGTGATCTGACTGTCCATCCCGACATGCTTCAGGTAAGCGTCGAAGAACGTGTGGTGCGTTCCGATCAGCGGAACCTCGAACCGCTTTGCGCAGCGAACCGCAGCGAGCCCCACGCCGAACAGGGTATGCGTGTGGACGATGTCCGGGCGCCAGCCGCGAAGCTTGAGCTTGTTAGTGGCCAGCGGCATCGTGAAGCGCAGGTCGGGGTAGACACCGGAGGGGAACGAGTACACGTTGTGTACCACGTACCACCCCTGCGTGAGAGTGTCCAGGTAACGCTTCGAGCCCTGTGATGCGGTCAGCACATGCACGTCGTGGCCGCGCTGCGCGAGACGCATGGCGGATTGGGCGACCACATGCGCGACACCGTTGACCTGCGGAGGGAACGTATCGCTGAAGACGGCGATTCTCATAGGCTATTGTTCACGGTGGAAGTTCCTCTCGGCCCGATAGGCTTTGACGCGTTCTCGCCGGGCGTTCTTCCTCTTGCGGTGTTCCCGGGGAACGACGCCGTTCGATCCGGTTGATGTTTTATCATACCCGACAGCCGCTCGATCGTCTGCGGGGTACGTGGAGATTGGGCGCGATTTCATCGGAATTTCTGTCGACGCCACCGCGAGTGGCGGGTGGTCACCGGATGCGCGCTGACCACCCGCAAGTCCTTGCCTGAAGCACTCGCTTAAGGGGAGGACATTAGTCCCTCCGGCAAGGAGTGCTCGGCCCTTACAAGCCAAGTCGGGTGACGTTGGGGCCCGCGCCAATGACGTCGGTGCCGTTCGGCAGTTCCAAGATCCCGGTGTAAGGAATGGTGACCGCGCCGTAGGTGCTGTATGGATAGGCATATCCATACGGATACGGATACAGATAGGGATACGCATACGGATAGGGATACGGGTATCCTGACACGGCCGGGTTGGGATTGTTGACCGGGCTCCCCGGCGATGGGGAATTCTGGTTGGCGGGTGCCGGCTGAGTCGCGGCAACCTGCCCGGCCGATGTCGAGTCGGGCGGCGACACCGTGCGGTGCGCAAAGACCCCGCCTGTCGCCGGGTACTCCGTGATTGGCTCGCCGGAGGCCGTGTGCCCGATGACCTGTACTGTCGGCTGGTTGGCACTTGCAGGTTCGCCTATTTGTGCCATGGGTCCGGCTGTGTTCGGTCGGGGTGACAGAATGTACACGGGCTGCCAGGACGTGCCGGTTTGCAGCGCGACTTCGGCGGCTGCCTGCGCCAGCGGCATCTGACGTGACGACAGCACGATATCTCCGGGGATATGCTGCCGAAAATGTACGACAGCGCCGTCGATACCGGCCAGCATGCGGATTGCCCGCATGGCCGGGATGCGGCGTGATTGGAAACTGATCGTGGAGTCGTCGTCGATCGGCGGCGTTGTGGCGCCATTGCGGCGTACGATGAACACTTTCGTGTAGTTCGCATCAAGGGCATCGGCGAGCGTGGAGACCACCGCGACCCGCCCGGCCGGAGTGGTCGCATCGGATACCTGGAGCGAAACAGGACCGTAGCCGTGCACGCCGGGCTTAATGACGATTCTTGAGTGCGTGCCGATTTGGGCTGCGGTTACGGCACTGCGCCAATCCGCGCCACTTAGCGTGAGCGATGCGGCGCAAGCGGTTTGGCCGGCCGCAATCAAAGTTGCGGCGGCCACGACAGCGGCCGCAATATTCCTGAGCCATCCTTGTGGTCCGGACATGGTATGTATCCTCCCTTATCGAGCGGATTCATAGTGCCGGGAATCTCGCGGGTACCGATCCGTCTCGATACTAAATATGTACCCAGTCCGGCCCCGTGCCACACCGCCAAAGTTGTCGAGCCGCCTCCCAGCACTTCGGGTTAGTCTGCCCTTGCGACCTCGGTTGTCTCCGTGGCTTTCGATTCGTCAGCCTCGAGGTATGCCTCCAGCGCGGCAACCCAGAGAGAGTTCGCGCTTATGTTGTTGCGGTACGCCGCGGTCTTCACTCGCGCCAGAAGCTCAGCGCTCGCTCGAATCGGGAACGTCTTACGGGGCGGGAAAGTCTTAATAATTGTCATTTTTCGCCTCACGCGGTTAGATCACACTCTTATTATGGGCCGGACTTCCAGATAATCGATCACTCGCGATGTCGGGGGGTGACAGTGCCCTCACTTCCGTTCCCTCTCCCGCGGACGGGGAGGGGTGGCGACGGGCGAGCGGACAGAGCGTTTAGCCACAGAAAAACGCGGCGTTCCAGCCGCGCCGGTTCCGCATTTATTGACACATGACCACTCGCAGCCGGATTCATTCCGGCTGCGAGTGAATTCCCAAGAGGAACGGATACAGTTAGCCGCAAGCAAACTGTTCAGGAGATGTCGGTCCCGCCCGCGCCGGGCGCCACGCCGGCTACCCGGAGCGTGCGTGATCAGCCACTTGTTTGCCATCGTGACACCGGGGGACAATCCTACAATTGCAACGTTACCGCGTGTTGATGGAATCCGTTTTCCTGACGGAGCATCAGCACAAGCGTCACCTGCTGCTCGTTTTCCGCGGCTTGTATGGCGGCCCCGACATCGGCGGTCGTGCGGATGGTGGTCTTTCCGATCTTCTGAATAATCGTGCCGGTAAGGACACCGCCCAATTCCTCGCCTGCTTCTTCCGCCGGGCTACCGGGCTCGACATTCTCGACAAACACGCCCGTTGTCGTAGCCGGCAGTCCAAGCGACTGCCGGTCCGCCGCGGTGAGGTTACGCAGCGTCAGGCCCAGGTGCGGCTTGGGTGTCGAGGCTGCCGGGTGGACCGGGGCAGTGGTATCGGGCTTTTGAGCCGGAAAGTCGCCGATTATTACGGATGTGACTGCGGGAACACCGTCGCGAACGTATACTACCTTCGCTGTGCTGCCGGGCGCCGCGTCGGCGATCGCATCGCGCAGCGACACCTCGCCGCTGATGGGGATGTCTTGAAACGAGGTGATAATGTCCGAGGCGCGCAAGCCGCCCTTCCAGGCCGGACTGTCGACGGACACGTCGCGCAGGAATGCACCGGTGGCCTGGTCGTACTCCTGACCTTCCGCCGGCGTTAAGTCTCCCGGCAAAACGCCGAGGTAACCACGGGTCACCTTTCCCGTCGTGATCAGTTTTGTCATAATTCGCTGAGCGAGATCGCTGGGAATGGCAAAGCCGATTCCGGAGTTGCTTTCCACGGGCGACTCGATCGCGACGTTGATCCCCACCACGTGCCCGTTCATGTCGAACAACGGGCCACCCGAGTTGCCGGGGTTTATGGCGGCATCGGTTTGAATGAGTTCGGGATAGTAACGGGACTGGTCGCCCATTTCTCCCGGGATGTTCGTGTGGCGACCGATCGCGCTGATGACTCCCACAGTCATCGTGTTCTCCAAATCAAAGGGACTTCCCACGGCGATCGCCCACTGTCCCGGACGCACATCCGCCGAATCGCCGAACGTGGCTGCGGGAAGCGGTTTGTCCCCCGGGGCGATTTTTACGACCGCGAGGTCGCTTCGATAGTCCGAGTAAACCGTGCCCTTGAAGACTCTGCCATCGGACAAAGTAACGGTCACAATTCCGCCGTCGGCGTCGTGAACAACGTGATCGTTTGTAAGGATATAACCGTCGGGCCTCACAATCACCCCTGATCCGGTGGCCATCGCAAAGCGTGGCTCGCGCGGCAACGGCGCATCGGGCCCGGTGTTGCCGTCCCCCTTATCCTTTTTTGACGGAGGTCCCTCCGGAGCGGGCGGCGGCGGAGCGGGGTTGTCGCTACCGTCATCCTGGCGGGACCGCTGCGCCTTAATATTCACCACGGTCGGCTCCACGGTTTGGGCGATTTGCGTAAACGCATCCTGCATCTGTGCAAGCATGTCCGATTCCGAGGTACGTGGCTGGGTCGCGGGGACGTCGGCGATCGCGGGAACAAACGATAGCGCGAAGCACGCCACGATCGCCGGCGCCACGACGTACGCGACGTATCTCTTATGAAAGCGGAAGTTGATTTCGGATTGCAGGAATGTCATCGGTATCTCCTCAAAAATCGATTTCCCGGTATATCGAACGCGTCGTTCTTGATTCATCCGGCCAGGAATGGCCGGGAGTAACCAGGTACCGACAAAAAAACGTCGGACCGGACCTTGCTAAAGTTCCTCATGGATTATTCGGGTCAATGTGTATACGCGGTAAAGCTGACGTTGCTTTGAGTATACCCGCCCGCCGGGGCCATGAACGGGCCGTCCCAGTTGTCAAGGGGGGAAAGGAACCGGGAAGGGGACTGCTGGTGGCTCATCGACCCGGTATGAGAGGGTGGACCAGGGATTGTCGCAGCCAGGTTACCGGGAAGATCGGCGGCTGCGACCCCGGTCAGTATTGTGCCGGGAAACCGGGTTTGGAAGGATAAACTCAAGGCTTGACTTCCAAATGACCCGCGCGCCGTGGCGGTTTGGAGAGTGGCCGACCCAAGTCGCAACGCAACGGTGAGTATGCCAACACATGACAGCGCAACCGCAGACGCGAGCCGCCTCACACGCTGCGGGGTCAGAACCGCCGCAACGTTCAATGAACCTGGCGAAAAGACGCGCTCCGCGTCGATGGTCTGCCTGATCCGGTCCTCAAACACAGGTCCGGAATCACGAACCGCCATCGTGCGGAGGAGTACGACAACCTCGCGAAAAGCCCTGTACTCCTCGGAGCATACCAGACAGCCGCTCAGATGATCCTGAACCTCGATCATCTGCTGTCCGGTCAAACGTCCGTCAATATACGGCGATAGTAGGTCCTGAACTCGTCGGCAGTTCACTTTAAGCAGTTACTCCAAACGTCGGAAATGCCCTGGCGCCGCAATGCAGGCCAAGTCACGGCCGAAGAATTCCTCTCGAGCCATTCGTCTTACTGCACGACTGCGGGAGCACTCACGCTGCCAGTGCAGAACGCTCCCGCTCGAACTGCGTAATCTTAGACCGCAGCAACTTCCGCCCACGGTGAAGCCGGGAGCGGACCGTACCGAGGGAGCAGCGCATCACGGCGCTGATCTCTTCGTACGACATGCCCTCGATATCCGCCAGGACAACGGTCATGCGGAAATCGCGAGGCAGAGCATTTAATGCGCATTGGATGTGCTCATCCAACTCATCGATCATGACGATGCGCTCGGGGTTCGAGGCTGAGTCGGAAATTTCGAGGTAAACCTCCTCATTCCGTCCGCCGTCGATGGGCTGATCGAGCGACTGCATTTTCGCCTTCGGCTTCCGGCGTATGTCATCGACGAACAGGTTCGACATGATCTTGTAAAGCCAGTTGTCAAACGGCCAGTCGCGCCGATAGTTGCCGAAGAACCGGTAGGCCCGGAGGAATGCCTCCTGTGTCAAGTCCTCCGCGTCGGAATGGTTGCCTGTCATCCTGTAGGCGATATTGAAAGCCTGTTTGTGGTACCGCTGTACCAGCCGATCGAACTCGATCCGCTTTTCCGCCCGCTGGCCGGTCGTATCGTACAGGCCAGCCGCATTTTGCGCTACGTCCACCACATCTGCCATAAGGTCCGTCCTCCCTTCCCTTACGCGCGGTGCTGGTGTTGGAGTTCCCACCACATCGCTTCGAATAGTGATAACGCGACCCAATCTTCTAACAACCTTCGCTATTGCTTTTGTTCCGGGTGCCGTGCCCAAGCTTCAGGAGCCACCCCGGCTCGCTCAGGCTCTCCGCACCCTCATCGCGGGTACCCGGCCCGCAACGGGAGGGTAAAGAGATACGGCGATGTCGTCGAACAAAAACAATGACCCAATCGGCAATCATGCATGGACAGACGCAGGCTGCACGAGAGTGAGCTTATTGTCCTTCGTATAGACCAGTACGTACGAGCCGTCATCCGAAGTTACGGTGTTTTCGATGGCCGCTCCCATCACCTTCCCTGTGGAGAGCCGTCCGTCCATGTCGTAGTTGTAGAGCGTGCTCTGGCCATCGTCGACAGTCACGATCGAGCCGTCAGGGGAAATTGCGATCAGGTCCGGGGACATCAGCAGTCCCCCTCGTGCACCGCCCCAAAGCCGGCGGCCCGACCTATCGTACATGATCAACTGTCCGACGTCGATACTCTGGTCTCCGTGGTTGATCTTGTGCCGATAGGCGATCGCAATCCGCGTTCCGTCGGCGGAGATGCGTGCACGCGGCGCGAAATCCTCCGGGCCCAGATCATGCGACCAGAGGAGTTGGCCTGAACTCGATCGATTCCAGAGGTACAGCCGTGTGCTGCTCTGTGCGATATTCGCGTAGGATACACCGAGAAGATACGGGCTGCTATGTGCGATTTCCGCCTCAAACAGTCGGTTGATGGCAGGCCGTCCCTGAGCCGTATAGGCCTGGTAACGCCAGAGGGGGACGCCGCCGGCCCGAAAACAACTCACTCCACTTTCGTCCCACGTGCCGCTTGCGATAAATGCGCCGTCGCTGCTAATCTTGATCGAGTTTCCCGTTCCCACCAGCGAGATTCGGCGGTACTGCGGCGTGCCCGTCAGCGAAAAGATGTACAGCGAGTGGCCGCCGGTCACGACTGCGGCGTAGGTACCGTCGCCGGAAACCGCCGCGTCCCAAATGGCTCCGTCGAGGACGTACTTGAACACATCGCGGTGTTCTCGCTGCATAATGGTCAATCCCTGGCGCGTTGGGTCAAGTGCCGCGTACGCGAGGACAACCTTCCCCTCGGGGCCGACCACCGCAGTGGTTGCCTCCGGGACATTCAGCGGCCAAACAACGTGTCCGGGCGTGAAATAGGTTACGTCTCCCACTTTGCGCGCGGTCTCGGTATGCATCAGGCTTACCCACGCCGACCGGTCCGAACCGCGCGTTACCACCGCAATATAGGAGTTGTCCGGGGAAAACGAGGCGGAGACATAGTATTGCGCAATCCGCGGTTGCCCGTCGCTTACGGAACGGCAGAGTTGATCCGGAACCGAGGCGGTCCACCGCAGGTTGATTGTGTCCGGCTGGGGCGGAGCCGGCGTGACAGCAGCGTCGGCGTGGGAGTTTTGTCGCCCACCGGCGAGAGTTGCCGCTCCGACCGCAATCAGGCAGGCAACCGCCACGATCCAGACCATCCAGCGGCCCTTTTTCACAGCTCATCCTTTACGATCATCGACAGGAAGTAACGGTGGATACTCAGATCCAGCGTCAATTCCGGATGAAAGGCGCTTCCCAGTATCGTGCCCTGGCGCACAAAGATCGTTTTGCCGTCGTAAGTGGCAAGCGTCCTGACATCGGGGCCGGCATCCTGCACAACCGGGGCTCGTATGAACACCGCGGGGATCGGATCTCCGCTGATCTCGGGTGCGTCGACAAACACCTCGAAGGAATCGACTTGCCGGCCAAATGCGTTTCGCACAACCGTGATGTCGAGCAGTCCCAGGGTCGGCTGTCCGCCGCGCTCCGCAGTTCCTCCTCCGATGTCTCTGGCCAGCAGTATCAGGCCGGCGCAGGTCCCAAAGATCGGTTTTCCGTGGGTGGCAGCTTGTCTCAGCGCCACGTCCATGCCGTATCGGACGAGCAGCTTTCCGATCGTGGTGCTTTCGCCTCCCGGCAAGATAACCGCATCGGCTTCTTCGATATGCTGCGCGCTGCGTGCGGCCATCGCCTTTGCGCCGAGCCGTTCCACCGCCTGCATATGCTTATCGTAGTCGCCCTGCATGGCCACTACGGCGACCGTTTTGAACGAGTTCTTCTCCAAGTCTTCCGGCTGGGTGATTTTCGTACCCCCGTTCCTGTCACGGTCCCATTTCATCGGCCTATTTTACCACATTAGGCAGACGTATAAACTTAAGGGGAAGTTCATAGCGAAGCGTAGCCGCGCCCGAAACCAGCCGCCTCCTCCGCGCCCCGCGCCCTAGAGGACAGCCGGCTCAGGCGCGAGTCAATCGCGCGATCAGGTCGGCATGTTGCGGGAATTGCGCGAGAAGCGCTTGACACCTGGCTTGCTCGAAGTCCGCGAAGTCGAAACCTGGCGATACGGTGCATCCAACGAGCGCGTATCCACTTTTGTCGACCACCTGGGCCCCGAACCATGTAAAGGCAGGCACAGTGCACTGTGGCCGGTCGCCGGAGGCGGTGTCGAGGCCCAGATTCCACGTCTGCCGCGTGCCATCCGGGTGGATGCCCTCGACCGCCAGCGATGTTCCGGCATAGAAGTGCCAGATCTCGTCGGACTTGATGCGGTGTAGTGCCGAGAACTCGGCTTGCTCGAGCAGGTAGTAGATCGCGGTCGACACCGATCGCCTCCCGGCTACCGTGTCCACCGAGAGGGGTGAACGATAGGTCTCTCTATACCACCCGCCCTCCGGATGCGGTAGTAGGTCCAAAGCTGTTATCCAATCGGCTGGCGTAGGAGTCATGGAACTTAAATCCCCGCGGAACGCGAAATCGAAACGTAACATCCGCGCGCAGTATACCTTGGAAAGACGGCGGCGCGGTCCTCGTCGGGTTTCTTTTTACCGAAGTTCTGCTGGCGAATTTGTCTTGAACCGGGCGGCTGCTTCGCCGACGTGGTAGAATAGCGTCAGCCGATGACACAGCCGCTGCCGAGAGAGTTTTACGATAGGGATACCTGTCTCGTGGCCCGGGATCTGCTCGGTGCGCTGGTGGTTCGTATCCTTCCCGACGGGCGCCGGTTGTCCGGACGCATTGTCGAAACCGAGGCCTATCTTACGGGTGACCCCGCGTGCCACACGTTCCGCGGGCGGACACCGCGCAATGCGGTGATGTTCGGCGAGGCGGGCCATGCCTATGTCTATCGATCCTACGGAATCCATGCCATGCTGAACCTGGTTTGCCGGCCGGAGGGTATTGGCGAAGCCGTGCTGATTCGCGCCCTCGAGCCCGTCGACGGGATCGACGAGATGCGGGAGATGCGTGGGGGCCGGTCCGGGACTGTCGATCTGACAAACGGCCCCGGGAAGCTGGCGAAGGCTCTCGGCTTGAGCGTCGCCGAGCACAACGGCATCGATGTCACGGCTTCGGGCATGCCACTCGCCGTGCTGCCCTCCCGGCGGCTCTTAGATAACGAGGTCGTACAAACGACCCGCATCGGACTCACAGTAGGCGTCGATTCCCCCTGGCGGTACTATTGGAAGGGCAACCGATACGTCTCGAAGAAATAGTTCCGGGATTTGTCTTGAACCGTGATGCAAATGATGAGCGACAGGTCGCAGGAACGAACCAAAATGAGCGAGTGTTCGTTTAACTGGAAGAACACCGGTGCGACGACCGACGGACCAACCTTTTGGCATGCGCGCCGCGATACAACGATTAGCGCATTCGACATAATGCCCGCGGGACCGGGCTGCGCGATTTCGACTCGTGATTGTGGAACCGCCCCGTCGAGCGGCATGTTTCAGCAAATGGCAATCGAGCGAATACGAATTCCGCGGCCGGATCGTCGTGATCCCGTATGCCGCGGCGAATCGGGGATGCACCGTGTGTCGTGACTATAGCGTACAATCTTTATGTTAGACCTACCAGGGAACAGGTGTTACAAATCATGACCCTCATCGAGAAAGACCAGTCCGCGGGCGACGGCTTCCTTAGTGCCCATCCGGACCCCAGGCAGAACGGCCATGGCGACCCGTTGTTCATCCAGGTTGAGCACAAAGTGCGCCTGCTGGCCGACTCCATTGAAAAGGTCATCATCGGCAAGCGAGAGGTTGTGGAGCTCTCCCTCACGTGCCTGCTGTGCAACGGTCACCTGCTGATCGAGGACATCCCCGGCGTCGGAAAGACGACAATGGCCAAAGCCCTGGCCCGATCAATGGCCTGCGCGTTCAAGCGCGTCCAGTTTACGCCGGACCTCCTGCCGGCCGATATCACGGGGACGTCCGTCTTCAACCAGCAAACAAGCAAGTTCGAGTTTCGAGAGGGGCCCATCTTCGGCAACATCATCCTTGCCGACGAGATCAACCGCGCAACGCCAAAGACGCAGTCATCGCTGCTCGAATGCATGGAAGAGCGCCAGGTCACTGTCGATGCGATTACCTATGAGCTTCCGGTCCCGTTCTTCGTCGTGGCCACCGAGAACCACATCGAAGCGCACGGCACGTATCCGCTCCCGGAGGCCCAACTCGACCGCTTCCTCATGCGGGTCGCGATGGGATATCCGGACCGAGCGGAGGAAGCGCGCATTCTCGCGCAGCAGACTCGAGACTGTCCTCTCGAATCGATCGAGCCCGTTCTCAGCCGTGAGGAGATCATCAGCCTCCAGCGCAGCGTCCGTAACGTTTACGTCAACCCGAGTCTACACGACTATATCGTCGACATCGTAACGGCTACGCGAAAGCATCCGCAGATCGCCCTTGGGGCAAGCCCGCGCGGATCGCTGGCGCTGCTGCACACGTCGCAGGCCTATGCGGCCATTCACGGGCGTAACTATGTTCTTCCGGACGATATCAAGAAGCTCGCCTCGTATGTGCTCGGGCATCGCATGATCCTGCGCTCCGATGCGCGCTTGCGATCCGCGTCGAGCGACACAATCGTACGGGACATCCTGGGCTCGGTAAAGGTGCCGGCGTCGCTGTAGTGCGATATCGACGGCCCCATGGACTGAAGTCCACGGCTACTGAGACCAAAGTCCCATCGGGACTCAGGAAATAAAGAGCCACATCTCGGGCGGGTTGCCGCAGCGGTTCGTTCCTGTCTGCAGCTTTGGAAAGCCATGCAAACCGTTAGCCAGACTGCGTTTAAGGCGGCATTTCTCTTTGCGGGCCTGTTCTTTCTCGTCGTCGCGATCGAGATTGTGCCCGACATGTACTTCATGGCGCTGTCGATGCTTCTCGTCCCGGTTGCCGCGTCGCTCGCCTCCCGGATTCTGTCCGGTGGAATCGATGTCCGGCGGGAGTTTTCCTCGAGCTGTCAGGAGGGCGAGGAAGTCGCTATCGCGTTGACCGTCACGAACCGGGCCATGTCGCCGCGGTTCTTCGTGTCGGTTACCGATCGCCTCTCGCCCTGGTTCGAGTGTGTCGAGCAGCCGCAGCCGGCTCCCCAGTTGCTCCCCGGCGAAATCCATCATGCGGTTTATCGCCTGAAAGCTCGCAAGCGCGGCGTTTACACGCTCGGCCCGGCCGTATGCGTGACAGCCGATCCACTTGGCCTCTTCGCCCGCACGGCTTCTCTGGCGCAGCCCGGCGATACGGCCGCAGATTCGCAGCCGCCAGGCATATTTCGCGGCGCGGATCTCAGTATCGGCACGGCGCCGGCGCCCGCGGTTCCCGCCAGAGACCAGTTGACCGTGTATCCACAGCCGCTCCCTCTCGATGCTCCGCTCGTCTTCGCCGGCGCCGACGGCTGGCAGGGCGACGACACAGGGCGTCGACGTGGAGGCGGACTCGACTTCTACGGCGTCCGCGAGTACCAGGCCGGCGACGAGTTGCGGCGTATCCACTGGCGTACGACCGCTCGAACGGGGCATCTGGTTGTCTCGGAGCATACGCAGGGCGTTGCGGTTGACGTGCTTATCGCACTCGATCTGAGCCGCAACGCCTATGGTGAAGCCCCGGACACCCTGGATGGCCCCTTTGAGCTGGCAATCAAGACCGCCGCAACCCTCGCGGCCGGCCTGACGCGCAGTGGATATGCCGTACACCTGCTGACGTCGGCGGCGCCGAGCACCGTGTATTCCAACGACCGGCGAGACCTGGCTCCGATTTTCGACGCGCTGGCGCGTGCCGAGTGCACCGTGGACGGAGGGCTGGCCGCGGCGCTGAGCGCATATTTCCCGTTCAACTCGTCGGGCATTGTGCTCTCGATTACGACCGACATTACGGCGGCCGCCGTGGACCACGCGGCTGCCGAGTACCGCACCGCCGGAATACGGACACTTGGCTGGCGATTTGTCACCGGGACGTACGATACGCTCCCCTGCCGGAATGTCGAACTCGCCCCAGTCGATCCCGAGCCTATGGTACTGGACATCCGGTGTGGCGATGACCTTGCCACGGCTATTCGGGCCGTTCTCGGGAGTGGCGGCCGCGGCTTGAGGCCGCTCGCCGCGCGTGAGGCCGCATGAAAGACAACACCTACCAGAATGCGTCCGGCGCCGGCGAGGAGCGGACGGGCCGGACCGCCGACACCGAACCGAACCTGCCCTTCTACGTCGCGGCTTTCACGGCCGCCGTCGCCGGATCGTTTGCGGTTACAAACGGTGTGGGAGACGCGACTCTGACGGGAACCACGCTTCTTCTTACTCTGATCGGCTTCGTATTCTCACTCGGGTGCCGCTATCTGGGCCTGAATTTGCGCCTGGCGGAGCTCCTGCTGGTTGGCGGGATCACCTATGCGTGCTACGAGTTCAGCACCGGACAGATGACTGTGGCCGGTGTGTTGTTCCACAGTCAGCTTGACATTGCCGTTCTCTTTGCATGGATGATCACTATCTGGTCCTGGACCCTCGTCACGGACGGAACCGTGTTGTTGACGGTCGTATTGTCGATCGCGGGCATCGGGCTGGTCGCCTCGGCCGTTCCGAGCGGAACGGTTGAGCTATGCTTTAGCGCGGTACTCCTCTGCTCCATGTTCATGGTAGCCCAGGCAAACTACCTGCACCGCCGGCCCGCGCTTAAGCCGGTTTCCCCGGTGTCCGGGGCGGGTCAAGCGGAGACGGGCGCGTCGCCCACGATCCTGGTCGTGCAGATGCTGTCGATACTTGCGATTGCCACCACGGTCATCGTCGCTGCCGGGCTGATCTTCATTCCCATCAAGGCCTATGTCGGAAGCACGGGGTTGGCGCAAACCCTGCGCGGATTCACACAGGCGGCCAATGATGCGACAATGAAGATCAAGACCACTGCATCGGCCCAGTCGTCCCAATCGGCCGCGGCCGACACGAGTACGTTCGACATCGGTACGGGGATGGTCACATCGTCATCCGATCTCATCGGCTATGCCGTCCCGACCGACGGCCAGCCGCACTACTGGCGGCTGCGCACGTATGATCACTATACGGGCGCCGGCTGGAGCAGCACTCTCAGCGGCTCGACCACGGTTCAGCCCGTGTCGCTCGCGTCGGGCTTCGAATATGACCTGCCAGGTCCGACGTCGGCGACCCCTCCCCCGCCCTCCCCGCAAGCGGAGAGGGAGTTGCGGAATTCGGCGCCGCTCGGTGCCGCAGGCATTACACCGACTGCCGATCCGACTGTCGTCGAGCATTTC